>CAYVJA010000042.1:5612-11264 GCA_964451605.1 uncultured Bacteroidales bacterium | reverse complement strand
CTGAAAGTCTCTATTACCGAACTCGACGTGACTTCGACCGGCGATAACAGCGGTGCTTTTGGCGTAGCTCAGGGCGAAAGAAAAATCCCGGCTGAGAACTATCAGAAACAGGCCGAGGTGTACAAAAAGTTGTTCGAAATCTTTATGCGTCATGAAAAAGTAATCGACCGTGTAACCTTCTGGGGACTTAGCGATACCCGTTCGTGGCGCAGAGGACAGGATGCCCTGTTGTTCGACGGCCAGTTGAAAGCCAAACCGGCATTCGATGCCGTTATAGAGGTAAGTAAAGCAAAGTAATACCAAGTAATACCCGTCATATCCATTTGTATTGTCAGTTGTATCTGAGTTAGTCACTTAAAATTACTGATTATGAAACTATTGGCATGTGTAGCAATCGCTTTTTGCACGTTATCGGCTTTCGGGCAGGAGAATCAGGATAAAGAGGAGAAAGTAGTAGTTGTTAAAAAGGTGGGCGAAAAAAGCACGAATGCACTGGGGGATTATTATGCAGCAAAACTCGATAAGCCCCTTTGGGTCTCGAAGGCAGATACCGTGGGTCCCCTCGGTGAAACTGCATGTTTCGTGAATGGGAAGTTTATATCCCAGACGGCATTTTTTGCGGTAAATGATTTTGCCATCGATAGTGTTCGAGCCGACAATAGGGAGGTGATAGTTGATGGGATTAAGTATAAGGGTAGCATGCAGATTTTCATGAAGGCCGGTTATGCCCCGGCAAGCATCTCCTTGTCGGCGTTAAGAACGAAATACGAACTGCCTTCGCCTTCCATTTTTTATATCAATAATAGCCTTGTTACGGGCGATTACGATAATTTTTTGGTCGACGAGAACTATATCCTAAAAATTGAGGTGCAAAAGCTCGACGATGCAAAGGAGAACCTACATGTGAATGTGATTCGGGTGCTTACCAAGACCAAGGATAATCTGAGCAAAGCTTATCCCATTGTCATCAGAGGGGTAGGAGAGACGGCAAACAATAATTAACCTTGCCTGGCATACATACAGGCAACCAGATACCGCGCATGAATATCTGTTTTTATGGCGTTGGCGGGGTTGGAGGCTATTTCGGTGCGCTGATTGCGCACCGATTTGCTTTAGCGCATACCCTTTGCTTCGTTGCAAGAGGTGCACACAAGGAGGCCATCTGCCGGAGTGGGTTAACGCTTAAAAAGAGTGGTGGAGCCGAGATGGTGAATGTATCGCCATCTATCTGTACCGATACCATATCCGATCTGCCCATTTGCGATATCATTGTTTTATCGGTAAAGGGGTACGATCTGGCTTCTGCCGCTCAAGATCTTGCAACGATTACCCATCCCGGTTCTATCGTGCTGCCGTTGTTGAATGGCGTTGATATATATGACAGAATCAGGGCACATCTTTCCACCGCCATCGTGCTGTCCTCATGTGTCTACATCGGAACCCATATCGAGAGCCCCGGAGTGATTCTGCAAAACGGGGGAAACAGTAAGATTGTACTTGGGGCCGACCCCAGGTTTCCGGAGTTCTATCCCGAATACCTCTTGACGATTTTGCAGGAGGCTAAGATTAGTTTCGCATGGGAAGAGAACGTGCAAGTGGCGATATGGGAAAAGTTCATGTTTATTGCTGCTTATGGATTGGTAGCAGCCACATACGATAAAACACTGGGTGCGATACTCGAGGATTCGGAATTGAGCCTGATTACAAAATCCATCATGTATGAAATCGAAAGCATCGCAAAACGATTACGCATTCCATTGAGTTCTGAGATTGTTGCCATTTCGTTACACAAAGCGAAACAATTTCCATACCACACAAAGACTTCGTTTCAACGAGATGTTGAATCGAAAGGTAGAATAAACGAAGTAGATATCTTTGGGGGAACCGTTATTCGATATGGAGACAATCTCCAGATACCGGTACCTGCTACAAAAGCCATCGTGAAAAAACTAACGACTTGGCTGAACGATCAGACACGCATGAGTAATGGATAATCATAGAGATGACAAAATCGGCAAATCTTGCATTGAGTATATTTTCATTTGTTTTTATTGCCGCACTGGTGTCTACACAGGGCGTTGGATAGGCTCAATATGTTCTAAAACATAAAAACCTATAAGATAATCTATCCAAAATATTTGTAATTTGGTTGTTGGTATTGACAAAATGATTCTGTCATGAAGATAATTATCGTCATCTTGATTTTCGTCCTTTTTGGACAACCAGGTTTACGTGCCCAAACTTTCGATGTGTCTATCGATACCATCTTTTTGGACATTAAAAACATACCCCAACCTGCCACCAGAATTGATTTGACCCATGCTGTTAAGTTTAACAACCACTATTAATGCTATGTGAAAGAAAGGAGCTTATACGCCATCCAACCATCGAATGCATTCTTTCTGATCTTTTCCGACAAAGGGAAGATTACAGGCAAGGTTGAAGTTCCCGAAGAGATTAATCGAGCTAGCTATTTCGACCTTTTCATCAGAAACGACAGTTTGATTGCGAAAACCTATAGAGAACATGAGAGTTTTCATTTTGATCTTACGCAACAGAAATGGAACAGAATATCGGAGGTCGACGACAGAGTCTATGAAGATGAAAACTTTGCGATAACCTATCTGAGTTTTGGAGAATTCGGCGAAACCACATGGTTTATCGATAAGAATACCCGTAAGGAATATATCTTAGGTGCCAACGGTACCCAGATAAACAGGCTTAATGGGAAATATTATGTAACCGGTACTGTAGCGGTTCGGGTCATTGAAGACCCCAAACAGTTAAAGCCATCCGATCAGGCCTATTACTACAGAACGGTAGAGGCAGATAATGGCCGCAAATTTGTTCAGGGAACCACTTCACTTGTGGGTTCACACACACTGTACCAAGATACAACCTACTCACCTTATAGGTCGACAAGCCCCAATAATCCTATCATCACATCGTTTGTGGCCAACAACCAACTCTTTCAGCTCTATTCCGACAAAGATCAAACCTACATCGGTAAAATTGAGAATTCCCGACTCATTCCGATGCAAAGTTTAGGAAAGAGATTTCAACCCTATAACTGGTATTATTCTTATCGCGGCGAGAATTTGGATAAGAGCAGTCGATTTATAAAATTTCGTGAGGAGAACAATATCTATGGATTTCTGGAAATTGCGAACAACAAGATAGCTATCCGTTATCTCATTCACAACCAAGACTCACTTCCTTATGTTGGTAATGAAGGGTTTAGCCAATTGCTGGATACCATTCTTACCCGGCCTGCGAATTTTTCGATGGAGCAGGCCGTCCGGCTCGAAGCAACTTTCAAGGGTACAGATATGGAGGTTGATAAAACGAGCAGTGCGCATAATGGCTATTACCCGGAGCGTTTTTTAGGTCTGGATGTACAAACCAAACGGTTTGTCAAAGTGGAAGATCTCTATATAACGCAAAAAACCGAATACTTAGAAACAACAGACAATCATCTTATTAAAGCCATCTTTCTTGAGTGGATACCAACTGTACGATTCGGCCAAGGCTTCCCATCGAATATGACCAGCGATAAAACTTCCATGTTTCAACAACGGGTGTTGAAAATGAAAGAAATAGAACAAATCGTCACAGAAAAGACCCATGTAGAACCGGAAAAGACCGAAAGAGAAAACGGATATATCATATTATCCTGGACCTTAAAAAACGGAGTGGTGCTGAAACTTGATGGCTTTAAAGACATTAACGGAAAGAATGATATTAGAATGATTATTAATTTAGTATAACCACAGCAACTCGTTTTCACCGTATCAAATGGTTCTATCTGCTTTTCCCTTCCGTTTCCTGCGTAAGGGTTACCTCTTTGGCTAAGTTGGCCAAACACCGGCACCACTGTAAATACTGAAGTCCGTTTAATTCTATTCGGCTGTAATTCTCTATTTATTAGTGTTTTCAAAGGAAAACTGTCGATTTTTAGTGGACGCGAATGATGTAACATATTCCTAAGAATATGTAACGATTTCCGTATTTACTCTTCTCATTTTTGTACTCTGATAGTTATCTAAATCTTTCATCAAACTGAAAGAAGTAAAGTACTATATCAGCTTGCTGGGGCTGTGCTCAAGGAGATAGCCGTTGCATAGCTATCATCCATTAAATACGCAAATCATGAAAACATCAGAGCATCAGAGCATTAGAGCACCAGAGCACTAGAGTGATCTATGCTACCAACCCATATCTCCAGGAATTTCCCGATAGAGTCGCTTTTTTGCAGACCGACGATCCATCCGTTTCAGTTACCTGCGATCGGACAGAATTCATTGGACGTAACGGTACATTGAAAGACCCCGACGCCATGTTGCGATCACGATTGTCCGGAAAACATGGAGTCGCCCTTGATCCTTGCGCGGCCATTCAGGTGCCGTTCGATCTGGCTTCCGGTCAGGAACGGGAAATCATTTTCAGGCTTGGTTCAGGAAGCCATTTGGAGGAGGC
This sequence comes from uncultured Bacteroidales bacterium, assembly GCA_964451605.1. Lineage (GTDB taxonomy): Bacteria > Bacteroidota > Bacteroidia > Bacteroidales > UBA4181 > JAQVSH01. The sequence goes on along the minus strand of CAYVJA010000042.1, from coordinate 6,788 downwards.
GAACAGTCTGATACGCCGTTTTCGCGGTTCAGGGGCTGCTTATTCAGCCCTCGAAGCAGTATGGCATTATTGGAGCCAGACCCTTGGCGCCGTCCAGGTAGAGACACCCGATCCGGCACTGAATATACTCGCAAACGGATGGCTATTATATCAAAATCTGGCATGCCGGGTTTGGGCACGTACCGGATTTTATCAATCGGGAGGAGCCTTTGGTTTTCGCGACCAGTTGCAGGATGTAATGGCATTGATTCATTCCCGGCCCGACATCCTGAGGGAGCATCTCCTTCTCTGTGCGAGCCGGCAATTTTCTGAAGGAGATGTCCAGCATTGGTGGCATCCGCCTGTAGGCAGAGGAGTTCGTACCCGTTGTTCGGACGATTACCTGTGGTTGCCATTGGCAACATGCCGTTACGTTACCGCAACCGGCGATACAGGAGTCCTGAATGAATTGGTTTACTTTCTTGAAGGACGCCCTGTAAATGCGGAGGACGACTCCTATTACGACCTTCCGGTTCGGTCGGATGTAAAGATGTCTTTATATGAACATTGTAAGCGATCGATCCTATATGGTCTCAGGTTTGGCCGGCATGGCCTCCCACTGATAGGTACCTGCGACTGGAATGATGGAATGAATCTGGTAGGGCACCAGGGGAAAGGGGAGAGCGTATGGCTGGGTTTTTTCCTTTTTGACATTCTGAATCAATTTACTAAAGTAGCACAATCCAGAGATGATGTTGAATTTGTTGCGCTATGCAGCAAGGGCGCTAAGGAGATACAACAATATATTGAGAATAATGCATGGGATGGAGCTTGGTACCGACGAGCCTATTTCGATAATGGAGTGCCGCTTGGTTCAGCAGAAAACGATGAGTGCCAGATTGATTCCATATCTCAAAGCTGGGCCGTACTTTCAGGTGCAGGCAGTCCGGATCGGTTGCAGATAGCCATGGAGTCGGTCAATAACCGACTTGTCCGTAATGAAGATTCACTGGTGCAACTGCTGGATCCTCCTTTTGACAAGTCAGATTTAAATCCCGGCTATATAAAGGGTTATGTTCCGGGAGTCAGAGAAAATGGAGGCCAGTACACCCATGCTGCCATATGGGTAGCCATGGCATATTCAAAACTGGGTGACACGAAAAGAGCATGGGAAGTTTTCAACATGATTAACCCGGT
>CAYVJA010000042.1:0-5602 GCA_964451605.1 uncultured Bacteroidales bacterium | reverse complement strand
AATCATGCCAAGTCGCCCGAAGAGGTTGTCCGATACAAAGTGGAACCGTATGTAATTGCTGCCGATGTATATGCTCTTTCGCCCCATATTGGCAGGGGAGGATGGACCTGGTATACGGGTTCTGCAGGATGGATGTATCGGCTGATTATTGACTCGTTGCTCGGCTTGAGGCTGGAAATTAACAAATTATACATTGAACCCTGTGTTCCCTCCGATTGGGATTCTTACACAATTCATTACCGATACAGGAATACAGAATATCACATTGTGGTAATCCAAATTCATGATGGGGTTTCCAAGGTGAAAGTTGTTCTTGACGGCGTTGCCAGTCCGGGCGATTATATATTGTTGACCGACGACCGCCAGAAGCATTACGCGGAGGTGGGCATAAAAAACCCGTTAACAAAACCGAACTGCTTGCATTAGTTCAAAAGTATTTCAAGCATTAATTTCATCTTGAGAAATACATGCTCGGTTCATGCAAACAGAGTGGAACTCACAGGCGATTCTTTGTGAGGGGAAAATAAAAAATAGTGCTTATCATTGTTATCAGTTACACTCCCTTGCGATGTTGCCGTTTACTGTGCAAAGAGCGGTATCCGATACAGCGATATCTTCAGTGTGACCTATGAAGATTAAACACTCTATCAAATAATGAGAACAACTGTACTTTTATCATGCATCGTTGCCCTGCTGTCTGTTTCCCATCCTTCGAAGGCCCAAACCGAGGTGATGGCCTGGGGCAATCTAACCGGAATTCGTGTAGAGGGGCAACTGATGGAGTTCGAAACCAGCCTGATATTGGCAGGAAGCAATTGGACCAACGTCAATGCAACCGGAAAGGAGAGGCAAAGGCCTAAATATCAGCGCGAAGGGGATACACAAACCGTACAAACCGACTTGGGTGGAGTGCAGTTTGTTCAGCAGGTGAAGGAAAATGGCAGGGGCTCTGCAAAAGTCAGCGTGAGTGCCACTGCAAAAGCCGACACCACCCTTCAAGGGGTATATTTCAGTATGGCGCTTCCTGCCCGTTACTATGCAAACGCCACTTTCCGTTTAAACGGTTCAAAAACACTAAAAGTGTCGGATCTGTCGGATAAAAGCTATTCCGTAACCAGCCTCCGAATTGAATCGGAAAAGCGGCAGATAGAGCTGAGCTTTGATGCAAAGTCGCTGATCATACTTCGCAAATTGCCTGACGATTCCGGGGTTCAGGTTTTAGTAACGCTCATGGGGCCGAAGTTGGTGAAGAATAAAACACATCAAAAGGAGATTGTAATCACCGCATCGGGCCAGATAGACCACTCGCCTGCCCAAATAACCATCGATGCGAATAGTCCGGGCAGGCTGTTTGTGGGGTTTGGAGGGAACTTCCGTTTACAAAATCCTAAGGCCGACCCTCAGGTAATCCAATATTGTCTGGATAATATGCGGGTTGCTTATGGTCGTGTAGAGATGCCCTGGCAGTTGTGGCATCCCGACGAAAATGCTGATCCTATAGCAGAAGCCAAATCGGGTAAGTTCAACGATCATGTCCACAAATCGATGTTGATGGCTCAGCAGCTGGCCAAGTTGGGGATGCCGGTGATTGTCAGCGACTGGCAAGCACCCGGATGGGCCATTCAGCGCGATCGGCGCGATCGCGGCATGTATCGGTCGGGGTATGCGCTGAATAGCCAAAAGCGAGATAAGATTTACAAATCGATTGCCGATTATTTGGTTTATCTGAAACAAAACTATGGCGTTGAGGCCGAGATGTTTTCGTTTAACGAGTCGGATTTGGGTATCAATGTTTTTCATACTGCTCAGGAACATGCCGATTTTATCAAAGGCTTTGGCGCCTACATGGCTTCGTGCGGCTTGGCAACACGAATGTTGCTGGGCGATAACTCCGATGCCACCACTTTCGACTTTATCCTTCCTGCAATGAACGACCCTGAAACGCACAAATATATTGGAGCCGTTTCTTTTCACTCATGGAGAGGATGCGACGACGCCACGCTGAAAAAATGGGCCGGAGCAGCTCAGCAACTGAATGTTCCGCTGATTATTGGCGAAGGGAGCACCGATGCTGCCGCCCATAGTTATGCCCAAATATTCTACGAACAGACGTTTGCTCTTTACGAGATTAACCTCTACGTCCGCCTCTGTGCGGTTTGTCAGCCCCTATCCATACTGCAGTGGCAATTGACATCCGATTATTCTCTGCTAAAGGGTGAGGGGATTTATGGAACACAAGGTCCCCTGGCACCCACACGTCGGTTCTGGAATGTAAAACAACTGGCCTCAACTCCCGAAAATGCATTCTCCCTTCCGACTGTGTGCGATAAGGAAGAGATTAATTGCGCATCCTTTGGCAATATTGCCCGTGGCGAATATGCCATACATATGGTAAACAATGGTGCCGAAAGAGAAACTACCATCAAGGGTATTCCTGCAGGGGTTTCCGCTTTCGATGTGTATGTAACCGACGAAAATAAGGGTATGGAAAAAGTGCAGGAAGTCAGCGTTGTAAACGGTAGCATAGTGGTAAAGTTGCCTCCTGCTTCGTTCGCCACCCTTATCAGTAAGAAATAGTTAGTGCCGTACCGGCAGCTATTGAGCACGTAAACACACATCACACATCATTTCCTTATGAGAAGAATGAAAATGCAATTTCTGTTATGTGCCCTGTTATTGGGTCTTGGGCAGTTAAATGCAGCAATCCCCGTAACACCCAATGCATCGCCAGAGGCAAAAGCCTTGTTGAATTTTATGTTCGACATGTATGGGAAAAAAACCTTATCGGGACAGATGTGGGCTCCCTGGGGGATTAATGAGATTGAGACGGTATATCAAATTACCGGTAAGTATCCCGCCCTTCGCGGGCACGATTTAATTCATGAGAACCAAAATGCCAACGAGATAGCATTGGCAACTGAATGGTGGAAAAAAGGAGGTGTTCCCACCATTATGTGGCACTGGGGTGCCCCTACAAAAGGCGAAGGGTACGAACAAAGTAAAATGAAGATCGATATCGACCGTTGTTTTCAAGAGGGGACAGAGGAGAACAAAGCCATGTGGGCCGATCTGAAAAGAATTGCAGATCACCTCACAGTGCTCAGAGATGCCCATGTTCCGGTACTTTGGCGACCCATGCAGGAGTTTGAGGGAGGTTGGTTTTGGTATGGTATGGGAACCGGAGAGCAGTTTGTAAAATTGTGGCGTACCATGTTTACCTATTTTTCTAAGGAGAGGGGCTTAAACAACCTGATTTGGGTCTTATGCCATTGTGGCGCACCAAAAGCCGACTTTAATCCGGGGAAAGCCTATTACGATATGGCCGGTGCAGATTCTTACGGAAAAGGAATTCAACAGGAGATGTTTAGCACCATAGAGCGCATCCACGGGAAAGTAGCCCCTATTCCTTACCATGAGTGTGGAACCATTCCCGATCCTGATGAAAGTTTTGCGAAGGGCGTAACCTGGTCGTGGTGGATGCTTTGGCATACAGGCCATCTAAGCAAATACGATCAGGCTGAATTGAAACGCATTTATCATCACGATCTGATTGTTACCCTGGATGAAATGCCCAAAATAATGTCTTATTAATCCGGAGGTATAATCTTAATGAGCAAACCAGCAGGGTGAATGGTACTGGTCGGTATCGGCCGGAGGGGAGAAGGACAAAGTGAACGACAAGGCAGGCTTCTGGAAGTGCCCCTATCACAACGGGCGGATGTGCCTGGAGCTGATTGAACGAATCAAAGCGTAATGAATGTAATATGATGGTTACGTATAACCTTTATGTCATTTTAGACGTTACGGTAGAAGACAAAAAGTCGCGAATATAGATGTGCGCTACACCCTCATAGCTATCCTCGAATGAACGCTCGCCCGATACGACAATTTTAGGGTAGTTGTCTTTTATTTTAAGCAAATTACCAAATTCGCGGGTAATGGTTTCTGGTTTCGACAGTTCTACTGCCGCTTGCACATAGAGTGTTTCATTCGCACGTGTGCATACAAAATCAATCTCTTCGGTCGAAAGCGCACCTACCTTAACATCATATCCGCAAAATAGCAGGTGATTACAAACAATATTTTCCAGACGTTTGGCCCTGTCCTGTGGTTTGTATCCGGCAATCACATTACGGATACCCATATTCTCAAAAAAGTATTTCTCGCCTCGTTCAAAGAACTTTTTCCCGGCAATATCGTAACGCCCCACACGATGAACAATAAATGCTTCAGCTAAAGAGTCTGCATATTCGGATACCAATGACGGTGACATTTTTACATTCTGACTTTTCAAGAAATCGCTGATGCTCTTTGATGAAAACAGACTGCCGATATTATTTGCCAAAAAACGAAGTAATTGCTCCAAAAATGAGGTGTTGCGTATCTTATTGCGTTCTACTACATCTCGCAAAACAATCGTAGAATAGACACTACGAACATACTCCATTACTATCGCTTCATCAAATGGCAGGTGAATCAAATAGGGCAATCCTCCGAAACGGACATACTTCTCCATCGAATCATCATCGTTTGGCAAAGTGTGAAATTTCAAAAATTCCAGATATGACAGACTATAAATCCGAAACTCCACATATCTGCCTCCCAACTCATTTGCCAGATCGCTCGAAAACATTTCGGAATTGCTTCCTGTAATGTATATGTCGTTATTGTCATCAAGCGCAAGAGAGCGGATCGCAATTTTAAAATCGGCAATTTCCTGAATTTCATCGATGAAAATATAGTTTTTACGGTTGTTCACCAATCGTTTCGAGATGTATTCGTGTAATTCTTTGTAGGAGAGAATATTCACAAAATCAATATCCTCCTTATTGATATAGATAACGTTGGCCTGCTTTTCTTCTTTTTGAATTAACGCTATGAGTTGGAAAAGAATATAACTCTTCCCCACACGACGATGGCCTATCATCACTTTGACAATAGGTGTACGCATAAACGGTTTTATTCGCTCAATATAGGCGTCTCTGCTATGCAAGACAGTTGGAAACTTTGCCATATCTCATTTTGTTGGTTATTATCGCTATACCTGCAATTCATTGCAATTATAGTAATAATTACTCTATACCTGCAATAATATAGAAATTATTAGATTAATTGCGATATACATCAAATTTATTTCCCTCGTTGCTGCCAAGAGCTTTCATCTGATACAAAGCTTATTGGGCGGGCTCACTATTTTCAAAAACGAGAACAGATAAATGATAATCTATCCGAAATATTTGTAATTTGGCAGCCGTGAAGGATGTGCGACACGAAAAATTATAAACAAAATAAATTTTGCTCGAATGAAAACATTGCCTTATTGACCGCTCATGGAACGTATTCGGCAAAAGTAATTGATGGTCGCATTTTGACTGGCGAATTTGCCTGGACTTTTGTGTATTCAAAGATAAAAGGAAATTGGAAAGTGATACATTCTCATATGTCTAACCCAAAAGCATAGGATTAAGTCGGCTCCCAATACCCTATTGACAATAAACCTCGGCTCTTCTATCTCCGAAATCTTCCCAACCGCTCCTGATATGAGTGTTTGTACATCCGTTTGGTTTTGTTGTCCAGGAACGAATTGTCGATCAGCGCATCC
>CAYVJA010000041.1:5680-26084 GCA_964451605.1 uncultured Bacteroidales bacterium | reverse complement strand
TGATAACCAGAGTTAACAGCTATCTGATCATTTACACAAAATTCTTTACACCCCCGCTTCGCGCATTTACCATTGACCATTGATTCCGGCCTGATTGGAGGTTACTACATCCTACGCCCCCCCAATCTTCACATCTTCACATCTTCACATCAGCACATCAGCACATCAGCAGATCTTCAAATCACTGCATCACTGTTACACTCGCGCGAAGCGCAGCACTAGAGCATTAGAGCACTTCCCCCTTAATACATTAGCGCAGTTGTGCGCTAATGTATTAAGGGGGAAACCACCTCCTCATCAGGCCATTCGTATCCCTGATAGTGAACGGCTATTTGATCGAGGAGTGTTATCAGTGCGTCGACTTCGTTAAGGGTAACCAACTTCATGCGATACTCTTTGAAGTGGGGCAATCCTTTAAAATAGTGGGCAAGATGACGTCTCATTTCCAGGATTCCTGTTGGCAGCCCTTTCACCTCAACCGATTTTTGCAGATGCATACGAGCAAGTGCTACCCGTTCGGCTACTGTGGGTGGAGAGATAAGCCGGCCCTCCTGCAGGTAGCTTTTTATCTCCTTAAAGATCCATGGTCTGCCATAGGTGGCGCGCCCTATCATCAGCCCGTCGACCCCGTAACGGTTGGCCATTTCCTGAGCAATTCGGGCCGAAGAGATGTCGCCGTTCCCAATAACGGGTATCCGCATCCGGCTATTGTTTTTCACCTCTCCTATGAGAGTCCAGTCGGCCTCCCCCTTATACATCTGACTGCGGGTACGACCGTGAATGGTGATGGCCTGAATTCCCACATCCTGCAACCTCTCTGCTATCTCAACAATATTTTTACTGTTCTCATCCCAACCCAGGCGGGTTTTTACCGTAACCGGAACCTTCACCGCCTTCACAATGGCGGCAGTCATTTCAACCATTAAGGGTACATTACATAACATGCCCGCGCCGGCTCCCCGGTTAGCAATCTTTTTAACCGGACATCCGAAATTGAGATCAATTACATCAGGCAAGGCTGTTTCGGCCCTCCGGGCGGCCTCGATCATTGCAGCCATATCGTGGCCATACAGCTGAATCCCAATGGGGCGCTCCTCATCGCGCAAAACCAGTTTTTGCAGCGTTTTGGCAGCATCACGAATGAGCCCGTCCGACGAAACAAACTCTGTGTACATCATGTCGGCTCCGAACATTTTACAGACAAACCGAAACGATTCGTCGGTAACATCCTCCATGGGAGCCAGAAAAAGCGGGAGATTTCCCAGATCGATAGTACCTATTTGCACAGCTTCACAATTGTTCCGGCAAAAGTACACGATGCCGCCTTCAATACAAAATGGCTTTCACCGGCTGAAATCATCAACTTTGGACTAATATTTGTAGGTTTGTGAACACTAATAAAATGGGTATGACCGAGAGTACACAATTTTTCCCCAAGCGACTGTTGAGAGCCACCCAGGTTTACTGCAGGGAGGTTCCGTCGCTGATGGAAACCCGTAAGTTCGTTGATCATCTCATGAATCTGCTTTTTCCAATCCGGCAACAAAACCGGTTGTCGTTGCGACAGATTGAAGCGGGTTGGGAGGAGATTCAGGACGAGTTCACACAACTGGTTCAGCCCATTGCGCGTGAGTGTGAGCGTGCGGCGGAGGAGATAACAGCGGACTTCTTCAAAGAGATTCCCCTGATTCACACCCGACTCCTTCGTGATGCCGACGTTTTCAGACGAAACGATCCTGCAGCACACTGCAGCGAAGAGGTGGTACTTTGCTACCCCGGCTTTTATGCAATAGCCATTTACAGAATGGCGCATGTGCTCTATAAAATGCAAATTCCCATTCTTCCCAGAGTGATATCGGAGTATGCCCATAGTTCTACCGGTATCGATATTCATCCCGGAGCCACTATTGGTGAAAGACTTTACATAGACCACGGTACCGGAATTGTGGTGGGCGAGACAACCATTATCGGGAAAAATGTCAAATTATATCAGGGAGTGACGCTCGGCGCACGCTACGTAGAAAAATCACTCTCGGGCACTAAACGACATCCCACAATCGAAGACAACACCATTATCTACGCCGGAAGCACCATTTTAGGGGGAAACACGGTAATCGGACACGACTCTGTTATCGGGGGAAATGTCTGGATTACCGAATCGGTTCCTCCCTATTCGGTGGTATCGCATAAACCGGAGATTGTAATCAGGAAATCGAAAAAAGAGCCGCCACAGTAATGAAACCGGACGATGCACATTTTCGTGCCGCAATCACCTAAATACTATTCAATTCATTTTAACATGCAAAAAAGAAAGATTATCCTGGCCACGGGCGCAGCATTATCAGTGTTAGCTCTGGTAATCTGGCTGGGAGGCGGCAGTACAAAGCCTGTGGAGGTCATGTACGCCGAAGTAAAACAGGGCGACTTTGAAATTTCGGTGACAAACACCGGTGAACTTCAGGCAAAGAATTCCGAGTTGATTAATGCACCCGCTGAGTTGCGGACGGCACAGGGGATTCGGCTCGATGCCATAAAAATTCAGGATCTGGTACCGGAAGGAACCATCGTCGATTCGGGCGACTACGTTGCAACACTCGACCGCACCCAGGCGCTCAACGCTTTGCGCGACCTTGACGATATCATATTGAGCGAGGAGGTCGATCTGCAAAGGGCCATCTTAGACACCACCATGTCGTTACGAAATCTGCGCGACCAGATAAAGAATCTGGAATACGATGTGGAAGAGAAAAAACTTCAGTACGAGCAATCCATTTACGAACCTCCCGCGTCGCAACGACAATCGCAAATTTCTATGGAGAAGGCCATAAGAGCCCTCGAACAGGCCAAAAAGAATTATGTTCTGGAACAGAAAAAAGCCGAAGGGGTGGTCATCGACAACGAGGTGAATCTGAACCGTCAGGTTCGGCGGAAAAACAGTCTGGTCGAAATTATGGACCAATTCGAGATTCTGGCTCCCAAAAAGGGGATGGTTATCTACAAAAAAGAGTGGGGAGGAACCAAGCGAAAGGTGGGATCGAGCGTCAGCCCCTGGGATCTTACCGTAGCCACCCTGCCCGACTTGTCGATTATGAACTCCATAACCTATGTGAACGAAATTGATATCAGCCGCGTTTCGGCAGGGCAGAAGGTGAGAATCGGGATTGATGCATTCCCGGAAAAGAAGGCTACCGGTGTGGTAACCAGTGTGGCCAATATTGGAGAACAACTTCCCAATGCCGATGCAAAAGTTTTCGAGGTGGAGATTCAGGTAGATGGCGACGACCCCATTCTGCGCCCCTCAATGACCACCAGCAACACGATTATTATAGATAAACTCTCAAATCAAACCTACCTCCCTCTGGAGGCCATCTTTGGAATTGACAGTATTCCTGTTGTCTATACACAATCGGGACGGAAACAGGTGGTGGTTTTGGGCGCCTCGAACGAAAATGAGGTAGTGGTAGAACAGGGTGTCAAGCCCGGAGAATGGGTGATGCTTACTCCTCCGGACGATGCAGAATCTATGCGACTGGTGGGCGAAGAGTTGATTCCGATTATCCAGGAGAAACGTGCTGCAGCCAAAAGAGCTCTCGAAGAGCTCGAGAAACGGAATGCCGAACGAATGCTCGAAGCGGCTCGCAAGGAGAGTGAGGCCAATCGTCGGGGCGAAGGAAAACAAATGGAGGCGTTGAGCATATCGGGCGATCGGCAACCGGAGTAGCCTTTTTCAAAACACCACATTATGTTGTATTTCTTTAAACGATATTTCCATGACATGCAGATAGCCATGGAGTCGATTCTGAGTAATAAGCTCCGGTCGGCTCTCACGGCATTGGGCATTATCTTCGGCGTGGCAGCGGTTATCAGTATGATGGCCATAGGAAACGGGGCTCAGCAGGAGATTCTGGAACAGATAAAAATGGTGGGGGTAAACAACATTGTGATTACCCCTGTTCTTCCGAGAAGCGAAGAGGATTCGGAGGGTTCCGGATCGGACGAGGCGAAGAGTGGAGCACAGAGCAAGAAGTTTTCCAGAGGATTAACCCTTGCCGATGCCGAAGCCATCCGAAGCATGATTCCTTCGATAAAAATTATGAGCCCCGAAATCTATTTGAACTCTTTTGTACTGCAAAACGGTATCCGCGAGCAGGCTAAGTTGGTGGGCGTTTCCAAGGAGTATTTCGAGTTGTACAACCTTCCCCTGCATTCGGGTACCTATTTCGAATCGTTGCAGGAGGAGTCGGGCACTCCGGTTTGCGTAATCGGAGCCAACATTAGGTCTCGTTTCTTCAGCCAGTCGAACCCCCTGGGTCAGTACATCAAGTTTGGGAATAACTGGCTCAAGGTGATTGGTGTGCTCGAACGGAACAACATCAATATCTCGGCCAGCCAGAATGTGGGAGTGAACGTAATTAACGACAATATCTATATCCCGACCAAAACCATGTTGATGCGCTTTAAGAACCGCGCCATGGTTATGAGTAAAAAGTCGCAGAATGCCGTGCGTGTAGGAGGAGGACGACGCGTTATGGTTTCGTCGACCCCTGTTTCGGAGGCGGGAAACACCAACTATCACCAACTCGACCGAATTGTAGTGCAGGTGCATGAAACCGCGCAGCTGCAACCCACTGTCGATATCATCAGCCGACTCCTTAACCGACGTCACAGTGAGGTTAACGATGTGGAGATTACCGTTCCGGAGATGCTTTTAAAACAGCAGCAAAGAACCAAAGAGATTTTCAACATAGTCTTGGGTGCCATTGCAGGAATCTCCCTTCTGGTGGGTGGTATAGGCATCATGAATATTATGTTTGCCTCTGTGATGGAACGCATAAAGGAGATTGGAACCCGTATGGCCATTGGTGCGAAAAAGACCGATATTGTGGTACAGTTTCTTTCGGAGGCGGTATTTATCAGTGTCACCGGCGGTTTGGCGGGGGTGATTCTGGGCGTTGTGGCTTCGGCCCTGATAACCCATTTTACCGGTATTCTCACCATCGTTTCGGTTTCTTCGGTGATTATCTCCTTTTTTGTGTCGGCCTCTATTGGAATCATATTTGGTTACTCGCCGGCCAAACGAGCCTCCGAGCGAGATCCCATCGAATCGCTTCGCTATGAGTAGAAAAGCGTACAATAACTGGACACAATTGTCCAGGATTTGTACGAAGGCCATAGCTTATTATTCTATAATAAACAGTATATCAATAATTTATAACAAAGGAACAGCGTTTGCCGGGTTCCTTTCTGTAATCCATCTAATCCGATTCGCATGATGAACAGGATCGTCCGCCTCGTCTTTATCGCACTCCTTCTGACGGGAACTGTAGCCGAAGCGCAAGTCACCAGGAAAAGCCTCTCCATGAAGGAGGTTATTGAAATTGCTTCGAGCCAGTCGCCCGATGCCATTGCGGCACGACACCGTTTTAGGGCCAGTTACTGGTCGTATCGGTCGTTCAAGGCCAACTACCTGCCATCTCTCTCTTTCGGTTCCAGTGCCATGCCTCGTTTCGACCGTGCATACGATCGTCAGGTCGATTACCAGACCGGCGACGACGTGTATGTAGAACGGCAGAATCTGTACTTGCAGGGAGGATTGACAGCCAGACAAAATATCGGACTTACCGGAGGAAGCATTTCCCTCTCTTCGTCGCTCGAACGATCCGAAAGAATGGGCGAGAATGGAATTGAAACCTATGTTTCAACCCCCTTCAGCATTGGGTTTACCCAACAACTCTTTGCTTTCAACCGTCTGAGATGGGACAAAGAGATTGAGCCCCTCCGGTTTGAAGAGGCCAAAAAGAACTACATTGTCTCGATGGAACAGGTCTCCGCCAGAGCCCTCTCGCATTTCTTTGATCTGGCTTTGGCACAAATCAATCTACTCATCGAACAGACAAACTACCAAAACAGCGATACCCTGTATCAGCTGTCGAAAGGACGATATAACATCGGTGTTATTGCAGAAAACGAGTTGTTGCAAATGGAGCTCCGTTATATGAATGCCAGCTCGGCCCTCAACCGCGCCCGCGTAGATCTGGAGTCCAGGAAATCGCAGTTGCGTTCGTTCCTGGGGTACAACGAAACCGTGGATATAGAGTTGATTATCGAGCCGGAAATTCCCGAACTTACTGTCGAATACGAACAGGCCCTTCGCCTGGCCCTCGAAAATAACCCTGATATTATCGGGTTGAACCGACAACTGAAAGAGGCCCAACGAAATGTAGCACAGGCAAAAAGTCAGCGGGGATTAAATGCCACCCTTTCGGCCTCTTTTGGCTTAACACAACAGGCTCAACGGTTTGGTGATGTATACAATCGCCCTAACGATCAGCAACGGGTAAGTATCAGCCTGAATGTGCCCATTATCGATTGGGGATTGGGAAGAGGAACCTATAAGATGGCACAGTCGAATCAGGAGTTGGTGCAAACTACTGTCGAGCAGGAACGGATCGATTTTGAACAGAATGTCTATCTGCAGGTGATGCAATTCAATATGCAGGACGACCAGCTACGGATTGCCGCCAAGGCCGACACCATTGCACAGCGCAGTTACGAAGTGACAAAGCAGCGTTATCTGATTGGAAAGGTGACGGTAACAGACCTGAATATTGCCGATACCGATAAGGATGCTTCGCGCCGTGACTACATCTCTGCACTGCGCACCTACTGGACCAGCTTCTTCACGCTTCGCAGAATCTCTCTCTTCGATTTCGAAAAGAGAGAACCGCTTACCAACGACTTCGAGAAATTGGTAGAATAGAAGAAGCTTAAAGCTTCTTCTTTACCTCTACCTCCTGATACCCTTCGATGGTATCGCCCTCCTTCAGATCATCGAAATGATGGATATTAAGACCGCATTCGTATCCGGTAGTTACCTCCTTCACATCGTCTTTGAAGCGCTTGAGCGAACCCAGCTCGCCGCTGTGGATTACAATACCTTCGCGGATAACACGCACCTTTGAGTTTCGGGTAATCTTCCCTTCGCGAACGTAGCATCCGGCAACAGTACCCACCTTGGTGATTTTGAACACCTCTCTGACCTCGATGGTAGCAATAATCTCTTCGCGAATTTCGGGCGAAAGCATCCCCTCCATTGCCGCCTTAATCTCTTCGATGGCATCATAAATAATGGAGTAGAGACGAATATCGATTTGCTCTTTTTCGGCCATTTTTCGTGCATTTGCCGAGGGACGAACCTGGAAACCCACCACGATAGCATTCGAGGCTGCTGCCAGCAACACATCCGATTCGGAAATCTGCCCAACGGCCTTGTGAATCACGTTCACCTGAATTTCCGGGGTAGAGAGCTTGATCAGAGAATCGGAAAGTGCCTCGACCGAGCCATCCACATCGCCTTTGACAATCAGGTTTAACTCCTGGAAATTGCCAATAGCAATACGACGACCAATTTCATCGAGTGTAATATGCTTCTTGGTACGTAAGCCCTGTTCGCGTTGCAATTGGGTCCGTCGATTGGCAATATCGCGCGCTTCGCGTGTATCGATCATCACGTTAAAGAGATCACCTGCCTGAGGAGCTCCGTCGAGACCGAGAATAAGAACCGGAGTGGCAGGACCTGCCGAGTTAATCCGCTGATTTCTTTCATTATACATGGCCTTAATGGCACCCGTATGATTCCCGGCCAAAACTACATCACCCGTATTAAGGGTACCCCCTTCCACCAGAACTGTGGCCACAAAACCGCGACCCTTGTCGAGTGAAGATTCAATGACTACGCCATGGGCTCTCTTTTTCGGGTCGGCCTTCAATTCGAGCAGTTCTGCCTCGAGCAAAACCTTTTCGAGCAGTAATCCTACATTAAGTCCGGCCTTGGCCGAAACATCCTGCGACTGATATTTTCCTCCCCAATCTTCAACCAGATAGTTCATCTGAGCCAGCTCCTCTTTTACCTTTTCGGGATGAGCATCAGGCTTATCAATTTTGTTAATGGCAAAAACTATGGGTACGCCTGCGGCCGAAACGTGATTAATGGCCTCTATCGTCTGCGGTTTTACGCCATCATCGGCAGCTACCACAATAATGGCCACGTCGGTGATTTTTGCCCCGCGGGCGCGCATGGCAGTAAACGCCTCATGACCGGGAGTATCGAGGAAGGTCAGTTGTCTGCCATCTTCAAGTTTCACGGCATAGGCACCAATATGCTGGGTAATCCCGCCGGCTTCTCCGGCAATTACATTCGCATGTCGGATATAGTCGAGCAGTTTGGTTTTACCATGGTCGACATGCCCCATCACGGTTACAATGGGTGGGCGAGGAACGAGATTCTTGGGATTATCGGTGTCAACCTGAATGGCCTCCTGAATTTCGGCAGTAACAAACTCTACCTTGTAGTTAAACTCATCGGCCAAAAGGACCATGGTCTCCGCATCAAGACGTTGATTAATGGAGACAAAAAGGCCCATATTCATACAGGTAGAGATCACTTCGGTAACCGGCACATCCATCATGGTGGCCAACTCATTCACCGATACAAATTCCGTTACCTTAATAATATTTTTTTCGAGCTGCTGCAATTCTTCCTCTTCGGCCTGACGAAGGGTGAAAGCATCACGCTTGTCGCGGCGATGTTTCGACGTACGCGACTTGGTTCCCTTGGCAGTAAGTCGGGCAAGGGTATCTTTAATCTGTTTCTGAACATCTTCGGTGTTAACCTCCTGCCTGAGCGGTCTTTTAGCACCGGCGGGTGAACCGGTCGTTTTCTTCTTGTTCTTTCCTGCGGCATCGGTGCGTGGCTCGCGTTTCTTATCGATAACAGCTCCTGGTACCGGTTTCCCCGCCTGGGCTACCTTCTCCTTATCCTTGCGAATTCTTTTACGTTTTTTCTTGGCTTTGTCAACATCCGACGATCCCGATGAACGTTCGACCGGCAACTCCATTCGCCCTTTAATGACCGGCCCCTCAAGCCGAACCTTAGGCAGATGAATGAAGTTCTCGTCTTTATCGGGCGACCCGGAAACTGCGGGTGCGGAAGTTGTTGAGGTTTCGGCTTCAGCTGCCTCCCTGGGAGCTGAAGGCAACTGCAAAGCGGCAGGACCGGCAGGTTTAGCAGGCGATGCAGGCGAAGCCTCCCGGGCTTGTGCGGGCTTTGCCGGAGGAGTCTGCATACGACCCTTTTTTTCAGGCTTCGTGCGTGGATTGAGTGCATCAAGATCCATCTTCCCAATCACCACGATGCCCTGGCCGGAAGGCGCAGCGGTTGGCGGCGCAGCAGGTTCTGCGGCCTTTGCCTCTTTTTCAGCTTCAACTACGGGGGCTGACACCGATTCCGGAAGTACATTCTTCTGCGAAGTTACATCCACAGGCTTCTCCTCGGGTAAAGGTTTTGCAGCAGCCTCAACAACGGAAGGCTCAACAGCTTTTACCGGAGCCTGTGGAGTGACATCGGCAACAACCTCTTTAGCCACTGCAGGAGTTGCTACCGGTTCAGCTACCGGGACGATTTTTTCGGCCACCGGCTGGGGAGTAACGGGCGATTCGGGCTGAACAGAAGGGATACGGGGAGACTCCGGTTGAACCTCCTTAACAGGTTTGCTCTCTAGAGTACCCGCTGTGGGTACAACTTTCGGTTTGGGTTTGTCGAGCGGCATCTTGCCCACAATCTTCGGCCCTGCAAGCAGAGGCACACTCTCCTCTTTGCGTTCTTTCGGGTCATGTGCAGGGCTATTCCCACGGGCATTAAAATCCTTCACAAACACCTCGCCGGAAAATCCGTCGTCGGTATCGGCAGAATCATCCTTATCGGCAGGAGCATTCTCTTTGTCTCTTTTCACCCGGGGCAGGTCAATGCGTTCGGATTCCTTCTTGACATTAAGATCGGTGCTGTACTCTTTCGAGACAAGCGCAACCATCTCCGGAGCCAGTTTAGCGTTGGGATTGGGGTCCACTTCGTGACCCTTCTTCCTGAGATACTCTACAATGGTAGAGATCCCCACATTAAACTCCGAGGCCAATTTACTTAATCGTGTAGCTTTAAATTCCGTCATATGTTCTTTGTTGCCGTTGTTTCATTTCTGTTTCCGATGGCTCACGCCATTGTGCTCATTCCCAAACCGGTAGATTCCCGGAAGCCGTTGCTTTTTATTCAAATTCTTCGCGGAGAATCCGAAGAACCTCCTTTACGGTCTCCTCTTCAAGATCGGTCCGCTTCACAAGGTCGTTCACCGAAAGATTCAATACGCTCTTTGCCGTATCGCAACCAATCGATTTCAATTCATCCAAAATCCATGCATCAATTTCATCGACAAACTCATCGAGGTTCACATCTTCCTCTTCTTCGCCCTCGGTTTCACGATACACATCGATTTCGTATCCGGTAAGCTGACCTGCCAGCTTGATATTCAATCCTCCCTTCCCAATGGCCAGCGATACCTCACTGGCTTTCAGAAAGACCTCTGCCCGCTTGTCGGGTTCATTGATCCTAATGGAGGTGATTTTGGCAGGACTGAGTGCCCGTGAGATAAATAGCTGAAGATTATTGGTAAAGTTAATCACATCGATGTTTTCGTTCCGAAGTTCGCGAACAATACCCTGAATACGCGAACCCTTCATCCCCACACAAGCGCCAACAGGATCGATTCTCTCATCGTACGACTCAACCGCAACTTTGGCCCTTTCGCCGGGAGCCCGGACAATCTTCTTAATGGTAATCAAACCGTCGAAGATTTCAGGCACCTCCTGCTCGAACAGCCGTTCGAGCAACATGGGAGAGGTACGGGAAAGTACAATTACCGGATTGTTATTCTTCATATCTACCCGTGCAATCACCGCACGAATGGTATCGCCCTTACGGTAGTGATCGGAGGGTATCTGTTCCGACTTGGGAAGTACCAGCTCGTTCCCCTCATCATCGAGGATAAGTGTCTCCCTCTTCCAAACCTGATACACCTCACCGGTAAGCAGCTCGCCAATCCGGTCTTTATACTTGGCATAGAGATTTCCCTTTTCGAGTTCCAGAATTCTGGAGGCCAGGTTTTGACGAAGGGCCAGAATCATACGACGACCAAACTCTTCCAGTTTTACCTCGTCGGTAACATCCTCTCCCACCTCATAATCCTCGTCGATCTGCTTCGCCTCCGAAAGGGTTATCTGCAGATTGGCATCTTCCAGATCTTCATCGGCAACTACTTCACGGTTGCGCCAGATTTCGAAGTCACCCTTGTCGATATTGATGATGATATCAAAGTTCTTGTCGTTTCCGTAACGTTTTTGCAGCAAACTTCGAAAGACCTCTTCGAGCACCCTCATCATGGTTGCACGGTCGATATTCTTTAATTCCTTAAACTCCGAAAAGGTTTCAATCAGATTAAGATTCTGTCCCATGGGTCTGTTATGTATATCATTATTTAAATAACACTATCACTTTGGTTGCTTTTACGTCGGAATAGGCAATCTCCCTGACAACCGTTTCTATTTTCGGACGCTTCATTTCGGGGGTTTTCACCTTCTCCTGACAGGTAATGGAGAAAGTATTCTCTCCCGCACTGCTGAGCGTACCCTTGAACTTAGTGCCCGAAGTAAGCAAAACCTCTACATCACGTCCCACATTCTTAAGATATTGCGGAAGGATGCGGAAAGGATCGGAAAGTCCGGGCGAAGAAACCTCCAGTTCGAAATCCTCCTGGTCTCTGTCGAGCGCAGACTCTATGGCTCTGCTTATCCGAACGCACTCGTCGAGCGCGATTCCCGAAGGGGTATCCAGTAAAACACGAATCTGATTCGAAGCACTCACCGTAACCTCAACCACAAATATAGTGGTTTGTCTGATTTGGCCGGCAACTATTTCTTCAATAAGCTCTTTCGTAATCATAGGCAAAAGCGTTGAAGCAAAAAAACGATCGATACCGGAGAAAAAAACAGGGGACTTGCTGTCCCCTGAATTCCAGTTGTACTAAAACGTTGCAAATGTAGGTAATTTCATGATAATTCACAATACTGTTCAACAACTTGTGTTTGGTAAAGGGCGCTATGTTTTTTACCTTTGGCGGAATTTTAGCATTAACGGCCTGTCGGCCTGAATTGTCAATCTATTTAGCATGAATTTTATAGAAGAACTTAAGTGGCGTGGGATGATTCACGATGTGATGCCC
Source organism: uncultured Bacteroidales bacterium (assembly GCA_964451605.1). GTDB lineage: Bacteria > Bacteroidota > Bacteroidia > Bacteroidales > UBA4181 > JAQVSH01. Next base: position 13,977 of record CAYVJA010000041.1, on the reverse strand, counting down.
GGAACGGAAGAGATGCTTTCGCAGGGGATGACAACAGCTTATCTGGGTATCGATCCTACCGCCGACTCTCTGCATATCGGACATTTAGTGGGTGTTATGATGTTGCGTCACTTTCAGCGCTGCGGCCACAAACCCCTTGCCTTAGTGGGTGGCGCCACAGGGATGATTGGCGATCCCTCTATGAAGTCGCAGGAGAGAAATTTGCTCGATGAAGAGACACTTCGCCATAATCAGCAAGCGATAAAGAGCCAACTGGCAAAATTTCTCGACTTCGAAAGCCCGGTTCCCAATGTGGCCGAAATGGTTAACAACTACGACTGGATGAAAGATTATACCTTTCTCCACTTTATACGCGATATCGGGAAACATATCACGGTAAACTACATGATGAGCAAGGAGTCGGTAAAAAAACGGCTCCTGGGCGAGGAACGTGATGGCATGTCGTTTACCGAATTTACCTACCAGCTGGTTCAGGGATACGACTTCCTCTATCTTTACGAACACAAACAGTGCCGGCTCCAGATGGGAGGATCGGACCAGTGGGGCAACATTACCACCGGAACCGAACTGATTCGACGCAAAACAGGCGGAGAGGCTTTTGCATTGGTTTGCCCGCTTATTACCAAAGCCGACGGAGGAAAGTTTGGCAAAACCGAATCAGGCAACGTATGGCTCGATCCTGAACGTACCACCCCCTATGCCTTTTATCAGTTTTGGCTGAACGTAAGCGATGCCGATGCCGAAAAATATATTCGCATCTTCACGGAATTCTCGCGCGAAGAGATTGAGACTTTATCGGCCGAACAGGCCGCTGCCCCGCATCTTCGGCCGCTGCAAAAGGCACTGGCAAAAACCATCACCATTATGGTCCATTCGGAAGAGGAGTTTCGTTTGGCCGAAGAGGCCTCTCAAGTGCTCTTTGGCTCCGGAACCAAAGAGACCCTGTGCAAATTGCCTGAAAAAACCTTTCTCTCCCTCTTCGAAGGGGTTCCCCGTTTTACCATCGAAAAGAGTATACTGGCCGGCGGTGTGCCGGTTCTCGATCTGCTATCCGTTCACAGCGGAGCATTTGGTTCGAAGGGTGAAGCCAGAAGAGCCATCGAGAGCGGAGGCGTCTCTTTGAACAAAGAGAAGATCTCGGCTCCGGATACGCAGATTCTCCCGGAAATGTTGCTACACGGAAAATATCTGGTAGGGCAGAAGGGGAAAAAGAGCTACTTCCTGATTAGTGTGGCGTAACAGGCGCTTTTGCTGCAATCAGCCCACCCAGACGGGCAGTTCAACCCAGAAGGTGGTGCCCTGATCGTGGGTAGTTTCAAAGCTGACCTTCCCACCGGCAGTCTCGGCAATGTTTTTCACGATAGCCAGTCCCAGCCCCATCCCACTGGTCTTAGTGGTGAAATTCGGCTGGAATATCTTATCGACCACCGAGTCGTCAATTCCCGTTCCGTTGTCGGTAACCCTCACCAACAGGGATGTTTCTATGTGCGACAGCTCCACCTCAATGATGGGATTCCGTTCGGGAGGAACCGCCTGAAGCGCATTCTTTAACAGATTCACAAAGAGTCGGTGCATCTGTTTGCGGTCGGCCATCACGAGCAGCTCATCGCAATCGTTGTAGAGGGTGTTAATGACAACCGGATCGTAGGTGAAGAGATCGACGGCTTCGGAAACCACCTCTTTGAGCCGGAAAGGTTCTACCTGGACAAAGGGGATACTGGCGAAATGGGAAAAGGCGGTGGCGATATCAGAGAGTTGGTCAATCTGATCGACCAGACGTTGCGAAAACTTGGGAAACATAACCGGAAACCGCTCATCGTCCGAAGCCCAGGCTCGATGAATATGCTGAATGCTCAACTTCATGGGAGTGAGAGGATTCTTAATCTCATGTGCCACCTGTTGGGCCATTTCCCTCCATGCCGACTCCCTTTCGGATCGGGCCAGTTTCTCTACATTTTTGGCCAGCTCATCTACCATCCGGTTATATTCGGAAACCAATCCCTTAATCTCATCGTTTTGCTCATAAACCAGTCGCTCGTTGGCATGACCTAGCCTGATACGGCTGAACTGCTGCTGAATCATCTGCAAAGGCATTGTAATCTGCCGGGATAGGAGAACCGAAATCACCACTGTCACCAAAAAGAGCAGCACATAGAGATTAATCACGGCAGCAACCAGGGTGGATATTTCCCGGGTTAACGACTCCTGCTTGGTAAAATAGGGCACATTGAGAACACCCAAAGCCTCAAAGCTGTCGTTAATGAGCGGCATATAGGCAGAAAGATATTTCAGACTACCAATCTCCTCACGGGTAGTGACCTGATAGGCCCGTTCACGAATGAGCCGGTTATAGATAAAGGCGTTCATATGCGAACTCAGAAGTCCTCTCTGAAAGACCTCCGGTCGTGAAGAGGCTACCAATCGGCCATCGACCGAATAGAGGTTCACATCCACAAAATAGACATTGGCAAGCCAGACAAGCGCTGTGCGAATCTCCTCCTGATAACGCAAAGGGTTTGCCCAAACATAGGGACCCAAGTGACGACCCAGATCGAGAGAGATCGACTGCATCTTATCGGTAATGATCTCTTCGTGCTTGGAGTTGTGCTGCCAGATAAGAAACGCCAGGGTTCCTCCCATAATCAGAGAGAGGCCGAAGATTACCACCGAAACAATCGAGAATTGAATCTTGGTTCGGAAGTCCATCACAATACCACTCCTCAAAAAGGGAAGGCGAAAGAGAAAGGTTAAGAGCGAAACCACCAGGAAGTAGAACATAAAAATGTGCGAAAACGAAATCAACACATCGTAGGTTCTCAAATACTTGTCGGTTAAAATAATCACTGTCGAACCGGTGGGATCGGCCAGATAATAGGTATGTCGGTATACCTCATCGCGCACCTCCTCAAAGACACCTGGATGAAGCGAATCGCCATAATCGAGCTTCAGATTGTAATCGAAATCGCCTAACCGATCTACCAGCATCCCATTGTGATACTTGGCATACGAATAAGCGGCAAGGAAAGAGCGCTGAGGCGACTTTGAGTCCATTAAAAGTTCAGGATAGCCCAGCTCACTAACCCGGAACTTGGAGGTTAACTCTAAAAAGAATGAGCGGCCGCTGAGCTTCGGACCCACCGAGAAGTCAATCCAGCCCAGATAGGTAACCTGTCCGTTTCGGTTTTGGAGAAAACTAAAGGGCGTGCCCAAAACGGGTGACCCTCGTGTAGAGAACTCCTCTTTAAAAAAATCGAAACAGTTGCAGGAAAGCTCATCAACTACCAGTGTGTCGGCAGGCCCGCATACCACAATCTGCATATCATACTTATCCCAGTAGCCATCGTAAAGGTAACGCCGCTGTATGTAACGCCGGATATCATCGACATCGACTACCGCAAGATTCACCTTCGAGGCAAGCACGGTATCTCTGGGCATGTCGCCGGTTATCAGAGAGTCTGTTAGGAGATACTCTGCAATATAGTCGCGTTCTGTGGCCAGATCAAGCATCAGAACATGCCGTTCCTCCCGTTTCTTCTCTTCCGTACAGGTCCAGATATAGAGAGTGGAAAACAGCGAACTCAAAGCCACTCCGAAAACCACAACGGCATAAGAGAGAGGTTCGGAGCGGGCGAGTCGGAGCCATCCCATAAGCAGACCCCAGAAAATCCAAAATAGAAGAATGATGGCTCCCTGCAATGGAGAGAACCAGCTACTTATCAGAATCGACAATAAGGTGAAGGCCAAAAACCAACGCAAAAACTGAGAAAAAGGGACAATAGAGCGGCAGTATATGAGCAGTTTGTCGAACAACAACCAAAAAGCGGCAAAAAACAACCCCACCACCAGATACACCGTTACGCCATACAGCGTGATAACTTGTATCTGATCAGACTGGAGAGCAAACTCAGAGTTGGTTACTATACTTCGGGTAATTTCGAGAAACCCCAGAAAGAAAAGGAACAAGAAAAGCAGATAGCAGGCAATAAAGAATTTGGCAGGCAGCTGTTTCGAGGATTCTGTTTCGGAAGAGGGGCGGGGAATAGTAAATCCCGAATAGAAATAGAGTACACCAAAAAAGAGAAACAGAAACGACAGAAAAAGATCGCCTATCGAGGGAAACAGCGGTGGAATAGCAAGGTAGTCGGGACCAAAAAAGCTGAGTCGGTAAAAGACCCTGGGAAAGGAGAACCACTGCATCAGGATTCGTACAACCCATAATCCGGCAATGGAGAGGAGAACCATTCGGTCTCGCTTCTCGGGAGCCGTATCGTGCAGGGCTCGCAACGGCAGGAGAAGCAGGAAAAAGAGTGAAATCAGATACAGAATGGCAGGATACTCAGTGTTGGCCTTATCATACCCCGATCCGGGCGCCAATACCAAAGAAAAGAGATAGTTCTGCCGTGAGTCGAAGATGGGGTAACAATCGTATTGTACGTTACGCGAAATCTGGACCGTTGGCGGAAGCCCGAAATCGGACGGGAATCCATTATTCAGCAGATTATTCTCGATGGGATAAACCCATTTAATAGGAATCAGCCCCAAAACCGTAATTTTTCCAAAGGAGATCTGCCGGTTTACGGCCCAGACATTTGCATACTTATGAAAAGAGGGATCGGGCGAAATCTGTGCAAGTTTCGACTCTACGGGAATAACATGGTTGTTCCAGCAACAGAGGCTATCGCCGTAGTATACATAAAGAGCCAGTGATGGATCGTCGGTCTTCTGACTATTCAGTATATCCCACAACCGCGAAGGATCGCCGGTCTCACCCAGGATGGGATCTTTTAGAAAACCCGACATGAGCCGATTCAGTTCACGCTCCTTTTCGAGATAGATTTTCTGAAAGGAGGCGGCTCGTTTCTCAGCCCAGCCCGGAAAAAGCATCTCGGTCTCCATAGCCAGGCCCAAAAGCAAGGGAACCAGGGCAAAGAGCAACCACTTAAGCCCTTTGAAAGGCTTCGAAAAAAGAGCCTGTGCAAAATTCGGAAGGCTAGGCATGATGATAGGGCTCCCCTTTAAGTATGGTCATTGCCCTATAGAGTTGCTCGAGAGCAATAATCCGAACCATTTGATGCGAAAAGGTCAGGCGCGAAAGAGATAGTTTTGTGCCGGCCCGGCTGTACACATCGGACGAAAAGCCGTAAGGACCGCCAATGCAAAAGACCAGATTCCGGACGCCTGAAACCATCTTCGAGGAGAGCCAGTTGGCAAGTCCCGGTGAGGTGAACTGTTCGCCTCCCTCATCCCAAAGCACCAGATCGTCGGTTGGGCGAAGAGCAGCAAGAATCTGCGCTCCTTCCCGCTGTTTCTGGGTTTCGATATCCATCTTTGCCCCGGTTTTCAGGTCCGGGAGAGAGATAATCTGAAACGGCACATAACGGCCAAGCCGTTTGGTGTACTCCGAAATAGCCGCTTCGAAATAGGATTCAGATGTCTTTCCTACCCAGATCTGTGTAACCTTCATATGGTTCCGTTTCGCGCATGAGAAGAACCAAACGTACAACTTTTTTCTCAAAGACCTCGAAAATTTGTACCTTGCAGGGTAAAGTTTCCGTTGGCACATTTTCTGTCGACGTTTATGGTGCGCTTTTTGCAGTCTTTTTGGTTGGTATTATCAAAATGAAGTTAATTTGCCTATCATGCCTTTAACCACAGTTGCTTTTTTTATTTCCGTATCGCTTCTATTCGGTTCTATTCCTGCAGGAAATCAGCAGGCCGACGGAGTGCTGGATAACATTCGCACTGCCATAGAAGGGGGTAACGCAAAGGATCTCTCTGCCCATTTCAACTCCTCTCTTAAACTTGTCATCAAGGAAAAAGAGGGGGTTTACAGCAAGAACCAGGCTGAGCAGATTCTGAAAAGCTTTTTCGAGACGAATGCTCCGCGAAAATTCACAATAAAACACTCCGGCGAAAACAAAGAGAAAGGATTTTGTTTTGCTGTAGGTTCGCTCGAAACAGCGCAAGGCCCCTTCCGCATTACCCTTTTACTCCAAAAACAGGGCGAGTCGCTCTCCATTCATCAACTACGTATCGAAGAAGACAATGGTTAACCCCACCTATCTCGACAATCTGATTCGACTGGCCTTTCAGGAAGATATCGGCGACGGCGATCATACCTCACTCTCTACCATCCCTTCCGATGCTTTGGGGAAAGCCCGCCTCCTGGTTAAGGAGTCAGGTATTCTTGCAGGCGTTGAGGTGGCCAGAAGAGTTTTTCAGCTTTTCGACCCCTCCTTGCAACTCACCATCTATCTGGAAGATGGCGCAGCGATTAACAAGGGCGATGTAGCATTCCAGGTAGAGGGAAAAGTTCTCTCTATCCTTCAGTGTGAGCGGCTGGTACTCAACTTTATGCAACGGCTAAGCGGGATTGCCACACAAACCCATCTCTATGCCTGCCGGCTCGAAGGGTTGAAAACCAAGGTACTCGATACCCGAAAAACCACACCCGGACTTCGACTGCTCGAAAAGTGGGCGGTAAAACTGGGAGGGGGCGAAAATCACCGCATAGGCCTTTACGATATGATTCTGATCAAAGACAACCATATCGATTTTGCCGGAGGAATTACCCAGGCAGTAGAGTCGGCCCGCTCCTATCTGAGCGCGGGCGGAAAGAAGCTCAAAATTGAAGTGGAAGCACGAACTCTGGCCGATGTAGAAGAGATTCTTTCAATTGGCGGAATCGATCGAATCATGCTCGACAACTTCAATCTGGAGAATACCCGAAAAGCGGTAGAACGAATTGCCGGAGCTGCCGAGATAGAATCATCGGGCGGGATTACCCTGGAAACCCTCAGAGATTTTGCCGAGTGCGGTGTTGACTATATTTCGGTAGGTGCCCTTACACATCAAATAAAGAGCCTCGATCTCAGCCTGAAAGCGGTAGATTTCTAAACTAACCCGGCGTTTTCTTCAAGACTCCCAAACCGAAACGGGGGTGTTGCAGCATCAGCTACAGCACCCCCGTTATCGGTATAGGGAGTAAATTACTTCAGTCGGAGTGTCTCTCTTTTCTTCTTAAGCTGCAGAAGGTCGAAAGCGATAGGCGCAGCATTGAAGATGGAAGAATAGGTACCAATCAAAATACCCACCATCATAGCAAACGAGAACCCGCGGATTACTTCGCCACCCCAGATAAAGATGACCAAAAGAACCAAAATGGTAGTCAACGAGGTATTCATGGTACGACCCAGCGTACTGTTCATAGCGCCGTTATAGAGATCCTTCCTGTCGCGTTTGGGATAAAGGGTGTTGAACTCACGGATACGGTCGTAGATAATCACCGTATCGTTAACCGAGTAACCGATTACTGTAAGTACGGCACCAATAAAGTTCTGATCTATCTCGAGCGAGAAGGGAACAAACTTATAGAGCAGCGAATAGAGTGCAACCAAGATGGCCACGTCGTGCATAAGCGAAATAATGGCACCCAACCCAAACTGCCAGTTTTTGAACCGGATAAAGACATAGAGGAAGATCCCGATCAGCGAAAGGAATACGGCCAGAAGAGCCTTCTTTTGAATATCGTCGGCCATAGTGGGCCCTACTTTTTGGCTGTTGAGAATATGGTCGGCGCGGAACGATTCCAGGGTAGCCCCTTCGGGAAGTAGTGATTTACACCCCTCGAAAATCTGCTTTTCTACGGTGCGGTCAACTTCATCGCCTTCGGCATCAATAAGGTAATCGGTGGTAATCTTCACCTGATTGTCAGAGCCGAATGTCTTTACCTCAACCGAACTCTCAGGCAGGAATTCAGCTATTTTATCGCGCAGATCGGTAGTTTCAACAGTCTGCGGGAAAGCAACCATAAAGCTGCGACCACCGGTAAAGTCGATACCCCAGTTAAAACCCTGGGCAAAGATGGAGATCATACCGATAACAATCACCGCCAGCGAAAGGCCGTACAATTTGCGGCGAACTCCGATAAAATCGAAATTGGCGTTCACAAAGATCTTGGCTGTAGAGGGGATAGAGAATTTCGGGGTCTTGCCCTTATCCACCATCCAGTCGAAGATAAGACGGGTGACAAAGATGGAGCAGAAGAGCGAAGTGATGATACCCAAAACCAGAGTAGTGGCAAAACCTTTGATAGGTCCAACACCCACGGCAAAAAGGATGATACCGGTAAGCAGGGTGGTAACCTGACCGTCGATAATGGCGGAATAGGCATTTGAGTAACCGTCGGCAATGGCCGATCGCAGGGTTTTGCCCGCACGCAGCTCTTCACGGATACGTTCAAAGATAATCACATTCGCATCGTCGGCCATACCAATGGTGAGCACAATACCTGCAAT
>CAYVJA010000041.1:5398-5670 GCA_964451605.1 uncultured Bacteroidales bacterium | reverse complement strand
ATACCGGGGAGAGTAAGCACGACCCCTACCGAGGCCATAACCCCCATCAGGAAGAACATATTCACCAGCATGGCGATGTCGGCAACAATACCGGCCGTGCTGTAGTAGAAGGCCAGGTAGAGGAGAACCACAGCGATAGCACCCAGGAAGGAGATGAATCCGGCCTTAACCGACTCCTTACCCAAAGTGGGGCCTACAACCTCATCCTGCAGAATTTGTGCAGCTGCAGGCATTTTTCCGGATTTCAGGATATTGGCAAGGTCGGTTGCCTC
>CAYVJA010000041.1:0-5378 GCA_964451605.1 uncultured Bacteroidales bacterium | reverse complement strand
GTTTAAGGTGAAATTACCGGTAATCTGTGAACTGCCGCCTTTAATCTCCTGGCTGACTCTGGGAGCTGAATAGACCCGATCGTCAAGTACAATCGCAATACACTTCTCAACATTATCGCGGGTAAGACGAGCCCAAACCTTAGAACCCTCAGCATTCATCGACATCGAAACCTCTGCATTGCTACCACCCATTTGTGAATAGTTGGCAGCAGCATTGGTAATCACACCCCCATCAAGAGGAGGACGTCCGTCGCGGCCACTCTTTTTGATGGCATGCAACTCAAAATAGGTTCCGGTTTTGTCGAGTGAATAGGCTTTGGCACTCCACAGGAAGAAGAGATCGCGGGGCAAAAGCGAACGAAGACGAGGATCGTTCAGATAGGCCGAAACCTGCGCTGTATCACGGTAGTGAGCCAAACCCACTACCGAACCGGGAATCAGCTGATCGCCAGAAACGCTGGGACTCAAAATAGAGAAGAGCGGGAAATTTTTCTGAGCATCGGCCATAGCTGCCAAAGAGTCGGCCAGGGTGTTGCCGGCATCTAGTTTTGCCAACAGCGATGAGGTATCAGCAACAGCCTGTGAGGCAGAATCGGCCAAAACTGCGGCGGCAGCGGCCATATCGGGAGCAGGAGCAGGAGCAGCAGCAGCCGAAGTTTCGGCGGGAGTTGCAGAATTACCCTGCGATTGAATTTCGGCAAGTTTACGGTTTACCTCTACAAATGAGGGATAGACCTCGGCATTTTCGTAGGTTTCCCAGAACTGCAGATTTGCGGTTCCCTGAAGCAGTTTTCTGACACGTTCCGGTTCGGTAACCCCGGGCATTTCAACCAGGATTCGGCCGGTTCCCTCTAATTGCTGCACATTGGGAGAAACCACTCCGAAACGGTCGATACGACTGCGAATAATCTGAAAGGAGTTATCAACGGCAACCTTCGACTCGGCTCTCAGAAAATCGAGTACCTCTTTATTGGTGGCCGAAAAGCTGATGCGATCTCTCAGATCGACCGTACTAAAGATGGATGCCAACTTGGCGTTGGGATCCAACTCCTCGAAAGCCTGACCAAAGAGGGTAATAAAATCGGCGCGACTGTTCTCTTTCTGGCGCTCCTTGGCAAGTGCAATTGCCTGTGTGAAAATCGGATCGGTACTGTAATTCGAAAGAGCTTTGACTACATCGGCTACCTGAACCTCGAGAATCACGTTCATACCCCCTTTGAGGTCGAGACCGAGAATGATCTCTCTGTCGACACACTCTTTGTAGGTGTACTTTCTGAGATAAAAGAAGTTATAAGCAACTTCGGAGCCCATGGAGTCGAGATAACTCATCTCTTTGTTGAGATCTCCCTGTGCATAGGTTTTCGCAGCTTTTTCAATCCGCCAGGTTGCTACCGAAAATGACAGCTGGTATATGCAGACCACTGCCATAAGAAGAGCCAATAACCTGATTGCGCCTTTGTTTTGCATTGTCGTTCTGTATTTACTTGATTTTATACTCCATCTGGAAAATAGAGCGCAAATATAAAATAATTAATCAAAGGATGAAAATACCTCTCTAAAATAGCTGTCAGCTTTCCATTATGGCGAGTCCGGTTGCATTGAGCCTTTTCTGAGCTGCGAATGCGGAACCGAAAAGGTGACACACGATCTCCGGTAATCGATAACCGCTTTATGAGCCAACAGGAAGTCACTACCCATCAGTGCTGAAATCTTTCGTTCGGCATAACGGGCATACCACTCATTGACCTTCGAAAAGTCCATTGCGGCCACAGACAGGTTGCGGATTTCCCAATCACCCAGAAAAAGTTGGGGAATCCGGCCAAAAGTCATAGGCAACGCCTCGGCACTGATGCCGGCAGTCTGCAACTGCATTTCACTCTCGAACGGCTCCTCAACAATCAGGAGAGGATCGAATACGGTTCTTGAGGCACCGGTATCTATCAGAATGTCAATTTCGGTCTCCCCGACACTGGCCTTGAGAAAAAGATGATAACTATGGCTATCGAGCGAAACGATCTCCATAGGGAGGGTAATCCTCATATGCTGAACAATTATGGTAAAGCCTCACGGCATAGGGGCAGAAAAAAACCGGGCCGCAGGTATAACCCCGGCCCGGGAGTAAAATTAGGGATAGTTTTCGACTATGCAAAATCTTACGGCTGGGTAACTAACTTAGGTTCTCCCTTCAGCTCCAGAACCAGAACGGTGGCGAAATCGGATTCTTTCACTTTTTCCGTGCCAATCATGATCGATCCCCCTTCGCGCGAAACGGGAAGTTTTGCTTTGCGAGGGTCATTGAGGGCATAGGCCTTTACTATCTTATTGTCGAGATCCGGAATCAACAGCTTTGCATCGGCCGGCATAGTAAATATTTGCAGATAGAGAAGCGTCTTCCCGTTCTCACTTTTACGGGTACATCGCCCCCAGGGAAGTGAGGCAAAGGGACTGGACTCTGTCCCGTAGACGGACTCTCCGTTCACCTTCATCCAACTGCCTATCGCCTTTAGTCTTTCTACACTCTGTTCGGGGAAAAGACCTTCGGCCGTCGGCCCTACATTTAAAAGCAAGTTTCCCCCTTTCGAGGCAATATCGATAAGCTTACGAACCAGATCTTCGGACGATTTCCAGTTATTGTCGTTTTTGTTGTAACCCCAATGATCGTTCATCGTAATACAACTCTCCCAATCGATACCCTGAAGCCCGGTTGCGGGAATCTCCTGTTCGGGAGTGCCAAAATCGCCATAGTACTCCCCTTCCCGGTTCAACCCGGCCATTCCCTGACGTCCCTTGTCAATCCGATTGTTTACAATCAGCATAGAGTCCTGTTGCATCAGGAAAGAGTAAAGATCGGCCGCCATCTCATGAGTCCATGTTTTCTCCCACTCTCCGTCGAACCACATCACGCCGATATCCCCGTATTGGGTCAACAATTCTGTAAGTTGTCCCTTCATGTAAGTAATATAGCGGTTCAAATCGGCTCCCTCGGCCGAACGATTCTCCTCCCAGCTTCTGCGAGGCAGGTAATCGGGATGGTGCCAGTCCATAATGGAATGGTAGAAGCAGAGTTTGATCCCCGCACGGGCACAGGCATCGGAGAGCTCCTTCAGGATATCCCGTTTAAAGGGGGTGGCCATCACATCGAAATCGCTCACTTTCGAGTCGAAGAGCGCAAACCCATCGTGATGTTTTGAGGTAATTACAATGTACTTCATGCCTGCCTCACTTGCCAGAGCAACCCACTCCTCTGCATTAAATTTCTGCGGATTAAACTGCATCAGCAGCGAATCGTACTGTTCCAGGGGAATACGAGCCGTCTCGCGTATCCATTCGGCATGATTAGTGGAGCCGCCCCACTCACCGGCCGGGATGGAATAGAGACCCCAGTGAATAAAGAGCCCAAACCGGGCTTCGCGCCACCAATCCATCTTTTCCGGGCTCTTCTCCCCGACTTTGTTACACGATAACATCGGAACCATCAGCAACACTGAAAGTAGCCACAACACTGTTTTTCTCATAGGTAGTAGTATGAATAATCGTATCTTTAAAATTAAATAAAAACAACCGACTTTTTCATTTCGGGCCAATCTTTTCCTCTCTCAGGTATGAAATTCCTCCATTTTCTTTTGGCTTCAGCCTTTGCTTCAGCCTCCTACGCCCGGGAACGACCCAATATCGTGCTCTTTTTGGTAGATGATATGGGTTGGCAGGACACCTCTGTCCCCTTCCTCAACGAAGTCACAAAGTGGAATCGTATCTTTCACACCCCCAACATGGAACGGCTGGCCGCCAGGGGGATGAAGTTTACGCAGGCTTACGCATGTCCGGTAAGTTCGCCGAGCCGGATCAGCCTCCTTACGGGGGCCAACCCAACCCAACACGGGGTCACCAACTGGACCCTGCACAAAGATCAACCCACCGATGCCAAAAGTGACTCATTGCTTTTCCCCGACTGGAACTATAACGGAATGTCGCCTGTTCCGGGAATTGCACATAGTTTTTATGCCACTCCCCTTCCCCGGTTGTTACAGGAGGCAGGTTACCAAACACTCATGGTGGGCAAGGCACATTTCGGAGCACGAACCACACCGGCGGCCGATCCCCTGCAACTGGGGTTTACTGCTAACATCGGCGGACATGCCGCGGGCTCACCTGGCAGCTATCTGGGAACCCGTTCCTTTGGCAAGGATCGTCCGGCCAGGGAGGCTGAGATATGGACCACTCCACATCTGGAGGCCTATCACGGCAAGGATATTTTCCTAACAGAGGCGCTCACCCTGGAAGCCATAAAAGCCATGGAAAAATCGCTTCAGGAGGGGCAACCCTTTTTTCTGTACATGGCACACTACGCAGTGCACACCCCATACGAAGCAGATCAGCGTTTCTATCCAAAATATAAAGCTATGGGCCTCGAAGAACAAGAGGCAAGATATGCATCGCTTGTAGAAGGGATGGACAAGAGCCTGGGCGACATTATGGACTTTCTGGCCCGAAAAGGCATCGAGAAAAACACCATCATTCTCTTTATGAGCGACAATGGAGGCTATACTGTGGGTGTAAGAGCGGCCACCCATGGAGGAGAACCCAAAAACAGCCCCCTCCGCGGCGGAAAGGGATCCTGTTTCGAAGGGGGGATCCGGGAACCCATGATTGTGGCATGGGAGGGGGTTACAGAGCCGGGCAGCAGCAATCCATCGCCTGTAATCATCGAAGATTTCTTCCCCACCATCCTGCATATGGCAGGAATACGCAACCCGAAAACCATTCAACAAATCGACGGCATCGATTTTACCAAAGCCTTACAGGGTAAAACCATCAACCCAACGCGTCCACTCTACTTCCACTATCCCAACCGATGGGGCGAAAAATTCGGTGATATCGGCGTACCGCAAAGCGCCATTCGAAAAGCCGACTGGAAACTGATTCACTACTACGAAGAGGAGAAGAACGAACTCTACAACCTGAAAACCGACCTCTCCGAGAAGTCGAATCTGGCGCAGGATCCCGCCTATCAAAAGATAACCAAAGCCCTGTCGCGACAACTCAGCAACCAACTGCGCAACCAAAAATCGCCCATGCCAGTACGCCGGAGCAGCGGAAAAAAAGCGGGATACCCGGATGAAACAATGCTCTAATGCTGCGCTTCGCGCAATGCTGCACTGCGTGCGATGTAACAGTGGAAGAATGCCTAATTGGAGGTAACTGCCTCTTCGACCAGATAAGTTGTCTCCAAGCCACTTACCTCCAAACGGCTCAAGATCTACGTTCCCCAACCATTATTTCCTTGCGCGTCAGCGCAGCATTAGAGCATTAGAGCACTAGAGCACTAGAGCATTAGAGCATTAGAGCACTGCAAGAGAGCCCTCTCTTTTTTTGAGGCC
>CAYVJA010000040.1:20467-26334 GCA_964451605.1 uncultured Bacteroidales bacterium | reverse complement strand
AAAAAGCATGGGCGAAAAACCCAGACAGAGAAGGACGATGATAAAAGATTTTTTTATCGACATGGTATTGGGAGTTGATTAGATAATTCGACAATTCGATAATTCGACAATTAGATAATTAGATAATTTGACAATTTGAGGGTGTGGGGATGTGTTATTTGGTGTGGATATGGGGTTTAGGGGCCGGAGCCATACCGGGCCCGATGTAGAAGCCTGTGTGGGGTGGCTGGTTATAGGCTACGTTTTGCCATGCAATGCCTAAGCGGTAAACAGGATCGTGCATCAGGGTGTAGATACGGTGTTCCGTGGGAATCACTGTGGTGAATATACGAAGCTCTTTGTTATTCACATTACGAAGAACCACCTCCTCGCGCCAGTCGCCAAACAGGTCGGCGCTGATTGCCGGAGTCGCCTTGGTTCCGTTGTTCGACATACAGTCGACGGCCTCAAACAGCGTTTCGGTGGTTTCGGTTTCCCAGTTCCACTTCGACACTACGTTTCTATCGAGTAACTCTCTGAGTAAGTCGCCATCCCACCAAACGGCAAAGTTGCAGGAGCGGGGATTGGTTTCTGAAATCTTCTCACCGGCAGCATTCCACATACCCTTCATACCTGCACCGGCAGCCCAACATTCCGAGCCCGGATAGCGGGGATCGATATCAAATGCATTGCCGCGTCCCGGACCTTCGCCCTTGTCGCCACCCTGGGTAGCTGCCTGCACAGGAGGAATCTTCCAATAGATCTCGCCGGTTGCGGCATTTCGCATATTCAGCGCGGCATCGCCAAAACTCTCCTGAATATTGAAGACCTCCAGCCCCGGTTTCGAGGGAATATGATCGGTAAAATGCATGGCATCGGCATGCCCCAAACCGGTTGAATACAGGCCTTTCCCATTATGATCAATGGCACAGGCGCCATACATGATTTCGTCGCAACCATCGCCGTCGACATCGCCTACGCTCAGGTTGTGGTTACCCTGCCCCCTGTAAATCCGGCCTTCGGGCGATGCGTCGCTGTCGAATGTCCAGAGATGTGTCAGTTTCCCTTTCTTAAGGCTAAATGCAGCCAACACCGCACGAGTGTAGTAGCCCCGACACATCACCACGCAGGGGCTCTTTCCGTCGAGATAGGCAATGGCAGCCAGATAACGTTCGGATCGATTCCCATTCCCGTCGCCCCAAACGGTTCGAAGCTGAATGGGAGTCGGATCCTGGGTTTCGGGATGACGACCGGGTATGTAGTCGATGGTATGTATGGCGGCACCGGTAAGTCCATCAAAAACCGTCAGATACTCGGGTCCTTTCAGTATATGACCCTGAGGATTCACATGACTCACATTAGGATTGCCAATGACTTTCCCTTTACCGTCAACCGTTCCGTCGGCGGTTTTGCTGACCAGTTCGGCTCTTCCGTCGCCATCCAGATCATACACCATAAACGGCGTGGAATGAGCACCCTCGCGGATATTCCGCCCGAGATTAATCCGCCACAGTAAGGTACCATCAAGTTTATACGCCTCGAACTTGGTCTCGTCCGTCTGCCCCGAACCGGCACTGTCGCGGGGACGCATCTCCTGCTTCACTATAATTTCGTACTGCCCGTCGCCATCCATATCGGCCACGGAACAGTCGCCGGGAGTATTTCCCTCCTGTGTCTGCAGCGGGACAGAAATATACTGCTGCACCGGAGTGTTGGCCTTAATGGTGAATCCCGCATCGGTATCCGATTCACGCCGCCCGGTTACACTCTTCACGAAATAGCGGTTATCGCGGGTGGCATCGAAATGCGTATCCACAAAACAGGTACCTCCGGTAATCGGCTCAGCATTCAGCCTGACCGGCTTTGCGTTGGCAGTAGACTTATACAAATTGAACGCCATCCCATCCGGATCGGTTCCCAGAAGCCTCCAACTGACAAAAGAGGAGCCGTTTCCGGTATTCATGGCAATCACACCCCGGTTAAGCTTCTCCATCCGCCTCTGTGCCAAACCTGACGACAGAGAAAAAGCGGCAAAACACACCAGAAAAAAGAGTCGGAAAAGAAAGGTCATAGGGAAATGGTTAATGGTGAATGGTGAAAACATTAGTGCTCTGGTGCTCTGGTGCTCTGGTGCTCTAAAGAATGTGAACGCGCAAGCGCGAGGAACCAATAGCACATCTGTGCATTTGAGCCTTGTTGCATTAAATTAGCTGAAAGTTACTAACTTTCGTAAAAACACCAAAATCCATTCACTATGAGCTACTACTATGCAAAAATGGCTGAGTGCACTTTCGATGAGGCTGTAGAACGTACCGTTGAAGCGTTGAAACAAGAGGGATTTGGGGTGCTGACCGATATAGACGTGCAGGCTACCCTGAAAAAGAAGCTGGATGTTGATTTCAAGAAATATCGCATTTTGGGTGCCTGCCATCCCGCCTCGGCGTATAAAGCCCTGCAGGCCGAAGACAAAATCGGCACCATGTTGCCCTGCAATGTGATTGTGCAGGAAGTTGCCCCCGGAAAGGTTGAGATAGCAGCCGTCAATCCGATTGCCTCTATGATGGCCGTTCATAATGCGCAACTGGCAGAGATAGCCACCGCCATCACCCAAAAGCTCCAACGCGTCATCGACGGATTACCCGGCGCCAACCAGTAGCACTCGCACGCAGCTCATCACTTCTGCACTGTTACACTGTTACACGGCTACATTTGCACCTGGAGCTTCGCGCATTAGAAAGTCTTCACCTCGTTGAGCGTAAGACATATCCCGAAGTGCCGCCACGCGTTGAATATCGACTTACAGCTTTGGGATTATCTCTAATGCAACCGATGCACGAATTGATTCATTGGGCTCGAAAGCATCAGGAAGAATGTTTTAAAAATGGAAATAGTAGTCTCCAGGAAGGATGAAAAAGACAACATTTGAAATTACCCACATGGACTGCCCGTCGGAAGAGCGGCTCATCCGGATGAAGCTGGAATCAACAGAGGGAATTCAGTCGTTGGTTTTCGACATTCCGAACCGAAGATTAACGGTGTTTCACAACGAATCATCAGATGAGATTGAAAAAGCCATTCATTCGCTAAATCTGGGAGACAAACGGATTTATTCCGGGCCATCCGATACAACTACCTTTGCGATAGACAGTCAACAGAGAACACTTCTGTTGACTGTACTCGCCATCAATCTTGGGTTCTTTCTGATTGAGATGACAACCGGACTCATCTCTCTGTCGATGGGATTGGTTGCCGACAGTCTGGATATGCTTGCCGATGCTTTCGTGTACGGGATGGCGATTTTTGCAGTGGGAGCCGCCTCGACAAGAAAAAGAAAGATTGCACATCTTTCCGGTTACTTACAGATTGTACTTGCATTAGGAGGATTCGCTGAGGTGCTGAGACGCTTTACGGGAGTGGAAGAAATTCCGGACTACCTTACCATGATTGGGATTTCATTTCTGGCACTTCTGGCAAACGGAATCTGTCTTTATCTGTTACAAAAGTCGAAGAGTAAAGATGAACTGCACATGAAAGCCAGTATGATCTTTACTTCGAACGATGTCATTATCAACCTGGGCGTAATAACAGCCGGCTTACTGGTTCGCTGGACCAATTCGAATCTTCCCGACCTGCTGGTTGGAACCATAGTCTTTCTACTGGTAATGAGAGGTGCCCTCAGAATTCTAAAGCTCTGACTCGCACCCAAGAAATAGAGAACTACCACACGGTATCTCTGTACCAGTCATTATGAAAGCATTGCGCGAAGCGCAGCACCAGAGCACTAGAGCACTGTTACACTGCTACACTTGCGCGCAGCGCACATTAACCATTAACCATTGACCGTTACCCATTTGAGTATTGTTGCGCAAAGCGCAACAATACTCAACGTTTGTCCGGATGCGGTATGGCAGGAGGAAAGATGGTGCCGGTAACTTTTCCGAGCGATATCTCCTCAAATAAAAGGGCTTCGGGTACTACCATGGTTAAGACGGCTGGCAGGGGGCCCGTAGAGGGGACATCGATGAGGGTTTCGGTTTTTGAGACGGCAACCAGATCCATAGGGCTTTTCTGATAGCGGCTCAACACTGCCGGAGTAATGGGAGAGGTACGAACCCACTCCTCTTTTCCCGAATCGACATACACCCGGTATACCTTCTCCTGATACTCTTTCTTTCGCATGATATAGGCGTACTTGAGACCGCGTTTGGCCGCCATTTCGAGCAGTTGTTTCCGCATCTTGGCCACAGTGGTGCCCTCCGAAGCGGAAAAGTGCATAAACCCGGGATAAAACCCCAGGCCCAGCCCCATACCCGTTCCGGTTGAAGCAGCCGAATAGCGGGTGTTTCCGGTGGGAACCGATCCGTCTTTGACATGGTGCTTCCAGGCCAACTGTGCTACCACAACGCCGTTTTTGATGAGGGTTCGTTCGGGGGCAGGACGGAATCCGTCGTGATCGATACCGTGCGCTCCCTTTATGGGCGTTCCCTTGTATTCGCGTTTGTCGGAATAGACGGTGAGTGAAATCCGCGAGTCGCAGAGCCGTTTCCCCAAATCACTGCTGTTATTGGCCGACGAAACCACCGCTTTATTGAAGATACCTCCCGATGCCCGTCCCAGGATAGCATCCCAGAAGATTCCTATCGAACCCTCGCCCTCAACCATAAGCGGGCCCGTATAATTGGCATCTTCGACAGGAGCCTTGACAAGCGCGTCCAATTCATTTACCATCAGAGCAATCTCCGATTTCAGACTCTCCATCGAAGGCATTCCGGCCTCATTTTCGAACGAGCGGCTGTAGTCCCACTTAACCGGCATACCCTTCGCATCGTTCCTGGTGGCAGTAATGATCATTTTTATCACCATCGAGGGAACCTTGAGGCGGACATTCTCCGAACTGACAGCGTAGTATCCGTTCCAGCTGAGAAGAATCTGCACCCTGGTAGCGTACAACTCCTTGAATTTTTCGAACTCTTTCGACAGCTCAATGGCTCTGTCGGTCCAGAGTTTGGTATTAAAGGCAGGCAGATCCGGGGCTATGGAAGTAACGGCAGGCGTGGGAGTAAACTCCACATTTTCGGCATTGATTTCACTCTGCTGCATTTCGCTCTTTTTCTTTTGTTCGGCCACCCAGGCATCGTAGGTACGTCGGTAAGCCCTGTCGGCAACCAACCAGAGCGACTGCCTGATCTGGTTGTAATCGTCGTTCTGTCCGGCCCCGCCCATCAACAGCGTGGTACCGCCCGGCCGCTGACCATCGGTTGCATCGCCAAACAGAATCAGCGGCATTACCATCCGCGATACCTCCTCGTTGACCGGCATAGTCAATGCACCCAGCGATGCGGAGATCTGCGTGTTCATGGCCTTAATCAGAACAAACCGCATGTAGAAGGGTTCATATTTTGCATCGGGCAACCGGAACTCCTGCCGGGTGCGGGCCATCTCGTCCGATAATGCACGGAAGATAACCGAATCGGGATGCTCCTGCCCGGAGAGTTGACTCAGGAATAGAGAAAAAAATGCGACAATCAGAATCTTCATATGAGCAATATTTTAAGGACGAGAAAGCAAATACATAGGAGCAAGGTTCCGGCTGCGCTGTAACTCGAACTTTTCGACCAACAGCGAAGGAGCCACCGCCGACACAGGAACAGCACCGGACTCAGCCCCGCACATACCGTTAAACACACCCGATTCGGAACCTGCGGCAAGAATCTGGGTCAGGGTTCCCAATGGCGTCCCGATAAAGTTGAGCCCGCGCACCAGTTCGTCGGGCCGGTTGTCGGCATAGACCCGGTAAACCATCAGAGGAGTGATCTGAAACGAATTGATAGAAGCCGTATTGGTAGAGGTAACCCCGCCGGAAATCTGGCTGATAAAATAGCCAAACT
>CAYVJA010000040.1:15111-20457 GCA_964451605.1 uncultured Bacteroidales bacterium | reverse complement strand
TCCTGCTTCTTCACCTCCTCCTTCAGAGCCTTTCGGAGCGCTTCATCCGACTGGGGATTCGATGTGCTCAGAATCAGGTTCGACTGACGCGAAACCGGCAGAAATCCTCTGCGGGCACGCCCGTGTCCGTTCGATTTGGGAAACCCGGTTAAGGGGGTTCGGGTCATCAGAAATCCTTTTATCACGCCGTTGCTGACCAACTCAACCGGTTGGCCGGCAACACCCTCCTCGTCGTAACGGTAGTAGCCTGCCAAAGAGGTATTACCCATTTTCTGAAGGGTAGGGTCATCTCTGAGCGAAAGCGTGTTCAGTAAGACCTCCTCGCCCAGCTTCGACTTAAATGTATTGGCATCTTTCATGGAGCGCATCCGTTTCCCTTCCAGACGATGACCCACTATTTCGTGGAAAAAGACAGCAGCCGCCTTCCCCGACAAAAGAGCCGGGCCAACGTACGCCTCGGCCAGGGGTGCCTCCCGCAAAGCAAGCAGATTTTGCCTGAGTCTCTCTAAATCGGCAAGCACCTCTGCCTCCGAAGGCAACTCATCGGGCGTGAAAGCGAAATAGTTTTCCGAAAGGGAGAGAATCATTCCGTCTGCTGCCTGAACCGCAGCCGTGATTGCCAGATTGGCACGAAGCGAATTCTCCTCAATGGCACTGCCTTCGGACGAAACAAAGGTTTTGCGTTCGACAACATACGACAGAACCGCACGGGCTTCCAGAAAAAGCGGAGAAACCGAAAAGCCCTTTGTATATCCGTTCAGGCGCTTTGCCCAAAGCGTGGTGTCGAAAGTAAGTTTTTCCTGCGGGAGCAGTTTATCGGAATAGATCTGCTTATCGGCGGGCGAAAAAACAACCATTTCCTTCTCCTGATCATCTTCAACCACCGACTGCTGCTTCTCCTTGGTAAAAGCAGCCACTGCATTTCTGAACGACTGATTACAAGTGGTCCAGATATGCAGCTTCAAATGCGATGGAGTATTGTCGATGGGAATCTGAACCAAAGAACGCGATCCGGGTTTAATACCCCAACTATCCTTCTCGGGCGATCCCACCCTGTAAAGAGGGGAGAAGTAGCGCTCGGAGGTGCTGAATTTTCTGATTGTACTGCCCAGATTAGAGGTTACTTCGGTGGTATAGACATCGGTAACCGAAAAATCCACATAAAAGGGCTTAACCGGCTCCTGTTGCAAACGCTCCATTTGATAGGAAATCTCAGCCGAAAGTGCATCGACTAAAGGACTTTGCGCAACAGCAGATTGAGGAGAAAAGAAAAAGAGAAAAAAAAGGAGACCGGTAAAACTACACAAAGGTATCTTTTTCATAGGGCCAAATTTTACCCCAAAAGTAAAAAGATAAACCGCGAAACAAACAAATACTACAAAAATTAATTTCGTTTACAATCCCCAAAAACCGAAATTAATGGTTAATGGTGAATGGTTAATTCAGTTCCACCACCGTAATCCCCGCTCCCCCAAACTCCTCGGCCTCATCACGAAAAGAGGATACGGCCGACAAAGATTGCAGATAGACCCTGATTTGCTGGCGAAGAATACCGTTTCCCTTTCCATGCAAAATGCGCACCTCGTTATAATCGAGCATCAATGCCTCATCTACCAGTGCGGCCACTTTGTTAACCGCCTCTTCGGCAGTGCAGCCTCTTACATCGATACGAGGTTTAAAATGGAGCCGGCGCTCCATGGGGTTGTAAGAGGGAGTCATCCCCTTCGATGGCTTTTCGCCTGCAAGACGCTTATACTCATTTTTCGAAATACGACGGAGTTTCGCGAGGGGAACCGTGAGCAACAGATGGCCAAAAGCCACCACACACTGGTTTCCCTGCAGCTGGACAATCTCACCCGGAAATTCCTGCCCCTCTAACTGCACCTTATCACCGGCAGTCAATGGCTTTGGAGGATCCGGAGCCTTTGCTGTGCGGCTCTTCGCAGGCACCTCCTGACGCTCGTTTTCGGAAGGCTGGTCATCGTCTCCTTGTTGTTTCCGCTCCTCCCGCCGCCTGAGTTGCTCCATTTTTCGCGCAATGCGGGCCTCAGATTCAGCCTGTCCGGGAAGTGTGTCAGGAATAGATTCTTCCATGCGTTTCTTCTCGCTTTCGAGCAACCGACGTGCCTCCCGGGTTTTCTCTTTATCGGCCTGCGACTCACGAATGACCCGAATGGTATTTTCAATCTGCCGGTTTACCCCTGCCAAAAGCTGTTCGGCCTCTTTGCGGGCATTCTCCAGAATGGTCTTCCGCTCGCGCTTAAGCTGTTCAAGCTCGGATTGGTATTTCTGCAGATCGGCCTCCAGCTGTTTGCCCGAAAGCCGGATCTGGTTTCGTTTGGTTTCCCAGTACCGTTTATCACGCACAATATCGCGCAGATGCTTGTCGAAGTCGATATGTTCCTGCCCCACTTTGGCCGAAGCCTCTTGCAGAACCGATTCGGGCAGCCCGATATTTCGGGCAATCTCGAAAGCAAACGAGCTGCCCGGTTTGCCAATCTGCAGCTTGAAAAGCGGTAACATCCGGTTAGAATCGTACAACATGGCTCCGTTGACCAGACCGGGTGTGGAAGCGGCAAAATGCTTCAGATTGGTGTAGTGCGTGGTAATCACGCCGAAAGCGCCCTGACGGTTCAGATGATCGAGGATGGTCTCTGCAATAGCCCCTCCCAGTGCAGGCTCGGTTCCGGTTCCAAATTCATCGATTAACAAAAGCGTCTTCGCGGTTGCATTCCGCAAAAAGTACTTCATGTTAAGCAGATGCGAACTGTAAGTGCTCAAATCGTTTTCTATCGATTGCTCATCGCCGATGTCGATAAAGATCTGATCGAAAAAGCCCATTTCGGAATTTTCGCTCATCGGGACAGGTAATCCGCATTGAAACATATATTGCAGCAGCCCCACCGTTTTCAGACAAACCGACTTTCCGCCGGCATTGGGCCCGGAAATCAACAACAGATGGTTCTCGTCGGTCAAACTGATATCGAGCGGAACCACCTCCCTGCCCTCCTTCTGTAATAGTCGGTACATCAACGGATGAACCGCCCGAATCCATGAAAAAGAGTGTTCATCATGGGCTCTTGGTTCCACCGCACCCCACTTGAGCGACAGCTGCGCCTTGGCCCGAATAAAATCGAAATTACCCATCACCCGGCACGATTCGGTGAGATCGGGCACATAGGGCCTGATCTCATCTGTAAAGGCGGTCAGAATCCGGATAATCTCACGTCTTTCGGCAAGTTCCAACTCCCGGATCTGGTTATTGGTCTCAACCACCTCGGCAGGCTCGACATACGAGGTTTTTCCACTGGCCGATTCATCGTGGACAATTCCGGGAATTCGCCTTTTATAGGTGGCATTAAGGGGAATTACCGCCCTTCCGTCGCGGATGGAGAGGGAGGTGTCAGACTCGGTCCACCCTTCCGACTGCGCCTGCTTCAGCACCTTTTGCATCATTCGGGCCACCACTCCGTGTTTCGAGGCGAGATCCCTGCGGATGGATGCCAACTCAGGCGATGCATTGTCACGAATCCGCCCAAACTTATCGATCATGGCGTCTATCCTTTGCCGGATAAATGGGTAATAAGCAATGTCCGATGCCAGTTCGGAAAGACGGGGGTATTTTTCGGCCATCTTATCCTGAAAAAAGGAGACCAATTGCCGGGTAGCATCCAGAACCTTTCCCAAAGCGACAATCTCCTCGACATCGATAAAGGTGCCTTCGATTCTGATCCGTTTGAGCACGGGTGTAATATCGGAGAGTTCGTTGAGGGGAGTACGCTCCTCCATCAGTAACAACATCCGATATTCGGACGACTCTTTCATCCGCGACATCACCTCCCCGAACTGATTCGAAAAGGCCATCTCTTCGACAAAAACCTCTCCCAATTCGCACAAACAGTGCAATTTTAAAAGCGAACGGATCTCGCTAAAACCGATTTTCGTCTCAAAACCGGAAGGATAGGTTGTCATGCGGCAAATCTCATACCTTCATGTGACGTCTCTCAACCAGATGGAGAAATTTCCGGGTGGTCTCCTGTTCGAGATCCCACCAGTCGAACTCCTTCTGGAGAAAACGAACGGCCGTGTGCAAATCGGGGGCCTTATTCAAAATCTCGACTGTGTGATTAAAATAGCGGGGATTGCTGCGGAAGAGCTCCCGGATAAAGAGGAAACGATCGTTCAGCCCTATACCGTCGAAAATATCGCGGAGCGGAGCGACAGGGGCACCTCCCTCGTCCGAACCCGGTGTAAGTGTTTCGTGAAGCGACTTCGACTCCTTACTCTGTGTCAGTTTATCGGCCAGTGTATCAATTTTGGGGGTAACAGGACGGGTGATCGGCTCCTCACGTTCGGGCTCTGCAGTCTCTGTTTCGGGAACAACCGGTTCTGCCCGGAAAGCGGGTGCTGCCTGGAACACGGGTTCGGCAGGCTGAGGCTCCGGTGCACGCATTTCTTCAGCAGAGGGTTCCGGTTTGGGGGAGTCCATTACAGGGGGCATGGCCGAACGAGGCTGAACCGATGCAATTTCTGAAGCAGAGGGCCATTTGATATCCTCGTGTTCGGGCTTTTCCTCACGGCTTTCACGGCCGCGAAACAGACGTTTCACCAGGCCGAAAGCCCCGAGAGAGGGAGCGGAATCGGCCGCAGACGTTTCATTCTCAGGCTCGGGCTCAGGCTCAATCCAGGAGGGAACAGGTTTCGGATCATCCTGCATTTCGGATACGGGCGAAGAAGAGAGCGCCTCCAGCTCGGAACGATCAATGACCCGGAATTCTAATGCGTCGTCCGATAACTCTTCTGAATCGGCATCCGATAAGGGAGTGAAGGGGGCAGGCTCAGGGGCAGGCTCAGGTTCAGGTTCAGGTTCGATAGTTTCAGCCACGGGCTCTGCCTCAGGTTCGGGAGTCAGAAATGTAATGGGTTCAGGCTCTGCAATAGGTTCAGGCTCTGCTACAGGTTCAGGTACTACAGCCGGCTCGGGTTCCACTTCCTGCCGGACTGCAGCTACAGGAGGTTCGGCACCAACGGAGGGTTCGGCAGTAACGGATGGTTCGGCAGTAACGGATGGTTCTGTAGCAACGGATGGTTCTGTAGCAACAGGAGGAACAGGAGCTGCCGAACCCTCTCTCGACTCCATGGCCATGGTCTGAACCGGAAGGCTGCAGGAGAGGATCCAAATGGTGTCGTAAACCGCCTGCAAACGGGTCAGGATTACATTCAATCCAACTTTCGATATCTCGGGCTGACGATCGATATCAGTGAGCAAGGCCTTCAAGAGGTCGATTTCCTGCAAAGCACGTCGGAGTTCGGTTCTGGCATCCATGGGTTAAAAATATAGTAGAG
>CAYVJA010000040.1:7843-15101 GCA_964451605.1 uncultured Bacteroidales bacterium | reverse complement strand
GAAAAAAAACTTTCTCTTCTGAAAGAACTCTATGAAAAAGGGAATCTGGATAAAAGCGTAACTTTGCAAAGTTAGTAATAATTGCCAAATGTATACGATTCAAGAGATAGCAGAACTTACCGGATGTCGATTTTCTGGCGACGGAACGGTGCGGATTCGTAACCTGGCCACCGACAGTCGGGTGCTGGCACACCCCTCCGACACCCTCTTTTTTGCCCTGGTAGGGGTAAGACATAATGGACATGCCTTTCTGCCCGATCTCTATAAAAACGGGGTACACTGTTTTGTGATTTCCGAACCGGTCCGGGAGGCCGATTTTCCGGGGGCCTGTTTCCTCTACGCAAACGACACTCTGGATACGCTCCAGAGACTGGCTGCCGCTCACCGGAAACGGTTTTCCCTTCCGGTAATAGCCATTACCGGAAGTAACGGAAAAACGGTTGTCAAAGAGTGGATTTTTCAGTCGCTTCACAGGGATAAAGATATGCTGTGCAGCCCCAAAAGCTACAATTCGCAGGTAGGAGTGCCGCTTTCGGTTTGGCCATTACAAACCGAACACACACTTGCCGTATTTGAGGCAGGCATCTCTAAACCGGGCGAAATGGAGAAACTGGAGGCCATCCTTCGCCCGGATTATGGAATTTTCACCCATCTGGGGGAGGCACATCAGGAGAACTTCTCCTCTATGCAGCAAAAAGCGTACGAAAAATCCCGTCTTTTTACGGGTTGCAGCCACATCATCTATTGCGTTGACAACCCCATTATCAGAGAGCTGTTTGCATCGCCTGAATTTGCATCGAAGCGACATATCACCTGGAGTTTGGAAAACAATGAGGCGCTTCTGGCTATTCTTCCTCATCCCGATCCAAAGGGTGGAACCCAGCTGCAGATAGACAGTGAATGTCTGCGTTTTACGGTTCGTATCCCCTTTACCGACGCCGCTTCTATTGCCAATGCCTCGCATGTGATAGCGCTGCTCTACGAGTTAGGTTATTCGCCTGCTGCCATTGCCGAACGGATGGCAGCACTCCATTCGGTAGAGATGCGGCTGGAGCAGAAACAGGGTATTCTCGGATCGACACTGGTAAACGACAGTTATAACTCCGATCTGGGCTCGCTGACCATCGCGCTCGATTTCCTGAATCTGCAACACCAACACCTCACAAAAACGCTCATCCTTTCTGATATTCTCCAGAGCGGCCGTCACCCCGACGGGCTCTATTCGGAGGTGGCCCGTCTGGTTGAAACCAAAAACATTTCCCGATTCATTGGAATCGGCCCCGATATCTCGGCACAAGCCCCTCTTTTTGGAAAGAATGCCCGTTTTTTCGAATCCACACGCCAATTTTTGGAGCAACTGCAGCCATCCGACTTCGCCGATCAGGCCATTCTGATTAAAGGGTCGCGCGTATTCCGGTTCGAACAAATTGTGGCCGCCCTCGAAGAGAAGGTGCATGAAACCGTTTTGGAGATTAACCTCGATACAATGGTTAACAATCTTAACCATTTCCGGTCGCTGCTCCGTCCCGAGACAAAGATAACGGCCATGGTCAAGGCCTTTTCGTATGGCAGCGGAAGCTTTGAGATTGCCAACGTACTGCAATACCACCGGATTGATTATCTGGCGGTGGCCTTTGCCGACGAAGGCAAACAGCTTCGCGATAAGGGAATCGGGGTACCCATTATGGTAATGAATCCCGAAGGCGGATCGTTCGAACAGCTTCTGCAGTACAAACTTGAACCGGAGATATTCAGTTTTGGGACGCTGCTGGCCTTTCTGGCAGCGGTAAGGATGCGAAAACTCCGCGATTATCCCATACACATCAAACTCGATACCGGAATGCACCGGCTGGGATTCCAGCCCGACGACCTTCCCCGGCTCATCGATCTGATCACAGAGGCCTCGCCCGATTTGCGAACCGTTTCGCTCTTCTCGCATCTGGCCGGAGCCGACGAACCCCGGTTCGACCCCTTTACCCGCGAACAGATTTCCCGTTTCGATACCATGAGCCAACAGATTATGGCAGGGTTGCATCGTACAGATATCATGCGCCATCTGCTCAACTCGGCCGGCATTGAGCGGTTCCCGGAAGCGCAGTTCGATATGGTACGACTGGGAATCGGGCTCTATGGAATGAGTGCTACGGGAAGCCCCGCCCTGCGCCAGATCAGCACACTGAAAAGTATCATTCTGCAGATCAAAGAGGTGGAAACAGGCGAAAGTGTGGGCTATAGCCGAAACCACAGGGCTACCGCAAAAGAGCGCATTGGCGTGGTGGCTGTGGGCTATGCCGACGGATTACGCCGAAGCCTGGGTAACGGAATCGGGAAAGTCCTTGTCGGCAACCGACTGGCTCCCATTGTGGGTAATATCTGCATGGACATGTGCATGATTAATCTCACTGAGATCGAGGCACGTGAGGGCGATGAAGTCATCTTCTTCGGACCCGAATACCCCATTACCCATATGGCCGAACAACTGCACACTATACCTTACGAGATTCTTACCTCCATCTCACCCCGTGTAAAACGTGTCTATTTCAGAGAATAATGACAACTCCGCTCTGGATTGCCCTGCTGATTCTGCTTCTCTCCGCCTGGGGAGGGGTGATTCTGTTGGTACAACGCATCCGGATAATCCGGAAAGAGAACGGTAGGCTTAACGGTCAGCTGGACCAGGTGCTGAAACGTACGGAGCAACTGGAACAGCGTCTGCACGAAGAGAACCGCCTCAACAGACAGGAACTTTCCGAACGTCTCTCGCAATTCCAGACAGTGACAATGGGTACGCTGCAAAACATGCAGGAGCAGCAGAATCAGCTGTTGCGTCATAACGCCGAAACGCAGCTTCAGGCCTTAACACTATTCCGAAAAAACCTTGAGGATCGTTTCGACACCCTTCGCGGGCTTCAACTGGAGCAAGCCGGGCAGATTGACAATAAGTTGCGTCAGATAAAAGAGACGGTCGATGAAAAGCTGCAGAAAACCCTGGACGAACGACTGGGGCAATCGTTTGCTTCGGTAAGCCGACACCTTCTCTCCGTTCAGGAGGGTTTGGGCGAAATGAAGGCCCTGGCACAGGATGTGGGCGGGCTTAAAAAAATTCTGAGTAATGTAAAGATACGCGGAGGGCTGGGCGAGGTACAACTGGGCATGCTGCTCGAACAGATTTTGGCGCCCGATCAGTTCGAAGCCAACCTTTGCACGAAAGCGGGATCGGCCGACAGAGTTGAGTATGCCATAAAATTGCCCGGACGCGACGAGATGCAGGGACCTGTCTATCTGCCTGTCGATGCCAAATTTCCCAGAGAGGTGTACGAAAGAGTTGTTGATGCCTATGAAACGGCCGACCCGGCACAAATTGAGGCCGCTTCGAAAAACCTCGACAGTGTAATCAGAAAGATGGCCCGCGACATCCGCGACAAATATCTGGATCCCCCGGCCACCACCGATTTCGGGATTCTCTTTCTTCCTTTCGAAAGTATCTATGCCGAAGTGGTCCGCCGTTCTGCTCTGCTCGAGCAACTTCAACGTCACGAAAGGGTGATTGTAACCGGCCCCACCACTCTGGCAGCCATCCTGAACAGTTTACAGATGGGCTTTAAAACCGTGGCCATACAACGTCGCAGCAGTGAGGTGTGGAATCTGCTGAAAGCAGTGAAAACCGAATTCGGAGAGTTTTCAAAGGTGCTTTCTAAAGCACAGGAGAAGATTCTTGGCGCCAACGACGAACTCGACAAACTGGTGGGCGTGCGGACCCGACAGATTACCCGTAAACTCCGGGAGGTGGAACTTCTCCCTACCGACGAAGCACGCAGGATGATAGATAGCGATGGTGATACCGCAACGTAAGAAATAGATTCATACCTTTGCCCAAAATAGATCAGAGGGGGAAGCCAAACCCCACCCCCTCCTGCACAGTACTGCTATGTATACTGTATCGAAACGTCTGGAAATATCGGCAGCTCACCATGTAGAGACCAACTACCCGAGTAAGTGCAACGGAATGCACGGGCATAACTGGATTATCACTGTCTTCTGCAAAAGCGAGGAGCTCAACGAAAACGGAATGGTAATTGACTTTTCCGAAATCAAGCAAAAAATTCACGGGCAACTGGATCACAAAGTCTTGAACGACATTCTGCCCTGCAATCCCACGGCCGAAAATATTGCGCGCTGGGTCTGCGAACAACTGTCGAACTGCTATAAGGTAACTGTCCAGGAGTCGGAAGGCAATATCGCCACCTTCGAGAAATAGGCGTACCATGTTTACCATCAACGAAATATTCTACTCCATTCAGGGAGAGGGTTACCATACCGGTACCCCTGCGGTGTTTATCCGTTTTTCGGGATGCAACCTCCGCTGCAGTTTTTGCGACACCCAACATGAAACCGGAGTAAAAATGACTCCGGAAGAGGTTGTTGCTAAGGCGCTTGCATTCCCGGCCCGGCACCTTGTCCTTACCGGAGGAGAGCCTTCGCTTTATGTCACCGAACCCTTTGTAAAATTATTGAAAGAGGCAGGCTTCTATGTGCAGATTGAGACCAACGGAACCCGCCCTCTTCCTCCCGGCATCGACTGGGTAACCTGCAGCCCCAAAGAGCAGCTGCTCCTTACATCTGCCGACGAACTGAAGGTGGTTTACACCGGTCAGGACCTGTCGGTTTTCGACTCCTTTGCCTGCACGTACCGTTGCCTGCAACCCTGTTCGAACCAAAACAGAGAGGAGGTGATTGCCTATGTATTGCAACACCCGGAATGGCAATTGAGTGTGCAACTGCATAAATTTCTGAACATAGCCTAACGTACCCTAATCCCTATCCTATGAATGCATCCGGACAATGCAACGCACATGATAACGCACCCGCGTCGGAAGGCCGGAGCGGGTTCAGCTACTCCGAAAAAGAGAAGCAGCTGATTCTGCAGATGCAGATTAACGAGCTTACCGCCAATGTGCTCTATCGAAGGCTTGCGGGTTACGAGAAAAATCCTCACAACCGGGCCATTCTCGAACAGATAGCGCTCGACGAGAACAAACATTACCATATCCTGAAACGCTACACAGGACAGACCCCGGATTACAATCACTTTCAGGCATTCCGGATGATTGTTCTCTCCCGTCTGTTGGGGCTTACATTTGGCATCAAGCTGCAGGAGAGAGCCGAACAAGAGGCAGGAAAGGGGTATGCCGGATTCGACAGCAACCCCGACTTCATGTTGATTAAAAACGATGAGGAGATCCACGAACAGCAACTGGTGGGTATGCTGCAGGAGGAGAAACTGCAGTATATGGGTTCGGTGGTATTGGGGCTGAACGATGCCCTGGTTGAACTTACCGGTGCCCTTGCGGGCTTCACGCTTGCGCTGCAGCAACCTGAACTGATAGCACTCACCGGAAGCATTACAGGTATAGCGGCAGCCCTCTCTATGGCCTCGTCCGAATATCTCTCCACCCGATCGGAGGGCAACGGGAAAAATGCCATACGGGCCAGCCTCTATACAGGACTGGCCTACCTGGGCACGGTGGTGGCTCTGATTGCCCCCTTTCTGCTCCTCTCCAACCCCATCCTTTCGCTGGTCTGTACCCTGGCTGTTTCAGCGGCCATCATAGGCTCGTTTAACTACTACTATGCCGTGGTTCGCAATGAAAGCTTCAAGAAGCGATTCCTCGAAATGGCCGGATTGAGCTTTGGCGTAGCAGGATTCAGCTTTCTGATAGGATACCTGCTAAAACGGTTCACGGGCATCGAAGTGTAACAGCCAGGCATCGACGTCTTATCATGCCCCGAGGTCTGCTTATTGCACCTCGAGGCATATCAAACCGGATGATGCCCCCGAACGTTATCTCTGATGCACGCTAAAAGGCTCGTACTTCTCCGGGAAGTAGTCATTAAGAATCTTATACAGTCCGGGATCATACTCCCGTAGCTCAGCCTGCGTATTCACATGGTTATGCTTCCCGTCGGGACGGGGCACATCGGCATTCACATGAAACCACGACTGCACCCCTTCGGCCCAATACTCGGCAATATTGGTATTGGCATAGGTATTTTGCCATTTCCCCTGTGCGCGCGCTGCCTCGAGCGACTCTGTGAGCCGCTTCTCGAAATCCTTATGCACCGGTTTGATACCCACATAGTGAATGGTATGTGCAAACTCATGCACCAGAATATCTTCGGCATGATACTTATCGATCTGATAGCCCAGAATATTCTCCTCGGCACAGGTATTGAGCGGCAGACGCAATGTGCCACCTAGCCCGCGGGCACGCACATCCCAGTTGATGGTGGTATCTTTGGCCAGATGCGCATGCTCAGGGATATCGGTAGTGCCCTCATAACGAGCCATAATCCCAACCCGGGTATTACGCGACGTAAGCGACTCCAACACCTCCTTAGGCAGGAGCGCAGTTACCGCAGTCACAGTACGATAAGCCGCCCGAAAAGCCGAATCGGGCACACGCCACGAACTCACAATATGAATCCCATTGGCATTCATATACTTCGAATAAAAAGGATCGAGTCCCAATTCAACAGGCGGCTTACTAACCGCAGGAACACCATCCCTCTGTTGCACAGAAACCTCCTCTGGCAACAGATCACCCGCCTTAACCAAGGTCCAGCCTGAACAGACCATCCCAACCAAAAACGCCAACCCAACAACTACCTTTTTCATCCCACACACATTAAATAATCGCGCTTGCGCGTTCAAAATCATTTACCATTAACCACTCACCATTAACCATTAACCATTAATTCCCGCCTATTTGGATGTAACTACCTCTTCGACATGACAAGTTTGTCGACCCATTCGCGCTCTCATTCGCTAAAAGAGGAGAACTCGCTTCGCTCAAACAGCTCCTCTTTTTAGCGCTCATTGAGAGCGATGGGTCCCCGCCCAACTTATCCAATGTCTCCGAGGCCAGTTACATCCAAACGGCCAGCCCCTGCGTCACTCAATAATCCGACCCCTCCGCGCTTGCGCGTTCAAAATCATTAACCATTAACCACTCACCATTAATCAATGTACCAGAGTACCAGAGCACTCGCGCAAAGCGCGATGCACCCGCGCGAAGCGCAGCACCAGAGCTCTTGAAGCGCAGCACCAGAGCTCTTGAAGCGCGAATGCGCTTCACTGCACTTGCGCGTCAGCGCATCGATTCAATCACCTCCAAATTAGCCTTCCTGACCCTCTCCGTATCGACCTTCATCAATTTGCGGTCGTACGTCATCAGTCCGTTCACCTCAACCTCCACAT
>CAYVJA010000040.1:695-7727 GCA_964451605.1 uncultured Bacteroidales bacterium | reverse complement strand
CGGCGGCCCACAAATGGCCCTCTTGGGCCAGACCAATCCCGCCATATTCTCCCAAAACATTCACCCGCTTTGCATCGAAAAGATACATGGCAGGGCCGGGGTAGTTGTGAAGGTCGACAATGTGACCGGTAGGATAAAAGTTTCCGCCACTGGCCGAATTCACCAACCGCGATCGGTCGTACTGCATAGTCCACTCGGTAATTTCCACTGTTTTAAACTGACCCCAGGCCTCATTGAAAGGGACCCAAACCACAACCGAAGGATTGGAGTAGCAGAGATCCATGATCTCCTTCCACTCCCGACGGTAGTTGGCTTCCGATTCGGGCGAACGTATTAACTCCAGACCATCAAAGTAGCGCTGACTAATCCAGGAGGGCGAATTGTCTCCGCTGGGCATATCCTGCCATACCAGAATACCCAGTTTATCGGCATGATAGTACCAGCGGGCAGGTTCTACCTTAACATGTTTTCTGATCATAGTAAAACCCAGCTCTTTGGTCTTAACAATATCGAATGCCAAAGCCTCATCGCAGGGAGCGGTATATAAACCGTCGGGCCACCACCCCTGGTCGAGCGGGCCGTACTGAAAATAGGGTTTGTTGTTGAGATACATTCTCTGAATGCCTGCCTTATCTGCGGCCATCGATATTTTACGCATGCCAAAATAGCTGGAGGCCTTGTCTATGGCAACTCCTGCACGATAGAGTGTAAGATCCATGGTGTAGAGGAAGGGGCTTTCGGGACTCCAGAGTTTCGCGTCGGGCACCGGAAGGGTAATTGCCTGGCCGGGCACCGTTCTGGCCTCAGAGATCACCTTTCCCTCCTCTTTTACCTGAATCAACAGAAAATCGGCCGCCCCTTTCACCTTGGGCTCCACACGAATGGTACGCTGATCGATATCAGGTACAGAAACCAACCCCTCCAGGTGGGCATCGGCAACCGGTTCGAGCCATACCGTCTGCCAGATACCGGTTACGGGGGTATAGTAAATCCCTCCGGGATTCTTTACCTGCTTGCCGCGGGGCTGAAAACCATCGTTGGTGGGATCGTATACACTCACCACCAAAGTTTGCTCTCCCTTTTGGAGGCAAGAGGTGATGTCGAAAGAAAAGGGGGTGTATCCTCCCGTGTGTCCGCCCACTTTAATCCCATTTACAAAGACCTCCGACTGCCAGTCGACTGCTCCGAAATGGAGCAGGACGCGTTTCCCTTTCCATCCGGAAGGAACCGTAAAGGTGCGTTTATACCAGAGACGCTTATCCTTACCTACCGTTTTTTGCACACCCGAAAGCGACGATTCCACAGCAAAGGGAACCAGGATAGAGCCTTCGTAACTATCAGGAACCACACCGGGGTTCACAATGGCATAACTCCAGAGGCCATTCAGATTTACCCAATCGGTACGTTCGAGCAGAGGCCGGGGATACTCCTGCCACACATTATCGGGTGTCAGCTTTTCGGCCCAGGGAGTTTTGATTTTGTCGCCCGCAGGCTTCCACTGGCCGAACACATTAAAAATCAAAGCATTACTAAAAACTAAGCAAAGAAAGAAAGATAAAATGGCCCTCATAGATTTTATATGATTTAGATAAAACAAGCAAGGTATAATAGTTCGGAAGGCTTTCTGCTACACTGTTCCGATACGCCTCAGGCGAAAATAGTAAACATTTTTGGTTTATCTTCGCCGAACCGGGAGTTTCGGGAAGCCGCACTCCTAAAATCCGTTAATGCATTTGCATCTTCATGGAACAACCCGATCTTTTGATTTGCGCCTGCTCTGTTCGTCATCTCACCGATTCGGCAGCGGTTCGCACTTTGGCTGCCTCAGCAAAAAATGCGGGTCTTTCGGTTGAGATCGTTCCCGACCTCTGCCATTCCGCCGTAAAGGCTCCGGAAACCGTGCGGGCAAGGACGATTGCGGCCTGTCACAGCAGGGCCGTATCTTCTCTCTGCTATCAGGCAAAACATACCCCTGTTACGCTGATCGACCTGAGAACCCGCCCCGTTAGTGAAGCGTTGGAGACACTGAAAATAGAGAAGGGGGGCAATCCCTTCGAGGTAACCCTGCCCGTTTACGAAGGAGAGTGGGTTCCCTGGTTTCCGGTCATCGACCGCGATCGCTGCACAAATTGCGGAAAATGTGTCGACTTCTGTATGTTTGGGGTCTATAATTCCGATGGGCTGGTTGAGGTGGCAGTTCCCGAAAACTGCAAAACCGACTGCCCTGCCTGTGCCCGGATCTGCCCCGAAACCGCCATCATATTTCCTAAACATCTCAAATCGCCTATCAATGGCGGGCTCGAACAGGAGGAGGAGACAGGTATTGACCCAACCGCACTCTATGCACAGCGCGATCTTTACCAACAATTAGCGGCACGCCGTCGCAAACCAGGCAATCTCACCCGCGAATAACCCTATTTTCCCCATTCGCTACAATATTTCTCTATGGCTCTATCCACTCCTTTTCAAATTCTCACTCCGGGCTGGCGAATCCTGCGCGATTGTCCAACCAGACTGGTCTGGAATTTTGCCTATACCTTCGGATTGAAAAGTGCCTTGAATTTCCGAAAATTCGAAAAACGGCTGGCAAAAGGAGAACCCTTCTTCCCCGCTTTTCTGATGATTTCACTTACCAATCGATGCAATCTGGCCTGCAGGGGATGTTGGGTAACCCAGACTCGTCCAGCCCGAAGCCTCACCGCAAAGCAGTTCGACGGCATAGTTACAACCGCCAAAAAGCGGGGCTCCTGTTTCTTTGGGCTCCTGGGCGGGGAACCGCTGCTTTATGAGTCGCTTTTCGAGGTAATCGCCAAACATCCCGATTGCTATTTCCAACTCTTTACGAATGGCACCACCCTGACGGCCGAAATGGCCAAAAAGATGCGCAAACTGGCAAATGTTTCTCCACTGATAAGTATCGAAGGGCTCGAAACGGAGAGTCGGCTGCGACGCGGAAAAGAGGATGTATTTGCCCGTTCTCTGCGGGGGCTCTCCTACTGCACCGACGAACAACTGATTACCGGAGTTGCCGCCAGCATTGGAAAGAGCAATTTCGACGAGCTGGTGAGCGAAGAGTATATCCAATTTCTTGCCGAAAAAGGGGTACACTATCTCTGGTATTATATCTACCGGCCGGCCGGCCCCGATCCAAACCCTGCCAATGCCCTGTCGGAAGAGCAGATTCTTTCGCTGCGGCGGTTTATAGTGGATCAACGGATGAAAGCCCCTTTACTGATTATTGAGACCTACTGGGATGCAGAAGGAAATGCCCTTTGCCCGGGAGCTATGGGGGTAAGCCACCATATCTCGCCCGAAGGGGCTGTGGAGTTCTGTCCTCCTATTCAGTTTGCAGCCGAGACGCTTAACGAAGAGGGCACCAACCTGGAAGAAATATTTGCCCAATCTGCCTTTCTGTCCGACCTTCGAAAGTTGACTGCCTCTACTACAAGAGGATGTATCCTCCTGGAACAACCCGATGCCCTGCTGAGCTATCTGGAACAGCAGAATATTCCGGACTCATCGGCCAGGGGTACGGCTTACAGGGAGCTTGCCGCTATGCAGTGCGTGAGCGGGCACCACATCCCTGGCAGAGAGATTCCCGAGAGCAATCCCTTCTATCGGTTCGCGAAAAAATATTACTTCTTTGGATTCGGGGCTTATGGATAAAGAGAGACCATTCGCAGAAACAGGGCTCGATAAGCGGGTACCTGACTCCATTTTAGAGAGAGAGTCGGTAATCGGTAACATCGAAACCTTTATGGCCGAAAAGAAGGCCCTTCCCCCGCTCTCTATGGAAGAGTTGCAGGAGATGGCAAAGGAGTTTCGAAGCCGGTACAATCTGCCCGAAACTTGGCACGACTGGATTATGGTGCATATTAACAATACCCTTTGGAAGGGAATTGTGGCCTCTGTGCCTTTCGAACGGAAAATCCTGCTCATGCCCCAGTGTCTCCATGCCGAAGCAAAGTGTCAGGCCGGATTCGATCAGTTTGGGCTGCTCTGCGAAAAATGTCACGCCTGTTCAATCGGCTACCTGGAAGAGGAGGCTGAGAAACTGGGTATGATGTGTGTGGTGGCCGAAGGCTTCACCCCGGTGGTGGGCCTGATAGAGAGCGGCCAGATTGAAGCCGTGATTGGTGTGGCCTGCCTCGACTCGCTCGAAAGAGCCTTCCCTTTGCTGGTAAACCATGCCATCCCGGGAATAGCCATTCCCCTGAACTGCAACGGATGTAAAGGAACCACCGTAGATATGGAGAGGGTTATCCGTGCCATCGGACTCAAAGACAGCCATGTGGCTCGCCCCATGGATCTGGATATGATCCGGGAGAAGGTGCAAAGTTGGTTCCATCCCGAGTCTCTTAACCGGCTGATGGGAACGGCCGACCACCAGACTGCCCAAATGGCCCGTGAATGTCTGTCGGGCGAAGGGAAACGGTGGAGACCCTATCTTGAGGCGGCTGTCTATATGACACTGACCGGCACCACCAACCCGCCCCCTTTTGTCATGCAGAGTGCCGTAGCCATTGAGTGCTTCCACAAAGCCTCGCTGGTACATGATGATATTGAAGATAAAGACGATTTCCGGTATGGCGTACAAACCCTGCACAAAGAGTATGGTGTACCGGTGGCGCTCAATGTGGGCGATTTTTTACTGGGCGAAGGGTACCGGCTTATCGTGAGCTGCAATCCCGATACCGGAGACACCGATAACGAAGCGGCCTTTGCAGCCATGAAAATCCGACAGGAGCTTATGCAAAGTGCCACGGAGGCTCACTGCGCGCTATGTGAAGGGCAGGGGCTTGAGCTCAACTGGATGAATCATCCCCGCATCATTTCGCTCGAGGAGGTGATTGAGATATTTCGTCTGAAGACATCCCCTGCTTTCGAAGCTGCCATCGATTTCGGGGCAATTGCCGCCCGGGCCGATGCCGGGTTGCGCTCGGCTCTGAAAAGTTACTGTACCTTCCTGGGGATTGCCTATCAACTGCAGGACGATCTGGACGACTATTCGGAAAGCGACAACCATCACCTACGGCCCTCGGCCGTTCTGGCTGCCCTCTTCGAAATTGCAACGCCCGAAGAATCGGCTTCTCTGTTGCGACCGAGGGAGTCATCGGCACTCTTGCCGGACAACCCTGCTCTCCGGCCCAAAATTGAACAGGCCGTTCGCCGTATTAAACAGATGTACGAACATTACAGGAAGAGTGCCATACGTTCGCTGCGCGATGTGGAGAACTCCGATCTGAAACGCTTTCTCTTCAGAGTAACCGGAAAGATTCTTAAATAGCTCGTTTTATGGCCTCCGCGCAACCTTTGGTTTCAAAAAGAGGAAGGCGTGCCCCCCGGTCAATTTCGGAGGCACTGCTCAATCGCCTTTCTAACGGGGTTTCGCACCTTTCGAACCAGGCCGTACCCTTGATAACCCAATTTATTCTTGGGCAGCGAACTGCGGAAGGACTCTTCGTAAATAAATCTTCGGCCCCCGATCTCTATTATCTGCCCTTTGCCCTCTCCTGTTGCATTGCCCTGAACGCCGGCCCCGAGCTGGCTCCCATAAAGCGCTTCCTTTCGCAACAGCGGGTCGACGAACTGGATTTGGTGCATTTGGCATCGCTTTCGCGTTCGTGGCAGGCCGTAAGGTGGCTCGAATGGAGAAAACGGCTCTCTCTCACCACCCCCGATCGCTTTCCGATTCCCCACCGATGGATTCCGATTCACACCAAAAGAGAGCGACTGGCATTTCAGCTGTTGTGGGAACGAAACCGGCCCGTTGATTTCCCCAACCACCAGCTTTCTTCGCCCTATTCGCTCTTTATTGCACTCGGTTTGTCGGAAGCTACCGGGTTTAGGCCCTTCTCAGGCAGTGAAGCAGAGGCGCTACTCATGCCTTTCCATGTTCCTGGCGGGGGATGGTCGAACCTTCCCGACGGCAGTAGCGCATCGGCCAATGCAACGGCTGCTGCGCTCTGCGTAACGGTACTTTTATGGGGGCAACCCCTCGCGGAGGATATCGCCGCCTTACGATTGCTCCAGGATCACACCGGAGGCTTCAGAGCCACAGCCGGTTCGCCCCTCCCCGATCTTTTATCAACGGCAACCGCCCTATTCGCTCTCCACCTGTGCGGCGAGGAGCCCCTCTATCCCGCCAAACCCTTTATCAGCGATCATTGGTGCGTGGATGGCGGCTTTTGCAGCACCATTCTGGACGAGGAGACCGATAGCGAGTACACCTTTTACGGCCTGTTGGCCCTGGGCTGCTCTTCCTCCTCTTAACGCCTAACCCTGATTCGCCGATATTTCAGAAAATCCCTCTCCCTGTAATACCCAAGCTATGAGCCCCCATTCCACCGACAACCCCATTTCGCTGCACGAATGTCTGCTGCACCTTGAGAACCAACTTCTCCGGCAAAGGAGGGAGGATGGCACTTGGGAAGGCAAGCTATCGTCGGGTGCGGTTTCAACGGCAACCGCTATCGTGGCACTGCGCTGCATGGATGCGGAAAAATATGCAGCGTTGATTGAAAAGGGGTATCAGTGGCTCGAAGAGACCATGCTCCCCGAAGGGGCCTGGGGCGATACCCCCGAAAGCAAAGCCAACCTAACCGCAACGCTCCTTTCGCTGGCGGCGCTTCATGCCGGGGGGCGGGCACCCGAAGCAGCCCGGTCCACCATCGAAAAGCAGTTTGGAGGGCTCACCGACTCTACAATTATCAGGGGTGTACTCTCCTACTACGGAACCGATCTCACCTTTTCGGTGCCTATACTGCTGATGTGCTCTATTACCGGTCTGATAGGTTCTTGCAGGCAAGTACCCCGCTTCCCGTTCGAACTGGCTCTTCTGCCCCAAAGCACTTTCCGTCTGCTCCGGCTGCCGGTAGTGAGCTATGCCATTCCCGCACTGATTGCGGTAGGTATTGTCCGCCACAAAGAGGACAAGGGGCGTTGGTTTTTCTGGCTCCGGGAGTGGGCAACAAATCCCTGTCTGCGTGTATTAGAAAGGCTGCAGCCCGCGCACGGCGGGTTTCTGGAAGC
>CAYVJA010000040.1:0-685 GCA_964451605.1 uncultured Bacteroidales bacterium | reverse complement strand
CCTTTGTGGCTATGAGCCTGATCACCTCGGGCTACAAAACCCATCCGGTAACCGATAAATCCATCGCCTTTCTGGTGGGAGCCCAACGTTCGGACGGATCCTGGCCAATAGACATCAATTTGAGCCAGTGGGTCACCTCTCTCGCCATCAAAGCACTTGGTACCGGAAAAGCCCGATACAACGGTCTCGCCCAACTCATTAAACAGCGTCAATTCAAAGAGGTACATCCCTTCACCGGAGCAGCTCCGGGAGGATGGGGCTGGACCCATCTGCCCGGTTCGGTTCCCGATGCCGACGACACCCCCGGTGCCCTCATCGCACTGTACAACCTTGAGCCGGGCCACTACACTCCCGAAATCGGAGCCGGTATTGCATGGCTACTGGGCATCCAAAACAGCGATGGCGGCATTCCCACCTTTTGCAGGGGGTGGGGAAAACTTCCCTTCGACCGAAGCGCTCCCGATCTCTCAGCCCACACCTTTCAGGCATTCCGGCTTTGGCTTCCCGCACTTCCGGCCCCCCTTGCCGCAAGAGTGACCCGCAGCTGCCAACGCATTGCCCGCTGGCTCGAACAGCAACAAACCCCCGAAGGCTCCTGGCTTCCCCTCTGGTTTGGCAGCCAGGCCACCCCAACCGAAGAGAACCCGGTCTACGGCACCGCAGTAGTCCTCGACAACCTGGGCAA
>CAYVJA010000039.1:12873-27944 GCA_964451605.1 uncultured Bacteroidales bacterium | reverse complement strand
AGAACATCCCGCCAAGGCCTTTGTGCACAAACCCGACTCCAGCATTGCTGTGGGGTATCGGCTTCTAAGCGAAGGGGAGATTGACTGTTTTGCCAGTGCCGGGAGCACCGGAGCCATGATGGTGGGTGCCATGCAAACCGTTAAATCTATCGCCGGTGTGATCCGGCCCTGCCTGGTGGGTTATATTCCCAAACCCGACGGGAGCTTTGGTATTCTGGTTGACGTAGGGCTTAACGCCGATTGTAAACCGGAGGTGCTCTGTCAATATGCCATATTGGGATCGCTCTTTGCGGAAAATATGTTCAATATTGCATCGCCCAGAGTAGGCCTTCTGAATATTGGTTCGGAGGCAGAAAAGGGTAACCTCCTTACCAAGGCAACGTATCAGGGTATGCAGGATAACCCGCATATCAATTTTGTAGGGAATATTGAGGGTAATCATATTTTCAGTAATGATGTAGACGTTACTGTCTGCGATGGTTTTGTAGGGAATGTCGTTTTGAAGGAGGCAGAAGGAATCTACCACGTGATGCGTCAGAGGGGAATAAAAGACGCCTACTTCGAAAGGTTCAATTACGAAAATTATGGCGGCATGCCTGTTCTCGGGATTGGGGCCAATGTTATTGTGGGTCATGGTATC
Source organism: uncultured Bacteroidales bacterium (assembly GCA_964451605.1). Lineage (GTDB taxonomy): Bacteria > Bacteroidota > Bacteroidia > Bacteroidales > UBA4181 > JAQVSH01. The sequence goes on along the minus strand of CAYVJA010000039.1, from coordinate 27,304 downwards.
TCGAACGAGATTGCTATAAAGAACATGATTTTGCAGTCTATGGCGTTTGTAAACGCTTCGCTGCCGTCTAAGATAATGAGCGTATTTCAGTAAAATGGGTAAAATCAGAGCTGCCATTACGGGATTGGATGTCTATCTGCCCGAATACATCCTGACTAACGAAGAGTTGAGCAGGATGGTTGATACCTCCGATGCATGGATTATGCAGCGGGTGGGTATCAAGGAACGTCATATCATGAAAGATCCTGATAAGGCCACCTCCTATATGCTTTCGCAGGCGGTCCTCTCGCTCTTCAAGAAAAAGGGAATATCGCCCGATGAGATAGATTTGGTTATCTGCGCTACCACTACGCCCGATATGATGTTTCCCAATACCGCCTGCCTTGTGTGCGACAATGTGGGTATTAAGAATGCGTGGGCTTTCGACATTCTGGCTGCCTGTTCCGGGATGATATACGCGCTCGAAACCGCAGCAAAGTTTGTGGAGTCGGGGCAATACAAAAAGGTGCTTCTCCTGGCCGGCGATACCATGTCGTCGATAGTCGATTACACCGATCGTTCCACTTGTGCTCTTTTTGGCGATGCCGGAACAGCCCTTTTGCTGGAGCCCACTACCGAAGAGTTGGGTGTGATGGATCATCTTTTTCAGTCGGACGGCGTAGGTCGCGATTTTCTCTACATGAAGGCTGGTGGCTCGTTGCATCCTGCTTCGCTCGAGACCGTTCAGAACCGTGAGCATTATATCCATCAGGAGGGGCAGGTTGTCTTTAAATTTGCTGTTTCCAGAATGGCCGATGTCTCGGTTGAGATCATGCGACGCAATCAACTAACCCCCGAAACGCTTGCATGGCTGGTTCCGCACCAGGCCAATCTTCGGATTATCGATGCAGTGGGTCGCAGAATGGGGCTTCCTGAGGAGAAAGTGATGATTAATATCGAGCGGTATGGTAATACCACCGCTGCCACCATCCCCCTTTGCCTATGGGAGAACGAGAAGAAACTCAAGGTGGGCGATAATTTGATTCTCAGCGCGTTTGGTGGAGGATTCACCTGGGGAGCCATCTATTTGAAGTGGGCCTACGACACTGAGTAAACGCGGGGCATCTTCCCCGTTGTGAAGGACTCTTTCAGAGTAAAGCAAGAATTCCCGTAAAATAGAGTACGGCCAGGATAATCAGCCCGATGGCCGTTCCGGCCAAAATGCCATAGGTAACCTGAGCCGTAACCGATGCTTTTTTGAGCGGTCGGTTAGCATGGAGACCTTCTGCCTCTGCATTTTGGGGTTTGCTAATAGCAGAATCGGATTTCGGGCTCTCCTCAGAGGCAGCAACAGGTGCAGACGTTTCAGGGATTTTTGGGGCGGGCAGCAAAACGGGAGTCAGTCCGAATAGTGAGTGCAGGGTAACCGCTCCTTCCAGGGCACGGAAATCGAGTTCGCCGTTGCGATTATTGGTAAAGGTGCCGAATCCCTCCAGCGTTACATCGCCTTTCTCCCAGGCTTTCCTGATTTGGTATGCAAAACGGGTTACCTCACCCAGAGCCGTTCCCTCCGAGATGCCTTTCTTTGCAGCAAGCCAGGTAATCAGCATAGGATCGGAGATTCCGGCATCGCGTACAAATGTAACGGCGGTTGCCGGTGGCCCGATCAGAGAGTCTCCTTCAAGCCATCCGGAGGGCGTCTCGGCAGCAAGAAAACAGCCCAGACCCGGAACTGCCACCTTCGCATTCCGGCCTAAAAGATCTACAATACACGCAACGATTTCTTGTTTCATTTCGGAGAAAATGTTGGGTTAAAGATAACACAATAATCGATCAGCCCGAATTTTGCGTATTCTCAAAATTGGGATAACTTTACAATGATATAGCATAAAAATGCTCCTAAACTTTTCTATTACATGAAAAAACATAAAGTCTTAGTTACCGGCGGTGCCGGCTATATAGGTTCGCACACAGCGGTTGAACTCATTGAAAGTGGTTTTGAAGTGGTGATTATCGACAACCTCTCCAACTCCTCGGCCGATGTAATTGACGGAATCGAAAAAATTACCGGAGTGCGGCCTGTGCTTGAAGTATTCGACCTGCAGGACCAGAAACTGGTTAACGACTTTTTTTCGCGTCATGCACCCATGGATGCCGTAATCCATTTTGCTGCCTCGAAGGCTGTGGGAGAGTCGGTCGAAAAACCTGAACTCTATTATCGTAACAATTTGTTATCGCTGCTTAATATCCTTGAAGCGCAAGATCGATACAACGTGCCCCACCTGGTCTTCTCCTCGTCATGTACGGTTTACGGCCAGCCTGAGGAATTGCCAGTTACCGAAAATGCACCTGTTCAGGCCGCCACATCGCCTTATGGCAACACCAAGCAGATCAGCGAAGAGATGATTCGTGATTATATTTTTGCCCATCCGGGTGTTCATGCCATTGCACTTCGCTATTTCAATCCCATCGGGGCGCATAAATCGGCATTGATTGGCGAACTGCCCCGCGGTGTTCCCAACAACCTGGTTCCCTTTATTACCCAAACGGGAATCGGATTGCGCGAAGAGTTAAAAGTTTTCGGCGGCGATTACCACACGCCCGACGGATCGTGTATTCGCGACTATATCCATGTGGTAGATTTGGCTAAGGCTCATCTCGTTGCTATTCAGCGTCTTATTGAGGGCCAAAACAAGTCGGGGTTCGAGATGTTTAACGTGGGTACCGGAAACGGCGTTTCCGTACTGGAGTTAATCAATATTTTTATCAAAGTGTCGGGTGTGCCCCTCCGGTATCGTATTGTAGATCGTCGTCCCGGGGATATCGAACAGATCTGGGCTGACCCGACGTTTGCCAATCGTGAATTGGGCTGGAAGGCCCAAAGCACCCTCGAGGAGACCATTCTCTCTGCCTGGAAGTGGGAACTTCAATACGAAATGGATCATCCCCGTCGGAAATAATATCAGCTCCCGGCTCTGTCGGCTTCACCTACAATAACTTTGGCATGATTGATACAAATACCTATTGTGTGATTCTGGCCGGTGGCGTTGGCCGGCGTTTTTGGCCGATGAGCCGAATTAACAGGCCCAAACAGTTTCTGGATATTCTGGGAACCGGGAAAACACTTTTCCGGCAGACCTACGAACGGATGGCTAAAGTGGTTAATCATCAAAATATTTTGGTGGTTACTCTGGCCGACTATGTGGATATGGTCAAGACCCAGGTTCCGGAATTAGATAACAGCCAGATTATTACCGAACCCTATCGGCGCGACACTGCCCCTTGCATAGCCCTGGCAGCTCATATACTGCTGAAGAGAGATCCTCAGGCAAGAATGATTGTAGCCCCTTCCGATCATCTTGTCCTGGACGAAGCTGCTTTTTTTGCCGTGATAGAAAAAGGTGTCAGGTTTGTATTGCAATGTGATGATCTCCTGACTATTGGCATCAAACCTTTCCGTCCCGAGACAGGTTATGGTTACATACAGGTTTTACCGGACTCTCCCGACGAACCGCTTCCCGAGGGGTTTGGGCGGGTGAAGGCATTCACCGAAAAACCGGATCTTGAGGTGGCGCGTATCTTCCTGGAGAGCGGTGATTTCTATTGGAACTCCGGTATCTTTTTCTGGTCGGCCGGTGCAATTCTTACAGCCTTCGGATTATGGGCACCCGAAATGTCCGAACTATTCGAACAGTTCTCAGGTCAACTATGTACCCCCGACCATGAGATTGCGCTCGAGCAACTCTACTCGCGGTGTAAAGTGCAGTCGATTGACTACGCTATCATGGAGAAGGCCGATAATGTCTATATGATGGAGGCAGAATTCGGATGGAGCGATCTGGGTACCTGGAGTGCTTTGTACGAACGACTTCCGCACGACGAGAAGGAAAATGCCATTTCGGGCGATAAGATCTTCTCTTTCAATAATTCTAACTGTCTGATCAAGGTCGACCACGATAAAGTTGCCATTGTGGAGGGGATGAATAACCACGTTGTGGTTTTATCTGGCGACACGCTCCTGATTTGTCGAAAAAGCGAGGAACAGGCCATCAAAGGGTTTGTGAAGGATGTTAAAATTAAACTTGGGAAGGATTGGTTGTAAACGCTCTTTTTGCACGGGCGGAATATCCGTTACTCTTCTCTTTCTGCTGGTCTCCTCAGCGTCGGCTCAATTTGCGTGGCCCGGCCAGTTACCTGCACGCACGGGGTTACTCAATAAATCATCCGACCATTTCCATCTTGTCTATCCGGAAGGGCTTTCGAAGCTGCCTGATCAGACACTTCAGTGGATGGAACAGGCTTTTCTTCTTGACTCCCCTGCTATAACCCGTCCATTTCGTCGCATTCCGATATGGTTGAATCCATACGAAATTCGTTCGAACGGACGGGTAGTGTGGGCTCCGCGGCGTATTGAACTCTTTTCGACTCCGCCCCAGAGTCAGGAACCGGGCAGCTGGATCTCGCACCTGGCTGTGCATGAGTTTCGGCACGTGGTGCAGATGGAGAGGCTCAATCAGGGGCCAATCCGACTGTTTTCGCTGTTAACCGGAGAGCAGGCCATCGGGTTGGCCGCTTCGCTCTTACCTTTATGGTATCTGGAAGGTGAGGCCGTGGCTGCCGAGACGGAATTTTTTGCTTCGGCTCGCGGGGTGCTTCCCTCATTTTCGCGAGTTGGCCGCACAGCATGGCTTGCAGACCATGCCAGGCCGCCCGGCTACTTTGCCTCTATGCTCGGTTCCTATCGGGTGGGTACACCCGGGCCTTATGCTATGGGTTACGCCATGGTAAGTACAATCAGTGACTCGTTCGGTTCAGCCCATCTTGCCGATGCAGCACGCCTTTCTGCCCGACGTCCCTACCTGCTTATCCCCTTTTCGAGCGGACTTCGCAAATCGACAGGTCTCTCTGCTCCCCAATGGCATGCCGAAGTGGGCAGAAGGGTTCGGCAAACCTCTTCAGGGTTATCTGATTCGGCATTCACCCCTTTCGCCCGGCTGAACCTTCGTACAGACAATTCGTATACCCATTATCTGGCTCCGCTTTGGGCAGATGATTCTTTGATCCTGGTTCAGCGGGAGGGAATCGGATATCTGCGGGAGTTTATGTTTATTGAGCGCGACGGTTCGCTTCGGAGCCTCTATAAACCCTCCCCCACAGGAGGCGAGCGCAACTCTGTCGGCGGATCGCTTTTGGCATTTACTGAATTTTTATCGCATCCGCGATGGGAGGGAAAAAGCCTTTCGGTGGTCGTTCTTTACGACCTTCGTACGCGAAAAAAGCAGACTCTCCGCTATCCGCTTCCTCTCTTTTCGCCCATACTCTCGTTAGATGGGAAGAGGATGGCGGCGGTTGAAACCGACCCTGATAACGGAAACGCACTGGTTCTTTTTACTTTGCCGGAAGGGAAACCCTATGGCCGCTTTCCGGCGCCCGAAGGGGAGCAGATTCAATTTCCCGTATGGTATGGAGAGGAGCGATATCTGGCCGCAATTCTCAATGATGAGAGAGGTGCCCGTCTCGCCAGGCTCGATCCGGAGTCGGGCCAATGGGAAACCCTTCTCCAAACCGGTTTTCACCGGATAACCCATCTGGCCTCCGGGGGATTTTCACTCTATTTCACCGGCGACTTCGGCAAGGTCACCAATCTCTGGCTCTATAAGCAGGGTTGGAGTGGTGCCCGTCAGCTGACCCAATCGCGTTTTGGCGCTGCCTATCCTATGCCCGACCCATCCGGAAAACGGTTACTCTATGCCGACTATTCACCCCTCGGGTTTGACATAGCACAGATATCTCTCGATTCCCTTCCGGAGGGGGAGGTTACAGTGTTCGGCCCGCCTGCACCACCTGTAAAGCCGGGCCTCGCTGCCTCGTTCACCCCTGCACGCCCCTACCGAAAAGCACTCCATCTTTTTCGTCTGCACAGTTGGGCCCCTTTTTATTACGATTATCACGAACTGGATACCGAAGATCCGGCTCTGCTCCCCGGGTTTGTGTTGGTTTCACAAAATCTCACCGGCTCGCTTACCTCAACAGCAGGGGTATCGTTCGATCCCGATGCCGTATTTCACACCCGATTCACCTATCGGGGCTGGTTTCCCGTTATTGAGGGAGAGTTCGATGCTGGCGGGTATCAACTGCATACACGTGTACCGCGTGCCAATATCCCCGATAGGAGTACCCGTTACCGGGTTTCGTCGCGGGTCTATATCCCACTGCTGTTTCCTATGGGCCGGGGAGCACTCCAGCCCGTTCCTCTGGCCGAGATTGTATATTCCAACGATCTGCTTCGGTTGCGCGACGGCTCCTTTCAGGAGGGGTTGTCGTATGTAAAGGGGAGTATACAGGCAACCTATTTCCGATACGCTTCACAGGCCCACCTGGCGCCTCCTTTTGGTCTGTCGGCCCGTGTCAGGTGGCTCGACGCCCCCTTTATGCGCGAGGGACCCGGTACACTATGGGCCCTCGATTCGCGCCTCTGGCTTCCCGGTCTGGCCCGTCTGCACAGCACACAACTCACACTGGGCTGGCAGAGGCAATCGATTAACAGTACCCTCTTTGGATCCGAAATAGATTTTCCCCGCGGCTATTCTGAGTACCCTTCGGTGGGGTTGACCCGACTCCTGGCGGAGTACGCTTTTCCCTGTGCCTATCCCGATTGGGAAGCGGGAGCCTTTCTCTTTGTGAAACGGTTGCGGTCGGCCCTTTTTGCCGATTATGGCCGTAACGATAGTTTTACCTTCGGGAGTCTTTGGTTCAAAGCGCAGCATATGTTCTCTGTGGGAGCTGATCTATTGGCCGACTGGCACCTTCTCGGTTTGCCGATGCCTCTCACCACAGGCGGACGGGTAATCTATTTGCCAAACGAGCGCCGATGGGCCTTTGAACTCACATTTGCGGCCGATCTCTCCATTTTTTAGCCGATATCGGTTACCTTTGCACCACCTGTTACGTTGCTTATTCTATGCCCGTTTCATGAACCCACTATCACCCATAATGGCCTCCATTCATCGTTTTCTCCATTTTATGGCCGAGCACCAAAACGGAATTCTGGCTACCGTGGTGGTTCACATGGTGATAGTAACCTGTTTCCTGATTATCAAGATTCAGACCACCCAGATTCCCGACAAAGGGGTAGTGATAGACTTTTCGGAGGTAACCCGGGTAGAGGCCGAACAGCAGGTTCTGACACCTGAACAGGAACAACGCAGTGAGCCGACCGAGCGATTGAGCAACCGGGCTGTCAATACCGACCCTTCGATGTCGCAACGCTCTGCTTCCGAATCGACAGATCAATCGGCCGAGAAGAATATTCGCGATATGGTCAATTCCATCAAGGAGGAGCTGGAGATTGACGATACCCCGCAAACTCGTGAATACAGCGCAGAGGGAACCATCGAAACTCCCTCGAAACCTAAGGTTTCGGAGGCAAACCGGGAATCGTCGCAAGGTCCTTCGCCGCTTACCAAAGGCGATACATCGGTTTCGTACGAACTGGCTAACCGTTGGCATATCTACATGCACATTCCTGTTTACAAATGTCCGGGAAGTGCAACTGTAACCCTCGATATTGTGGTGAACCGTTCGGGCTATATTACTGAGGTTTCACGCCGTAAAATCAGCTCCTCATACATAGACGACTGTTTCTGGGAGGCAGCCGAAAAGGCAGCCCGGGTATCGCGATTCAATGCAGATGAGAAGGCGGCCGAAAAGCAGCGGGGCACCATTACCTACCGTTTTGTGGCGCAGTAATCGTTATATTTTCTTGATTTTCAGCATCATTCCCGCCACCAGCTTCGATGAAGAGGTGAGTGCATTCCAAGTCATTAAATCCTGAATGGATATGCCCTGGTATGCGTTGGCAATTTTCCAGAGCGAGTCGCCGGCCTTCACTTTGTAATTGAAAAATTCGCCTGCTTCAGCTGTCGATACCGATGCGTTTCCGGCAGATGTTTTCTGTGCGGTTGAAGCTTTACTCTGTTGTGATGAGGCGGTTGCCGCCACTGAGCCTCCTTTCCCGTAAACCAGCAGCTTTTGCCCGATAGAGAGCATCGAACCCGAGATTCCGTTCCAGGCACGGAGGTCGGTGAGTTTAACCTTGTAACGTGCAGCAATGGCTCCGAGTGTTTCGCCCTTCTTCACCACATGGGTAATGGAAGCACCTTCCGGGATGGCCCGCGAGCCGGCTGCTGCCGTACGTACGGCGGGTGTTTTTGCTTTATAACTGTGACTCAGGTAGAGATCGGCCTTATAGTTGGCAATGGAGTCTTCCAGTTCTATAAAACGGGTGGCAAGCAGGGAGGGAAGGCGAACTGAATAGGGTTTTGAGAGGCCGGGGATTACATTTCTGCGGTATTGCGGGTTGAGCTCCTCAAGACATTCAAGGGGAATATTGAGTACCTCCGAGATTTGTGAAAGATGCATCTCCTTGCGGGTCATCACCGAATCGGCCAGTACCGGAACATCGGCATAACGGGGTTGAAGCAGATGCTCTTTGTGGTAGTTAAAGGCGTACATGGCTCCGATAAAGGCCGGTACATAGCCGCGGGTCTCTTTTGGAAGAAAGGGGTATATGTCCCAGTAATCGGTTTTCCCGCCGGCTCTTTTAATGGCCTTGTTCACGTTTCCGGGTCCGCAATTATAGGCTGCCATGACCAGCGTCCAGTCGCCATATATGGCATAGAGATCTTTCAAAAAGGCAGCAGCGGCATAAGTCGATTTTACAGGATCGAGCCTGTCGTCGACAAATGTTGAGATTTCCAGTTTATAGAGCCTGCCGGTACTCAGCATGAATTGCCACAAGCCGGATGCGCCGGCCCGCGAAACAGCCCTTGGGTTGAGAGCCGATTCGATGATGGCCAGATATTTTAGCTCGAGAGGAAGACAGTAATAGTCGAAAACCTCCTCGAACATAGGAAAGTAATAGTCGGCCAGTCCCAGGATATACTCCATTTTTGCGCGCTGCCGTTTTGTGTAGACCTCAATAAAACCGCGCACAATGTCGTTGTAGGTTAACTGGAAAGGGCATTGCATCCGGGTAATCCGCTCAATGTAGATGGAGTCGCCTTCGAGTGGAACATAGGCGGGTTCGCCCGGGGCAATAAAGAAGGTACTGTCTACATTCACTGCCTCCTGAATATACCAGATGGTCATCAGGCTGTCGAGGTTTCGTTCGAAAGGGGCCTCAATATCTTCCGACAGTGCAATTTCGGGGTTGGTATTGTTGCCATTGTTCTGCGCCATAACAGGCTTACAGAGTGCTGCGGACAGGCAGTAGAGAGTAAGGATAATGACGTAGCGCATAGGAGGAGAGATTTTTAAAAACTGACGCCTAAAGAGATTCCGTAAATAGGGGTAAGTGACGAATTCGCCATCATTGGGGCAAGTTGGGGAACAATTTGCATAGTGATGTCTTCAGCCACACTAAAGTTAGCCAGATGGGCATCGACAGCCGCATCAATCATATTCAGCACGTAAGCTCCGATTGTAACCATAAGCATCATATCGCGATATCGCCGGTAGTAATCTTTGTAATAGACCAACTGCCGTTCTACCAGTGGGGCGTTGATAACGGTACCCGTTTTTTTATCAACGCCTGCCAACGATAGGGAAAGATAATGATTTGTACCGGGATCCTTATCAAAATAGTGCACATATCCCTTTCGGTAGTCGTCGTATTTGTCTTTGTTCCATATAAAGGCGTAACCACAACCCCCAATGGCCCCATAGACTATGGGCAGCTTCCACCATTTCCGGTTGTAAATCTGACCCAGGCCAGGCAAAACGGCCGAATAGATGGATGCCTTTACCGGAGAATGTTTAAAGTAGATGGTGTCGAGCGGTTTGTTCTTCTCTTCGGGAGGCTCAACATAATCATCGTCTTGTTGCGAATAGCCCTGGTCTTGGAAATCGGTCTGATAGCCCGACTGGAGAGGGTCGTTGTTCCAGTTTTTGTAGCCATCGGTTCGCGAGCGATCCTGTGCAGCCAGGGGTGCTCCGAGCACCAGGCCTGCGCAGAAGCATACCACGAATCCCAACTTTCCGAATGCCACGATCTAGCGGTTTATTTTTTGCATGATTTGCGCAAGCTCCTCTTCCGAAGAGAAGGGGATAGAGAGTTTGCCCGAACCTTTGGGCGAAACCTTTATTTCCACTTTAGTTGAGAGAATTTTACTCAGCAACTCTTTTGCCTCAGCCACCTTTTGAGGAAGGGGCGCAGAAACCTTTGGAGCCGGTTTTGCGGGCATCGTTGCCACTTCGGCGGGCTCTTCCGAGAAGGTTCTTGCCATCTCCTCCACTTTTCTTACGGAATGGCTCTCCTCAAGAATGCTTCGATAGACATTAATCTGCATCTCCGGATCATCAAAACTCAACAGCGCTCTGGCGTGACCCATTGAAATGGCACGATCGCGAATCCCCAGTTGAATTTCGGAGGGCAGACGCAACAGCCGGATGTAGTTGGCTACTGTGGCCCGGTTCTTCCCGACACGGTCGCTCAGCTGCTCCTGTGTGAGATTAAAATGGCCCAGCAGTTGCTGAAAGCTCAGGGCAATTTCGATAGCGTTGAGATCATCGCGCTGAATGTTTTCGACCAGGGCCATCTCCATCATCGCCTGATCGGTGGCAGTACGGATATAGGCAGGAATCTTGATGAGTCCGGCCAGTTTCGAAGCCCTGACGCGTCGCTCGCCGGCCACAATCTGGAAGGTTCCGTCTTCGCTCTTACGAACGGTAATGGGTTGAATAACCCCGAGCTTTCGGATAGAGGCAGTGAGCTCTTCCAGTGCCTCTTCTGCAAAGTCTTTTCTCGTCTGCTAAGGGTTCACCACAATCCGGCTGATTTCGATCTCGGCAAAGAGGTCGATTCCTTCGGGACGGTTTCTCGACGTGGTATCGGCATCCTCAATCAGAGCTCCCAGGCCGCGCCCCAGCGTGAATTTCTTTGTTGTCATAGCTTTTTGGCCGAGTTGGGAATGCGGGTCATATTGTTGTTCTGGAGAATCTCGCGTGCCAGATTCAGGTAGTTGAGCGATCCCTGACAATTGGCATCGTACAAAATTACAGGTTTCCCGAAACTGGGCGCTTCGCTAAGCCGTACATTCCGCTGGATAATTGTCTTAAACACCATCGACTGGAAATGCTTCCGAACCTCTTCTACCACCTGGTTGCACTGCCGCTGCCGGCTGTCGTACATGGTAAGCAGAAAACCCTCGATTGCCAATTCCGGGTTTAATCTTCCCTGAACCAGCTTAATGGTATTTAACAGTTTGCCAAGTCCTTCGAGCGCAAAGTACTCGCACTGAACGGGAATAATCACCGAATCGGCCGCTGTGAGTGCATTGAGGGTGATGAGCCCCAGCGAGGGAGAACAATCAATCAGGATAAAATCGAAATCGTTACGAAGGTATTCCATCATAGCACGCATCCGCATCTCGCGATTGGGCATATTTACCATCTCCAGTTCGGCTCCAACCAGATCGATATGCGAAGGAATCAGCGAAAGATGCTTAATAGCGGTTGGGAGAATGGCGTCGCGGGGATCGGCCTGGTCAATCAGACACTCATAGACACTCTTCCCAACCGAACGGATATCGGTGCCCAATCCCGAACTGGCATTTGCCTGGGGATCGGCATCGATAAGCAGTACTTTCTTTTCAAGGACAGCCAGACTGGCAGCCAGATTCATAGAGGTGGTGGTTTTGCCGACACCGCCCTTCTGGTTTGCCATTGCAATTACTTTTGCCATGTGGGAAGAAGAGTTAATCATAACTTAGCCGCAAAGGTAAGAAAATTACCTGATAGGCTATTGATCTCTACTTTTCAATCACCTCTATTTCGAAAACTTTGGGCCAGTTCTTTCCTGTTACAAAAATTCGGTTACGAGCAGAATCCCAGGCAATTCCATTCAGCACATCGGTAGTGACATCGCGTTCGCCCGGAGGAAGAAGTCCGGCAAGGTCAATATAGCCGGTTACACTACCCGTAGAAATGTCGATTCGGGCAATGATATCGGTGGTATATATATTGGCCCAGAGCTCTCCATTTATCATCTCCATCTCGTTCATGTAGTTGATAGCCTGTTTGTTATCGCAGATTATCATGCGGCTCTTCTCCTCTAGAGTAACGGGATCCAGAAAATAGAGATACGACGAACCGTCGCTCATAATCAGTTGGCCGTTGTGATGAGCGAGCCCCCATCCCTCTTCGCGCCGGATGGGCTTTCGTTCAAGAAGAGAGAGATTCTCTTTATTGTAAATAAAGGCCAGACGCTCTTTCCAGGAGAGTTGATAAATCTTGTTTTCGATCACAGTCATCCCCTCGCCGAAAATCTCTTCGGGGAGTGTGGCTGTCTGAAGCACCTTTCCGGTAGTCAGGTCAACCTTTCGGAGGGTGGAGAGTCCGTATTGTCCGGTGCTCTCCCAGAGAATACCGGGCTCTTCATAAAAGAGCCCCTGCGTGTAGGCTTTTTTATCGTGCGGGTAACTCCCCACCACTTTGTAGGTATAGACGCGGGGGGGCGTGTTCGAGATAAGGAGCAGGGCAATCGATTTTTGTTCGGTTACCCCCTTTTTGTACCAGGCTTTTGCCGACAGATGAACCACTCCGGTCTGGGTTTGGTTGGCCTTCCAGGTGGTTTTGGGTGCACTTCCCGGCATTGTGGCAACCCGTTTCCCGTTCACCTCAAGAATAATGGAGTCGGGCAGTTGGGTGGAATCGCGAAAAACAAACTGCACCGGGATTTCGGACGAAAGTTTGTACACCTCTTGATTGATGGGGGTGTAAAAGGAGATATTCCCGCCGGGAATGGGCCGGCTGTTTTCGCGGCACGACCATCCGGAGCAGAGAAGAAGCATGGCAAGCGCCCAAAGGGGCAGGTATCGGCGGTACATTCAGGCAGTTTTTTTGAGAGATGAGGCAATCGATAAAAGAATGTAAACGGGAATGATCAGGGTGAGCGACCGCATCTGCAAAAGGATGATTAACAGGATGGAGAGAAGCAGAAACAGATAACGAATCTCGTTGCCCTTCCAGCCGAGCTGTTTTACCTTCAATGAGAACATAGGGATTTCCGACACCAACAGTCCCGAGAAAATCAGGGCAACCATCGGATAGACCCAGGGAGCCACTCCGCTTATGGCACCGGTTTCGGGTTGAACCCAGAAGACCAGCGAAAGAAGAAAAAAGGCGTTAGCCGGGGTAGGCAGCCCCAGAAAGGAGGTGGTCTGACGGGTGTCGATGTTAAACTTGGCCAGCCGAAGCGCCGAAAAGACGGCCACCACAAAAAGTGACAACAACATGGCTTGTTGTGCTATGCCGGCGCTTGCGAATGTAAAAGCCGGATCGGCAGCCACCATCGTATTTTGGGCCAGCGTGAAAAGAATGGCCGAAGGAGCAACGCCGAAACTCACCACATCGGCCAGCGAGTCGAGCTCTTTCCCGATATCTGAGTAGGCTTTGAGCAGGCGTGCCGCCATGCCGTCCATAAAATCGAAAACTCCGGCCAAAAGAATCAGCCATGCAGCGGTGTTGAGTTCGCCCCACAGGGCAAAAAGCAGTGCCAGGCAGCCACAAAAGAGATTCAGACAGGTGATGGTATTGGGTAGATGCTTAAGAACGGCCATAATGGGATTTTTCACAAAGATACATTTGGTTTTGAAAAGTTCGTCTCATCTTTGTCGGATGTTTAATCCTAAAACCTAATCGTATGTACAGCAAAACCGGCGGAAAAGGCGGGGTTGTGTGGTTCAGAAGGTGGGCTAACAGGAGTTATGCAGTTTTCAACAGTTTGCACCGGGAGGTGCGGATAGGCGTATTATGTGCCTCCTATTCGCTTCTGTTATTGCCTTCCGAAGTTTCGGCTCTTACCGGGCCGGACTCAACTTCGCTGAAACTGCAACTCCCTGAGATCACCGTCAGCGGCCAACGAACGCCCCTCCCTTTTTCGCAAACCGGCAGAATCATTTCGGTGGTTCCCCGGTCGGAAATTGTGTCGTCGCCGGCACAGAATCTTCAGGATGTTCTGGAGTATCTTCCCAATGTTGACGTTCGCCAACGAGGCGCGAACGGGGTTCAGGCCGATCTCTCCATTCGCGGCGGAACCACAGATCAAACCCTTGTTCTTTTGAATGGAGTCAATTTCAACGACCCGCAGACGGGTCACTACAGTTTAAACCTTCCTCTCGAACCCGATGCCGTTGAGCGGGTTGAGGTAGTTGAGGGAGGGGCTTCGCGGGTTCTCGGCCCGAATGCTTTTGCAGGAGCCGTCAATTTTATCACCACTGCAGCCGACACTTTCTCTCTTCGCTCGCTCCTTTCGGGAGGCGACTTCGGCTACTTCAAAGGTTCTCTCTCGGCACATCTCCCCGTTGGAAACACCCGCCATTTTCTCTCAGTCGGCAAGAGCCGGTCGGATGGCTATATGCCGGCCACCGATTTCGAAACCGTCAATCTCTTT
>CAYVJA010000039.1:0-12856 GCA_964451605.1 uncultured Bacteroidales bacterium | reverse complement strand
AAGCCCGGCTGGGGGGCCTTCAGATTGAGTGGCAGGGTGGACGGGCCGAAAGAGAATATGGCGCCGCCAATTTTTACGGGGTCCGCTATACCAATCAATTCGAACAGACCCAAACCTGGTTTGCTTCGCTAAAGGCGACGGCGGGGAACCGACTTACCTTCGCACCCCTTTTCTATTGGCGAAGAAACAGTGATCACTATATTCTGGAACGATCTGATCCGGCCATGTACCAAAATTTTCATCGTACTGATGTGGCCGGTGTCAACCTGTCGCAATCGTTGTCGTGGGCTCTGGGGCAGTCGTCGTGGGGCGCCGATTTTAGAATAGAACATCTGGCCAGCAGTGCTTTGGGGCATCCGGTCAGGTACCCTCAGCGCGTGAAGGGGCATCCTGGAATATATTACCATAAGGGCGATACCCGCCGCAACTGGAGTCTCTATGTCGAACACAACTTCACATACGGCTCCCTTTCGGTTTCGGCCGGTGTGATGAGCAATTACCTTTCCGAACTGGGCGAATGGAGTACCTTCCCCGGGATAGATTTTCAGTACAGACTTTCCGACAGGCTCCGTTATTACGGATCGGTCAGCGCTTCACTTCGGCTTCCCACCTTTACCGATCTCTACTACCAGGGGCGTGAAAATGTGGGCAATCCTCTGCTCAAACCCGAAAAGAGCCTTTCGTGGGAGACCGGCTTTAAATGGTACACACCCGGTTTGCAGGGACATATCGCCTATTTCGAACGCCGGGGCCGTAATCTGATCGACTGGATCTGGTACGAATCGGATCAGAAGTGGCACACCGAAAATCTTACACGGGTCAATACCCGTGGGGCAACCTTCGCAGCACGGATAGACCCGCGCCAATGGATGGGGTCGCGATTCTTTGTGCACTCTCTGTCGGCCACCTACTCCTATACCACGCTCAGCAAAGAGGAGAGTGATGCCGTTTCGTACTATCTGCTGGATAACCTGAAACATAAGGCCGATTTCTCGCTCTCGCATCAGATTTTCCAGAGGGTTTCTGCCCAATGGCGACTCTCCTGGCAGGACAGAAACGGCTCTTATCTGCAATACGACTCCGAAACCCGGTTGGCATCACCCCGCAGTTATCGCCCCTTTGTCTTGCTCGATGCGCGGGTGGTGTGGAAAAAGGGGGCTATTGAACTCTTTGCCGAAGCCACCAATCTGCTTAATACAATCTATTACGACCTGGGTAATATTTCGCAGCCGCCCCGCTGGGCAAAAACAGGCATAGTAGTAATACTTTAGTATTTATGCGACTCTTTTTCGAGCTCCTCATGCGAAACTGCCTGCTTGTTCATCGATCGCCAGGCATACCAGATATAGGCCAATACAAAGGGAATCACAAGCGAAACCCACGACATGGCCATGAGGGTATAGTAACTCGATGAGCTGTTTTGGATGGTGAGCGAGCTGTTGATATCGGCCAGGGAGGGGTAGTAGGCGGTCTGGTTTAGTCCGGCGCAGAGCAGTAACGAAAAAACCGTACAAAAGGTTCCTGCGCCGGCAAACCAGATGGCCTTTTTAGCCCTCCCTGTAAAGGGCATTGCCATGCCGGTCAGCACGGAAGCCACTCCGGCCAGGAAGAGAATGCCTGCGGCCGGGATCTCCAGCATATTCTGAAGATACTTGAAAGGGATCATCGAGACTTCACCTGTTTCGGCCTGGTATCCAAAGCCGTTGCGGGTAAAGAGAAGTGCCAGAAAAGCCAGAAAGGCGGCCAGGAAGGGTATCCCGTTCGATAGAATTATCTTGCGGGCTCTGCCATGCCATCCGAAATCGGCAGTGGCATTCATCAGATAGAGCGTGCCGGTTACCCGTGCCAGAAAGAAGAGCGAGAGCCCCAGCAACAGATTCATCGGATCGGCCAGTGCTTCAAGCCCCATCCAGCTCCCCTCCCATCGCGGTTGATTGAGTTGGTTGATGGCAAAGGGGGCTCCGCTGAAAAAAGTGGCTACCGCCACACCCGGAAGGAGCGAACCAAAAAAGCCGTTAAACCAGAGAAACCCTTCGTAGACCCGCTTCCCGTAAATATTACCCGGCTTAGAGCGGTACTCATACGAAACAGCCTGTACCACAAAGCAAAAGAGGATAGATATCCAAACCAGATAGGCTCCGCTGAAACTGGTGGCATAAAAGAGCGGAAAGGAGGCGAAAAAGGCACCGCCAAAGGTGACCAGCGTGGTAAAGGTAAACTCCCATTTGCGGCCCAAAGCGTTCAGAAAGACGGTTTTGTCGGCATCGGACGAGGCGAGGCTTCCGGCCACCATCTGCCCCCCCTGCACAAAGGTTAAAAAGACAAAGAGGCTTCCCAGCACGGAAACCATTATCCACCAATATTGCTGAAGAATAAGATGCGTAATCATAACAGGCGGGTATTAGGCAATTAATGGCTTTCGGGGCCTTTCGAAATCTGTCGGTACAGGATAGATATCTCCGCAATGAGCAGCCCGGTAAAGAGGAAGGCAAAGAGGAAAAAGGTGATTTGCACCGAGGTGGCATCGAGTTGTGATACCGCTGCCAGTGTGGTGAGGTAATCCTGCACCACCCAGGGCTGGCGGCCCACCTCGGCCACTACCCATCCGCTCTGGCTGGCCAGATAGGCAAGGAATATACAGCCCAACGTAATGGTAAGCAGAAGCCGGTTCTGTTCCAGTTTTTTCTTTTGGTTCATCCACCCTAGTAGCGCGAAGAGAAACAAGAGGAAAAATCCGGTGCCTACCATAATCCGAAAGCTCCAGAAGGTGAGCGGGATATTGGGAATCAGACCGTCGGGATGGTTCAGAAAGCCATAACCGAAATAGCGGAAGTTCGATTCGTGGTACTCCGGGCTCACCAATATCCGGTAGAGCGAGTCGGACTCTGCGGCACGCCCTGCTTTTTTGGCCTCTTTGAACTGACCCAACAGAACCCGCGCGGCTTTGCCCCGGGCAATCTTCTCGGCGGCCGGCATTAGATTGTATTGTGGGTTGCCTTCGGTTAAATCTTTGATTCCAGGCACAAAGCTCTCCGAAGAACCAAAACTCATCCAGGAGAGGAGCCCGGGAATTTCGAAGGCATATTTTGTCTCCCCGTTCTGCGAGGGCCATCCCAGTACAGTAAGGCCTGCATGGGTACTACCCTCTCTCAACCCCTCCATGGCAGCCAGCTTCATGGGTTGGATCCGGGCAATCTGACGCGATGAGGCATCGCCTGTTCCAATGGTAATGACTGTGGCTGCAAGGCCGGTGAGTGCGGCAATCCGGATACTCTTAGAGGCCAGCTCGCCATGCCTGACGCGCAGCAAAAACCAGGCACTGATGCCGCACACAAAGGCAGCACCCAGCATCCATCCGGAAGTAATGGTATGAAAAAACTTTACAAGTGCAACGGGCGAAAATGCCACAGCAAAGAAGTCGGCCATTTCGTGCCGGGCCGTTTCGGGGTTAAATTCCATGCCAACGGGGTATTGCATCCAGGCGTTGGCCACCAGAATCCAAAATGCCGAAAGATGTACGCCTAAAGCCACCAGCCAGGTGGAGATCAGATGGAAGCGGGGGCTCACCTTATTCCAGCCAAAAAACATCACCGCTACAAAGGTGCTCTCCATAAAGAAGGCCAAAATCCCTTCGATGGCCAGGGGAGCCCCGAAAATATCGCCCACAAACCAGGAGTAGTTAGACCAGTTGGTGCCAAACTGAAATTCCAGGATGAGACCGGTGGCCACACCAATGGCAAAGTTGATTCCAAACAGTTTCATCCAGAAGTGGGTCATCTGCTTATAGACCGGATTCCCGCTCTGGTACCAGAGGCTTTCCATAATGCCCAGGATAAGCGAAAGCCCCACTGTAAGCGGGACAAATAGCCAGTGGTACATGGCGGTGAGGGCAAACTGTGCTCTCGACCAATCAACGGTTTGCAGCAGAGTAGTCTCCATGATCAGGTTCGGGGTTGAGTAAGTTGTTCCAGCACATGTTGCGAACGCTCACGATCGTTGCTGAAACGCGATTTTAGGTAGTCAGGGAAGAAAAAAAGGCGGAGAATCAGAAACATCACCGCCAGCTTTATCAGGATGATTTTCCACAAAGTCCTGCCCAGCACCATGCCGCGAAAACCTTCGGCATAGAAGCGAAAAACTCTTGATAAGGTGTGCGAAACGGTTCGGAATGCCATACTTTACAGAAGAGTTTTAAGGGCTCTATGGGTAAAGGTAGGTATTTAGTCTATTGCTTCAAACCCTCCTG
The DNA here is from genome assembly GCA_964451605.1 of uncultured Bacteroidales bacterium. Classification (GTDB taxonomy): domain Bacteria; phylum Bacteroidota; class Bacteroidia; order Bacteroidales; family UBA4181; genus JAQVSH01. Next base: position 8,610 of record CAYVJA010000039.1, on the reverse strand, counting down.
ATAAAATAGATTACCGAGCTCGAAGCGTTGCAGCGGCTCCAGGATTGAACCCAACCCGCCACTCCGCAGATCACACCGTCGAGGAGAGGGAACGGCCTCTTTGCATAGCCGCTGCTGAGCATGGAGACATAAAAGGCATCGAAGGGCATCGGTTTTTGGGCAACCACCTTAAAGCCGTGTTGTTGTGCCAGTCGATTTACCGATTCGGGCGAAAAGTGCCACAAGTGGCGAGGCACGTCCCAGGCAGCCCAATCTCTGCCCCAGCGTTTTGCATCGAAGCTCCCGGGATTAGGGAGGGCCAGCACCAGGAGCCCGTCGGGAGCCATCAGCTTAGCAATCTGCGCCATATACTCATGCAGGGTGTGTACATGTTCCAGCACATGCCACAGAGTGATTACGTGAAAGTGGTTGTAGGGAAGGGTAAAGAGCGTTTCCGGTTCGGAGAGTGTAAGCCCGTGTTTGTTCAGCGCCACCTTTCGGGCATCGTTATCAGGTTCAAGCCCCGTAACCTGCCACCCGTTTTGTTGCATATGGTGCAGGAACGATCCGGTACCACAGCCGATATCGAGCAGAGAGCCGCTTTCACGGCCTGCCAGTGCCGACACCATTGCCCTTTTCCGGTTAAGCATCACCACCCGTACCGCATGATAGAGTTTGCTGATCAGTCCTTTACGGGTATCGGAGTGCGAAATATAGGATTCGGCTTTATAATAACTGCCAATCTGCGAAGGGGAGGGAGGAGAAACAGTGCGCAAAAAACCGCAGACACCGCATTTTTCAATGGCAAACGGCTCGCCGCTTACGGTATGGTCGATGCAGGTGATAAAAGGCTCCGGTTGAGCCGAACAGATAGGGCAGGGGTTCATTTCACCTCTTCAAAATCGACATACTCACCCTCTTTTTCGGAGAAGGTCTTCGATTCGCCCTGAACATAGTCGACAGTGACCTTTCCAACCGGCTTTTCGGCTTTTTTGCGTCCGGCCTTTTGCTGCTGTTCGAATTGCTGACGAGCCTGATCCTGAACTTTTCCCAAATAACTGCCAATAACAAGACGGAATACTAGTCTGAGCAGGTAATAGGCACAAAAGGCAATCAGTAAAAATTTTAAAAGCGCGGTCATGTCAAATCGATTTAAAGCGTCTCTCTATCAAGAGAGAGCACAAAGGTAAGGTTTTTTTGACGTGATGGAAAGTCTCTTCGGGAAATGGTTATCTTTGAATTAGCCAAAATATCTGCCTCCCAGTCGGGGCATCGTAACCGAAAACCCTTTCTGCATGAAGACATTTGTGTTTTTCCTCACCCTCTTTTTCGGCCTCTCAATGCAGGCTGCCGATGAAACCCTCCTGCTCCGTTTCCCCGCCACAAATGGGAATACGGTGGTATTTACCTATGCGGGCAATCTTTACAAGGTTCCCATTACGGGGGGCGTTGCGCAAAAGCTCACTAATCATGTGGGGTTTGAGATGTTTGCCAAATTCTCGCCCAATGGAGAAGCGCTGGCCTTTACCGGACAGTACGACGGCAACACCGAGGTCTATACCCTCCCCCTGGCGGGTGGCGAACCCAAGCGGATTACCTATACTGCCACGCTCGATCGCGACGATGTTTCCGACAGAATGGGCCCCAATAACATTGTAATGGCATGGACCCCCGACGGGAGAGAGGTGGTATTCCGCTCGCGGATGCACAGTTTTGGTTTCAGAGGCTATCTCTACAAAGTCTCGGCCGAGGGAGGGCTCTTCACCCAGGTTCCCCTGCCCGAAGGGGGCTTCTGCTCCTATTCGCCCAATGGGCAGCAGCTGGCCTACAATCGGGTGTTTCGGGAGTTCCGCACCTGGAAATATTATCAGGGGGGCATGGCCGACGATGTGTGGATTCATGACTTCACCACCCGGAAAACTGTCAATGTAACCAACCATAGGGCTCAGGACATCTTCCCCATGTGGATAGGCAAGGAGATCTTCTTTCTCTCCGACCGCGACCGCACCATGAATCTCTTTGTCTACAACACCGAGACCCAAAAAACCGAAAAAATTACCCAATACAGCGATTTCGACATCAAGTTTCCTTCGCACTTCGGAACCACCATTGTCTTTGAGAAGGGAGGGCGCCTGTACGCTTTCGATGCGGTGACCCGATCGGTGAAACCGGTGCCTGTTACCATTAAGGAGGATTTCATCTATGCCCGTCGCACCTGGAAGGATGTTTCGGGGCAGGTGAGCAGTGCGGCCCTTTCGCCCAATGGCGAGCGAGCTCTCCTTACGGCAAGAGGAGATGTCTTCTCGGTTCCCTCGGTTTCGGGGGTTACCCGAAACATCACTAACACCTCGGGAGCGCACGAGCGTTCGGCACAATGGTCGCCCAACGGCGAGTGGATTGCCTATATCTCCGACCTTTCGGGCGAAACCGAACTCTATCTCCAGAATAATGATCTGTCGCAACAACCGATAGCCATTACCTCTAAAAACGACACCTACATCTCATCGTTCAGCTGGTCGCCCGATTCTAAGCAGATTCTCTACACCGACCGTAAAAACCGGTTGCAGGTGATTGATATCAACACCCGAAAAACGCGCCTGATTCTCACCGGGGAGATCGGCGGTGCCGGAAGTCCTGTCTGGTCGCCCGACAGTCGCTGGCTCGCCTATTCGCTGACCGAACGCAATCAGATGGACGTGATCTATCTGTACCATCTGGAATCGGGCAAACAGTACCCGGTTACCGACAAATGGTACAACTCGGGCGAACCGGCCTTCTCGCAGGACGGAAAGTATCTCTTCTTTATTTCGGAACGCGATTTCAACCCCACCTATGGGAGTACGGAGTGGAACCATGTCTATAACAACCTGGACAAACCTTACCTGGCTATTCTTTCGAACGATACCCCTTCGCCGTTTGCCATAAAGGACGACGAAGTGAAGGTGACTTCCGAAGCCCCCGCCGATTCTGCAGCGAAGGCTGCCACCCCTGGGGGCAAGAGCGTAGCAAATGGGGCCAAAAGCGAAAAAGAGGCAACCAAAGCCATTGTGGTTCATCCCGCATTCTGGCTCTTCCGGTCGAAGCGGGTGGATACCGCTCGCTCTACGGAGCTGCCGACAAACTCTACTATGTTCAGCGTGGCAACGTAAAAGTGTTCGACCTTGCCAAAAAGGCCGAGACGGTTGTGGTAGAGGGTGGGTCCTATGCGGTTTCGCCCAATGGAAAAAAGATGCTGGTGATTCGTGGTCGTAACTTTTCGGTAGTGGATATGCCTTCGGGGAAGGTTTCGCCCGATAAGAATCTTGATCTCTCCGATTTGAAGGTACAGATTGATTTTCGTGAGGAGTGGGGCCAGATTTTCGACGCCAGCTGGCGCTATATGCGCGACGGTTTTTATGTGACCAATATGCATGGGGTCGACTGGCCGGCCATGAAGAAGAAATACATCGCGTTGCTGCCCTATGTGCGCCATCGTGCCGACCTTACCTACCTCATTGGTGAGATGATTGGCGAACTCAACGTGGGTCATGCCTATGTAAACAGTGGCGAAATGCCCAAGCCGGAGCGGATTCAAACCGGCCTGCTGGGGGCGCGGCTCGACGACGATCCTTCGGGCTATCCCAAAATCGGCAAGATTTACCGGGGGGTTAACTGGAGTGCCGAACTCCGTTCGCCCCTTACCGAACCCGGCATCAACGGAAAAGAGGGTGAGTATATCCTGGCCATTAACGGGGTCTCCACCAAAATGGTGGCCGATCCCTATCAGTTGCTGGTGGGTCAGGCCGGGAAGCGGGTTGAGCTGCTTCTGGGTCCGAAACCCGATCCCGCCTCCGGCCGTAAAGTTGTTGTAACCCCTCTGGCATCGGAGGTTTCGTTGGTCTACTACAATTGGGTGCAGGATAATATCAAAAAGGTTGAGGAGGCCACCAATGGCAGAGTGGGCTATCTCCACATTCCCGATATGGGAATTCCCGGCCTGAATGAGTTTGCCAAATACTTCTACCCTCAGCTCGACAAGGAGGCCCTTATTATTGACGATCGAACCAACGGAGGCGGAAATGTGTCGCCCATGATTCTCGAACGGCTGGCCCGCATTCCTTACCGGGCCACCTCCTGGCGCCACTCCAGCCAGCCCGGCACGGTTCCCGACAAGACGCTGGTGGGCCCCAAGGTGGTTCTGATAGACAAATACTCTATGTCGGACGGCGACCTTTTTGCCTATGGGTTTAAGGCGTTAGGGCTGGGTAAGCTGATAGGTACCCGTACCTGGGGCGGCATTGTGGGTATCAGTTCCAGTCTCCCCTTCCTCGACGGAGCCGAATTGCGCGTGCCGATGTTTACCTCCTATTCGCCTGAGACCGGAGAGTGGATCATCGAAGGATACGGCGTCGATCCTGATATTCTGGTCGACAACGATCCGGCCAAAGAGTGGGCCGGCGAAGACGAACAGCTGAACCGCGCCATTCAGGAGATGCTCGAAGCCCTCAAGAGCCGGAAGGGGCTGCCGCCGATACCGGGGGCGCCGAAACGATAACTCTATAATGCTTTAATGCTCTAGTGCTCTAGTGCTGCGCTGCGCGCAAGTGGTTAATTAATGGTTAATGGTGAATGGTTAGTGGTTAATGAAATCAAACGCGCAAGCGCGAAAAGATGGATGCATTCGCGTTTTCGCGCGAAGCGCCCATTTTACCATTCACCATTGACCATTCATAATTAAAGCATTGCGCTTTAGCGCAGCATTAGAGCACTAGAGCATTGTTTTTTCCCCTTGTAGAAATAAAAAGTTTTAGATTTTATTGAAAACTACCATTTTGCATGTGGGTTTGGCATGAATGTTGGGCGCATCTCAAACAGAGTCTTCCCGCCGAACTTTATAGCCGAGCCTTATGAAAAAGAGTGCCACATCCGCATCGAAGCCATGGGTTAAAGGTATATTCCTCTTTTTGGCTTTTTTCTCTCTTGTTTCGGCCGGGCTGCCGGCCATGAATCCTTTTTCGCCGACATCTCAGGCTGCCGAAATCCAGCACAATCCGTTTCCTGACCTCCAAACGGCTCCCGATGAACAGTTCGAGCTCGCTCGGTGTAGTGCCGGCAGGCTGGACTCGCTTCGTCCTTTTTTCCAAAATCATTTGCAGTATCCTGTTGTAGCACTCGAAAAGAGATTGCAGGGCCGGATATGGGTGAAGTACACTATCGATGAGACGGGCAATTTGGAGGATGCCAGAGTGACGCGTAGTAGTTTTTGGGTGCTTGATTCAATGAATAGATCTACGGTTCTTCCGATTGTGGATGGAGTAGTCCCCGAGGAGATGAAGGAGGCTGTAGCGGCTATGGAGCAGGAGGCACTCAGATTGTTGGGTTTGCTCGAGGATATTAAACCGGCGACACGGGGGGGTAAAGCAGTGAAGACCGATTATGCGATGCCTATGCTTTTCCGACATCCCGATGCCGTAGCAGAAAACTCAAAGAGTGTTTCCCCTCCACCACCCCGTCCGACGAGGCCTGCCAATCTAGCTAAGCCTGCCAGGATCGAAATTTTGGATTAATAGTAGTTCCGCACTGCCACGTCCCTATCCGGTGAAGCGTTGATGCACTGAGCGCAAATGGTTAATGGTCAATGGTTAATGAATTAGTACGCGCAAGCGCGAAAAAGATGGATGCATTCGCGTTTTCGCGCGGAGCGCAGCACTAGAGCACTCACAGTGCATTTGCACTTTGAAGCACTAGAGCACTAGAGCGTTGTATTATTGTTTTATAATGACGGTTTTGGGTATGAGAGGTTTGGTGGTTGGGTTGCTGGCGGTTGTTGCGGTGTCGTGTCAGGGTGAGCCACGGAAGGGTGGTTCGGAGGGGTTGCTGACGATTCCGTTGGAGGAACATTGGGGTGTTGTCGATACTTTGAGGGTGTCTGACTATTTTTCGTCGGTGGAGTATATTCCGCTGGAGACAAACGACAGTTGTCTGGTGGGCGCGGCTCCCCGGATTTTTTTCTGCCGCGATACATTGGTTGTGGCGGCCGATCAGACAAAACAGGGTCTGGCGTTTAGCCGGTCAGGGAAGTTCCTTCACGCTATAGGCGGGGAGGGGCGGGGTCCGCGTGAATATCGGAGCGCCCGAAGTGTAGTCATGAACCCCTACAATTCCATCCTCTATTTTAGAGATATTTTGCCCGGGAAGTATCACCGCTTCGGGATGGATGGAGGCTATCTTTCGCCACTCACTTTTCCCTCCGATTCGGGTGTCAGTGTTGGCTATCTGGCCTGGATAGATGCCGACTCGCCGGTTGGATACAATCCAACCCAATCGATGTGGGGCAGGGCGCCCCAACTGACTTTTTTTGATAAAGAGGGTGCCCTTAAGCATACTCTCTTCCGACCAATGCCAATTGATAGTCTGATGCAGAGTCCCACTGTGAATGGCAATCAACTCTATATAATCGATGGCAATTTGCAGATATATATGTTGCTCCCTCAGTCGGGGCTTTTGCGCCATGGCATTGCGGGGTATGGAGGGGTAACCACTTTCAATAACCAGGTAACCAAGGGAAGTTTTACATCCTTTGCCTATGAGGATGCTTTCTTTTCTTACTATGATCAGCAGCTCTTTCTGCGCGAAGACTTTAACGATACCCTCTTTCAGGTTATCGAAGAGGGTTTACGCCCTCATGTGGCTTTCGACTTTGGGAAGTATCACTGGCCGGAAGAATCGCGTTACGATGCAAAGCGGTATGGTGAATCGAAAAGTTATATTTCGTGGTTTGCCGAGACCGACCGGATCATCTTTTTTGAATTCTTCACGGGTGGCGATAACCCGGTGGCTTACAGGGGCAGTTACCATAAGGAAAACCAAACCGTGCGTCTGGGAAGCGTAAAGGAGGGATTCTATGATGATATCAACGGTTTTATGCCTCTGCAGATTCTTGCCAAAACCGCCGACGACACTTTCGTGGGCATTCTGGAACCCCTGAAAATCCGCAAGTGGTTTGAAGAGAACCCCGACAAAGCGGCTGCCCTTCCGGAACATCTCAAAACGTTCCGGAATATCTCGGAAGAGGCCAATCCGGTGGTGGTGGTGATGCGCTAACGCTGCATTTTTTGAAACGGAAACGAAAAATATTTTTCAATATTGCATACATAAGAAGTTATTCTTAGTTTTGGGAAGACTAGCATATTCGGTTCATGTAAAGCTGTTTTTTATGAAGGTCTCCGTTTTTTTGCGTCTTTCTCTTGCTCTTCTTGTTGCTGTTTTGGGCATCTTCTCTTCTCTTGCCACAGCCCAGCAGTCTTCCCGCCTTCCCGCTGCTTTTACCCGCCTTTTTGAGCAGGAGATGGAGCGGCAGAGTCGTTATGCGCCCGAGCAGATTCATCTTTTTACCGATCGTGAGGTCTATGCGGCGGGCGATACCATCTGGTTCTCCGCCTGGGTGCTGAATGATCAGACGCTCGAACCTACCACCCACAGCCAAAGGCTCTATGTCGATTTGATCAGCCCAAAGTTGAAGGTTGTGCAGGATCTGGTGCTGGAACTGGCTAACGGAACCGCCTTTGGCTCTTTTGTCTTGTCCGAAAACCAACCCCGAGATGCCTTCTTTCAGTTAAGAGCCTATACCCAGTGGTCGATGCATTTTGATTCGACCTATGCTTTTAATTGTATTCTTCCGGTGTTGCAGAGAGCTGCCGTCGAAAATCCCAATGCCCAACCCCAAAAGTGGATGCGGAAGTCGGTTGGAATGTCCAAACGTATGGTATGGCGCCGAGTCCGCCCTACAGAGGAGGGAGAGGAGGAGGCTGTAACAGGCGATGACAGCTCCGCCACCGACTCTTTGCCCTTTATCGATGTGGCCTTTCTGCCCGAAGGGGGCAGCTGGGTGGAGGAAATTCCCTGCCGTATGGCCTTTAAGGCACTGGCTCCGGATGGATACGGGGTTGAGGTTGAGGGAGAGATTCTTGATCAGAACGACTCTCTGATCTGCCCCTTTCTGTCGGAACATCTGGGTATGGGCTCTTTCCTGATTACCCCTCAGCCCGGAAAAAGCTACCAGGCCCGGCTCTTTACCGGGCAGCGCATAGAGCTGCCGAAGCCTGAGCAATCGGGGGTGGTGCTAACTGTTGCGCAGGCAGGAGACCGCGTGCAATCGGTGAGTCTGTCCGGCTCACAATCTTTTGCTGACAGCCTTACTGCCACTGGAAGCCTTACTGCCATTGTCTCCCTTTCTCCGGAAGAGGTCGACCCGAAACAGATCCTCTATCTGGTGGTACAGTCGCCCGGCTATAAGCCGGAAACCTATGCTTTGCGATGTGACCTGCCCACGCTTTCGGTGCAGATACCCGAAGCAGAGCTTCCGGGAGGCATCACACGGCTTACTCTCTATAACGAGAAGGCCGAACCGATAGCCGAACGGCTCTGTTTTCTCCCTCTGAAACAGCAGCGCCTCTCGGTAGAGGTGGAACCCTCCATTGCCCGTGTCGATACCCCTGCCGACCTCTCGGGAGCACGGCTCACCCTGAAGCTGCAATCGAAACAGCCACAGAGTGGTGCTCCGCTGTCTGCCATGCTGGCAATATCGGTTGCCGACAGCCTCTACTCTCCGTCCGACCCTTCGACGGCCTCGCTGGTGAGCCGGATGCTTCT
>CAYVJA010000038.1:28007-28277 GCA_964451605.1 uncultured Bacteroidales bacterium | reverse complement strand
GGTTTTGTCCTTCCATCCGGGAGGTCATAATGGGATAATGCGAGATATCGTCCGATCCCTTTAAAACACCCCCTTCTGCTACATGCAGATGAGTGCCCGGTTTAAAAAAGAGGGCTCCGCTCAGATAGGTTCCTTTAGGAACCACAACGACACCGCCTCCGTTTTGCGATGCGTTATCGATGACCGTCTGGATAGCTTTTGTCTGCAGTACCATGCTGTCGGATACCACCCCGTAGTCGGTAATTACATAGTGCTTCCCCAGTTTTGCAG
>CAYVJA010000038.1:24698-27997 GCA_964451605.1 uncultured Bacteroidales bacterium | reverse complement strand
TGGATCTACCTTACTGCTGTCGAGAAACCATTCCGGGATTAGGGTTCCATCGGGGAAATACTGATCTCCATTTTCTGTGGCAGAGATCGGTTTGGTGGAGAGGAAAAGAGAAAGGGCAAGAAAGAACAGGAGCTTCATAGGGGTGGGTGTCTTATGTTCTATATACGAAAGTAGCTTTTCCTTTGCATACTAGTTGTCTCTTACTGTCATTTTGTTAGCAAAAAAATAATGGGAGCCTGTGTATACAGGCTCCCATTAGAGAAAAACGGGGAAATAACGTATGTTATTTCTTCTTTTTTGCGGTGAGTTTGGTTAGATAGAGCATGATTGCACCAAAAAAGAGCATACCCAGGCCAAACCACAGGTTAACATTCATCCCGAACGATTTGATATACATCCCTGAATCGGATACTGTAATCAATCCGTAAGCGGTTAACAAGATTCCAATAATGAAAAACATCAGGCCAATTGGAAGTTTAATATCTATACCCATATCGAATTATATAAAGTTTACCAGAAAATGATGGTCAAAATGATGGCGAGCGCCATTACAAAAATTCCGAGCGAAGAGGAGCGCATATACCAAGCCACCTTCTCTTCCTGCAGTTTGGGGGTAAGCGAATAGACCAGACCCTTCAGTTCGGCATCGCTCTTTGTCCGTTTTGTGAGGAACGATAAGATCACAGTCACCAAAGTACTCGTACTGAAGGCAAAGATTGCCGTCCAGAAATTTTGAGCCATTTCAACCGGATAGGTATGAACAATAACACCCAGCCAACCTCCCTTAACCAGGGTGTCGGCACCCGCGGGCATGGTAAGACCGTGGTGGATCAACGCAACGGCAAAACCTACCAGCAATCCGGTAAAGGCAGCATGGCCGGTAGACCGTTTCCAGAACATGCCGAGGAAGATGACGGCAAACAGGGGGGCGTTAATCATGGAGAAGATGGTTTGCAAAAAGTCCATGATATTTCCGAACATACTGGCAATATAGGCCGCAGCAATACTTACCAGCACACCGAAGATGGTAGCCATTCTGCCCACTTTCAGATAGTGTTTGTCATCACCCTCTTTGTCGTTGGTGGTGGGGCGAATATAGCTCTGATAGATATCGTAGGTCCAAACCGTGTTGAAAGCCGACACATTACCAGCCATACCCGACATAAATGAAGCCAGAAGAGCTGTAAGTCCTAACCCGAGAACGCCTGCGGGGAGGTAATGGTCGAGCAGCATAATGATGGTCAGGTCGTAGTTGGGCTTTCCGTTCTCCATAATCGAGAAGTTGGCCGACGGGTCGTTCATTAACACCAGCGCAATAATACCGGGAACAATGATAAGAAACGGCAGAAACATTTTGGGAATGGCTCCGATAAGGGGGGTGTTCCGGGCAGCAGTGGTAGATTCGGCAGCCATGGCGCGCTGCACAATCAGGAAGTTGGTACACCAGTAACCAAACGAAAGAACAAAGCCCAACCCCATAAAGATTCCGTACCATTCAACCCCCATGGGGTTCGATCCGGACGTACCGGTGTATTTCCACGAGGTGGTATAGGCATCGGCCGCGTACCCCTTTGCGGTTACAATCGGCTCCAGTTTGTCCTGGAGGCCTTCCCATCCGCCCACTTCGTGCAGTCCGAGAAAGACTATGGGAAGCATACCGATCACAATGATAAAGAATTGGAGCACCTCATTGTAGATGGCCGAGGAGAGCCCGCCGAGATAGGTGTATCCCAATACGATAGCTGCCGAAAGCCAAAGGCTGAGGTTAAAATCCCATCCCAAAACCTTTTCCATCAGGATAGCCAGGGCATACATCGAGATTCCCGAAGCCAGGATAGTCATCACGGCAAAGAGGATGGCATTAAGACCGCGGGTCTTCTCATCGAAACGGAGTTTCAGATACTCCGGAACCGAACGGGCTTTTGAACCGTAATAAAACGGCATCATAAAGAGAGCCAGGAACACCATGGCAGGGATGGCACCAATCCAGAAGAAGTGAGCTGTCATCATCCCATACTTGGCGCCCGATCCCGACATACCCATCACCTCTAATGCACCGAGGTTGGTAGAGATAAATGCCAGACCGGCAACCCATGCAGGCATCGACCGCCCCGCTTCGAGAAAGGCATTGGCATCTTTCATATAACGCTTCAGAGCCCAGCCGATGCCCAAGACAAAAACAAAATAGACCGCCATAATGGTATAGTCGATCCATTCGAGACTAAAAATTTCCATGCGCTTTATTATTGGTTACGTGTTGAATTAGGGGAATTTTCAGGGAACGAATGTATAAAAAAAACGGTAAACATCCTCAGAATGCCTCTTTCTCTATAAAAAACTGAAATCTGTCCGGGTAAAGCAGGCGCTAAATTTCCTACCTTCGCATAACGGAGATTGCACAAAGTATGATCCTTATTCTTTTAAATCATTTTTATGAAAATATTTTATAAGTTCTTTCTTGTTTTTGCTCTTGCGATTTTTTCCATGGGCAGCGCCTCGGCAAAACCCAGGGTGAAATATGTATTCTATTTTATAGGCGACGGTATGGGCCTCAACCAGGTGTTGGGCGGATCTGTCTTTGCCTCTCAACTGGCCGGCAATAAGGATGGCTACAGCCTCTTCCCCTTTCTGCAGTTTCCCGTAAAAACCTATGCCACCAACAGGTCTGCGAATAGCTATGTTACCGACTCGGCAGCTTCAGGAACGGCACTCGCTTCCGGCGAGAAGACAAAGAACGGAATGATAGGCGTTTTGTCGGATGGAGAGACGCCCGTTACCAGCCTGGCATTTGAGGCCAAAAATGCCGGTGTAAAGGTGGGCGTCACTTCGAACGTTGGGGTCAATCATGCCACCCCTGCCTCTTTTTATGCACATGATAAAAGTCGCGACCACTACTATGCCATTGGGCAACAACTTCCCAAGAGTGGCTTCGATTTTTTTGCCGGGAGTAACTTTCTTACCGACCAAAAGGGCGATTCGCTTCCTCTTCTCAAGACTATTGCCAGAGAGGCCGGTTATACGGTGGCGTTTGGTGTAGAACAGTACAATGCACTGAAGAGTAAAAGTGCCAAAATGGTGCTCTTTCAGGCAGACTCCACCAGCAGCGATGTTCCCTACCGGATTGACCGTAAAGCCGGCGATTTAACGCTTTCGCAAATTACCACGAGTGCTGTTAACTTTCTGACCAGTGGCGATGACAAAGGATTTTTCCTGATGGTTGAGGGAGGCAAGATTGACGGTGCCGGCCACAGCAATGACGCGGCTGCCAATTATCATGAGGTGATAGACCTTGCCGATGC
>CAYVJA010000038.1:0-24688 GCA_964451605.1 uncultured Bacteroidales bacterium | reverse complement strand
TATTGCGCTCGATTTTTATAAAAAGCATCCCAAAGAGACTATGATTGTTGTGACTGCCGATCACGAAACCGGTGGAATGTCGTTGGCAAGGGATGGGAAATACGAACTCAATCTTGCCGTGCTTACTCATCAGAAGGTTTCGAAAGACGAACTGCGCAGCAAGATCGGAGCACTTCGTCAGGCGAAAAATAATCGCGTCAGCTGGGCCGATACCAAAACCCTGCTTCAGGAGAATCTGGGCTTCTGGAAGGAGGTGCCCATCTCTGTGCCGCAAGAGATCCGGCTTATGCAAGCCTATCATGAATCGTTGGGTGAGGCTCGTCCCAGCCGCCCCTCCTCTTCGTCGGACGATAAACTGGCCATTGCTGCAGTCTCCATTCTGAACGAAATGGCATTGATCGGTTGGTCAACCGGTGGTCACTCAGCCGCCTTTATCCCGGTTTATGCAATCGGAGCCGGTTCGGAACTCTTCTCTACTGCAACTCTTCTCGACAATACCGATATTCCCAAACTCATTGCCAGGGCTGCCGGCTACTCCTCCAGATAAAGCGATCCTTTTTTGGTTAATACCACTTTTTCGCCCGGTTTGGTCATCTTTTCAAACCGGGCGTTTTTGTCGCTTATCTGCAACTTACCCCCATTCCTCGAAAGGATGGTCACGGAGACAGGTTCGCCCTTTTCCCAGGCCAGATCGACCACAAATCCGCCCCGGGCACAAAGCCCTCTTACCTCTCCGTTGGGGAAGGCCGAAGGCAGAGAGGGCAGAAGTTCTATTTCGAACCCGCCTCCGGCGAGCGGAGTCTGACTTTGAAGCAGCATCTCGGCAATGGCTGCCGTGGCGCCGAAATTGCCGTCAATCTGAAAAGGAGGGTGATTGTCGAATAGATTGGGTAAGGTCTTTTTGGCCAGCAATACCGAAAGCAATTTATAGGCACGATCGCCATCCTGTAACCGGTTCCACATGTTGATTTTCCACGCAAGGCTCCATCCGGTGCCGTCGTCACCGCGCGCATCGAGGGTTTTTCGTGCTGCCTCGGCCAACTCGGGAGTAGCCAGTGTGGTAATCTGATTGCCGGGATAGAGCCCAAATAGTTGTGAAGTGTGTCGATGATGGGGATCGACCTCCTTATAATCCTCGGCCCACTCCATAATACGGCCTGTGGCCGGACTGATTCGTATCGGCGCCAAACGGCTGAGCGTCTGTTGGCATTCGGCCCTGAAACCGGCATCTACATCCAGTAATTGTGTGGCTTCGATACAGTGGGTGAGCAGGTCATGAATGATGGCAAGATCCATGGTAGCCCCGTACGTAAACACCGATTGAGACCCATCGGGAAGATAAAAGGCATTTTCGGGCGAATAAGAGGGATTCGTGACCAGTTTTCCGGCAAAAGCCGTTCCGGCAGGAGCCTCCACCAGAAAGTCGAGAATAAACTGAGCCGCTCCTTTCATCAGAGGATATCCCCTCTCTTTCAGGAATTTAAGATCTCCGGTATAGCAATAGTGTTCCCAGGGATGTTGGGCCAGCCAGGCTGCCCCCATGGGCCAGATACCCTGCGGACCATCGGCCGGTGCCGTGAAACCCCAGGCATCAGTAAGATGGTGCACCACCCATCCGTCGGCTCCGTAAAGGGTTTTGGCTGTGCGGCTTCCCGGCTGTACCAACGATTCCATAAGATCGAAAAGGGGAAGGTGCAACTCCGAAAGCTGGGTAATTTCGGCCGGCCAATAGTTCATCTGGAGATTGATGTTGGTGTGGAAATCGGCATTCCAGGGCGGTTTCATCTGCCAGGCCCAGATTCCCTGCAGGTTTGCCGGCAGGGTTCCGGGACGCGAACTCCCTATGAGCAGATAACGGCCATATTGAAAAAACAACTCAACCAGTCCTGCGTCGGGGGCCCCCTTTTCGCGGGCAAGGGCCAGAAGCTTGTCGGTGGGAAACTGTTCCGTCAGGGGCGAAACCGAACCCGAACCCAAATGAATATCTACACGGTTAAAGAGTTCGCGGTGTTCGGCAATATGACGCGCCGTCAGTTTACTCAGGGGTTTGGCAATCGCTTTCGAAATGATCGCATTGCAAACCCTTCGCGGGTCGGGCATTTGAGGAGCCGGGTTTTCGAACAGCCGTTTGAGTCCGGGATAGGAGGTGGCTCCCGACACATAGAGTGTCACCTCGTCGGCTCCTTTAATCTGCATAATACCCTTATCGGCAACCACACTGCCCCCTTTTACCCGCGCCGTAACCTGTGCTGCAAAACGAATACCGCGGGGTTTGCCTTCGGCGTCTTGGATGGGGAGTTGGCCATTAAGTACCAGCGAAGGAAACTTTCCGTCAACCGCCTCGCATTGGGCATCCTGCTCCCGTTTCATGGTGAGAGAAAAGTGAATCGATCCTTTCCGGGATGCGGTAAAATGGAGCACCAGTACCTTATCGACAGCCGAAACGTAGGCTTCTCTGCAAAATCTGACTCCACCCGAAGTGTATTGGGTGGTAGCTACAGCTGTTTCCAGATTGAGACTTCGCACATAATCCGACGCTTCTTGTTCGGGCGTGTCGAACCAAATTTCGCCCAGCGACTGATAGGGCTTAATCCGTGTGGGTTGGCCCATCATATGTTTTGTAGCCAGCGCAATGGCTTCATTGCTTTTCCCTTCAAAGAGGAGCCGCCTTACTTCGGGTAGTGCGCCCAGCGCGGAGGTGTCGTTGGGATTGAGGGAGTATCCGTCCCACAGGGTACTCTCGTTGAGTTGGATCCTTTCGTCTGCCACTCCGCCGAATACCATAGCGCCCAGCGCTCCGTTCCCCAGGGGCAGGGCCTCTTCCCACACCTTCGCGGGTTGTTGGTACCACAACAACCATCTGCCTTCCGGACGACTTCCGGCCACCCCGAGCGTTGCCCTGTCGGCCCAATCAGTTTTAATCGGGTCCTGGCGTTGCGACGCCGGAAGCACATTTTTTCCCGTTTGCGAAAAGAGGCTCCAGCTCCAAAAAAGTGCAACAAACAGTGTTGTGAAAGTTTTCATCAGATTGGCATAGTTTTGTTGGTTAAACAGCTGGTAATGAGGCTGTTATTTATTGTTCGGCAGAGGGCAAAGGCTCGGCCGAAGGGGGGGCGTCGGCCGGGTCACTGCCCCAGCTGCGATTGGCGCGGGGACCCATGGTGAGCACCAGTTTCCCTCCGGCCATCAGATCGGAATGGGTAAACCAGGGTTTATTCCAGACGGTACCATTGAGCGTGGCATGCTGGATGTATTTATTCTCGTCCGAGTTGTTCAGAGCCTCAATCTCGAATGTCTTTCCATTCTCCAGACGAATCCTGATCCTGTCGAACAGCGGACTTCCTATGTTGTATACCGCCATTCCCGGGGTAACCGGATAGAAACCCATATACGAAAAGACCACAAACGAGGTGAGCCCGCCTCCGTCCTCATCGCCAGGAACTCCCATCAGGTCGTTTCGGAACCATTGGTTTAGCAGCGATCGGATTCTCTTCTGTGTTTTCCAGGGTTCTCCCGCGTAATTGTAGAGGTAGGGGATATGCAGTGAGGGTTCGTTGGCCATCGAAAACTGTCCCACATTGCCGGTATGATCGGGGAGTCGGGCAAAAAACTCATACTTACTCCGGCCTAAAGGCGCGGCAAACATGGCATCGAGTTGTCCGGAAAAAGCTTCGTTGCCGCCCATCAGACGGATCAGATCGGCAACGTTGTGTTGCACATCCCAGCGGTAGACCCATCCGTTATTCTCGTCGTAATATTCTCGGGCACCCATCCCCCCGCCGAACACATAATCGAAGGGTTCAATGAAGTTGCCGGCACTGTCTTTGGGGTGAAAAAAACCGGTTTTGGGGTTGAACACATTCCGGTAGTTGTAGCTGCTTTTCAGAAAAAGGCGGTAGTCGGTCTCTTTTCCCAGCTCTTTGGCCATCTGTGCCAAACACCACTCATCGTAGGCGGTTCCGAGGGTTACCGCAATGGGTTGCCGTTTTTCGAAAGAGTGCACCTCGGGGAAGTACTCTTTTTCGCCCTCCCTCAGAGCCGGGATATACCCCTTTTCTTGGTAAAAGCGGTTCAGTTCGCCTGCAGGCTTTCCCGACCAGGGAGCCAGCGTCTTATCCTGAATGGCTCCTTTGCAGGCCAGATAAGCCTTCTCCAGGTCGAACCCCCTCAACCCCTTCTTATAGGCATCGATTACTGTAGCCACCCCGTGATTAGAGTTCATACTGCGGCTGTCGCCGGTTATTTGCGGGAAAGTGGGCCACCAGGGGTGCTCCATCTGCGTGGTCATTTCCACAAAAGAGTGTAAAATCTGCTCCTCCTGTTTGGGATTGAGCAGTATCCGAAGCGGATGGTGTGCCCTGTAGGAGTCCCATATCCAGTCGTCGGTGTAAAAATCGATGCCGTTGTCGGGATGAACCTTCCCGTCGAAGGGGCTGAAATAGCGACCCTCTTCCGAGATGCAGACCGGCCGCTCGAAGGTTCGGTAGAGCGAGGTGTAAAAAATGGTTTTCCCGTTGTCGGATCCTCCGGTTACTGCAATCTTACCCAATGCCCTGTTCCAAAGGGTACGGCCGGTTGCCTGCAGCGTTTCTACACTTTTGCCCTCTACCTCGCGAATTCTGTTTTTGGCAGCCTGTGCTTCGTCGATAAACGAAACCCCGTAAGGTAATATTATCGTGCGGTTCTCCTTTGCAAAGGTCAACACAATGGAGGCATTTCTTCCCGAAGCCTCGGTGCCCGGAATAAGGCCCGAACCATTCCTGACCGATACCGAAACCGGTTTTCGGTTGGGTTTGAGCGAGAGATAGACCCGCGTGTTATTGTTCAGTTGCTGATATCCGGAAAGCGATTCTCCATCCCATTTCAACGCACCGTTTCGGGAAGTAATAACCAGATAGGCCGGTTTATCCTGTGTGAAAGCAATTTCATACATGGCCGATTGGTGCGAAGGGGCAAACCGCACCTCCGTCTGCTGTTGGTCGAGAAACACAGACCAGGAGTAGGGGGTAATCTTCTCCTGGTCGTAACTGAAGGCCATTACAGGCTGCAAATTCTTCTCCTCTCCCTGAAAGGGGCTCAGGCAGAAGGCCGAACTGCCCCTGTGGCTGGTAACCAGTAAAGGAAGTCCCTGCAGCAATTCGCTCGTGAAGTCGGCCCGTTCGGGATAGAGCCGCATCATGCTGTTGGGTAAATGGATGGTAGGGTAGGTAGGAACCAGCAAATGGCTCACATTCCCGATATAGGGGTTTACGAAGTCGACAGGCTCCTTTTGTGCAGGAGAGGTGCCGGTGATACCCACCAGGAACAGGAACGTTCCCAGAATTCGAAGCGCTTTGGATCTGCCTGATTGCATGGAATTGATTTTATGGAGTAGGTTGAATGGGTTTGTCCTGGGGTAACGTTTTTCTTGTTTTCAGCCATGCACCCGCTTTTCCGGTAAGCCACAGATAGTGATCCGACCGAACCTCCGGATCGAGCGGCACAAAGCGGTTCCCTTCGGCCACCGGCACGGTATGGGCGCATTTAAAGATGGCAGTGCCTTCGTCAATCTCATCGAACATGGCCACATAGATCATTTCGGCTCCTTCTGCGGATGCCCCTGCCAGCTGTTTCCAAAAAAAACTTCCCCGGTTGCGTGCAACGAAACTGTTCTTGCTGTCGGGATACATGTTATTCCAGCTGAATCCCGGGAAGACAACCGGAACATAGGCCAGATGGTGTGCATTGCACCACTTCAGGTCCTCTCCGATGAGGGGGCGGAATGCATCGTAACCGGCTTCATTAAACCGTCCGACAAACCAGGGATGTACAATATCGGCCATCTGTACCACCTCAAGAAAATGCGGATCTTTTATACAGTCGTTTCCCTGTTGGCGCCAATAGGTGGGTACGCCCAGCATCACCGAACAGTTTCCCCCCTGATCCGAATGGAAAAAGCGAATCAGTTTTTCGATATCCGAAAGGGTATATTTTCGGTTGTCGTTAAAACCCACCCCCCAGATGGCCACCACCGGCCGATTGCCATGGTACAGGTAGTTGGCATACCGACTGCGCTGCGTAAATCCATACTGCGCCATCAGCATTTTCCAGTCGGCAATGAGCACATCGGTATCGTCCGAACGCATCCCCGACAGATCGTACATCACCGCAAGGGTTCGGTCGTAATCGAGTGCCGCCCTGGCAGCAGAGGTCATCACTTTGTTAAAATGCTTTCGACCCGATTCGTTTTTGATCTCTGCCACAAAGCGTTGCAAATAGACGCCATCAATTCCAAACGATTGCATCCATCGAAAGTGGAGTCGCACCGTACTCTCATCAAACGAACTGAATGTAGTTGCAGCGCTTCCGTCGGCAAATCGAAAGGCCGTTGGGTAGGCTTTTTCATATTCGCTCATTTCAGGCCACATATCCACCTTAGCATATCCCGGTTCAAATTTCCCCTCCTTCGAATAGTGGTACCAACCTCTTCCGGCACCATCGCCGGGAGCATTAAACCAGCCCTGGTATCCGGCCATAATCAATCCGGGCGACAGACTGTGCTTAACAAACCGCCGGGATTCTTTTTCCGGAAAAGAATACACCGTCATCCCCAACAGACCTTGACAGCAAAGCAAAAAAATCGCGAAAACCACTTGCGAAGAGATACGAAACACAGGAAGCATGCCTACCAGAATTAAACCCCAATGCAGATATGTAAATGTAACAAATCGCCCGGCTTTGCACAAAATTCTTTCCAGTTCCCTATCTTCGCTACAACACTCATCTGCGCATATTCACCATTCACCATTTTTTTTCGCGCGCCAGCGCAGCACCTGAGCACCTGAGCATTAAATCATTAGAGCATTAAAGCATTAAAGCATTAAAGCATTAAAGTATGCTACAGATTACAACCCTCATTGAAAATTTAGTGTATGCTACCGGTCTTACGGCTGAGCATGGTCTTGCCATCTACATGGATACAGGAAGCGTAAAAGTCCTTTTCGATACAGGGCAAAGCGGGGCATTTCTGAATAATGCCTCCCGTTTGGGTATCGATCCGGCATCGATCGATGCATTGGTGCTAAGTCACGGGCATTACGATCATACAGGAGGGCTCTCTGCTTTTCTGGCACAGAATCGAAAAGCCCGTATCTATCTGAAGAGTGGACTTTTTGCACAGAAATACCACCGGTACGATCGGTTTATCGGCACCCCGCCCCTTTCTGAGGCCATGCAGAAGAGGGTTACCTATGTTGAGGGAGTAACTCCGCTATGCGACTCGCTCTACATCGTGCCCGATATTCCGGTACATAATCCGTTGGATACCAGTTTTACCCACTTTTTTTTGCGAGAAGGCGAGACCTTTGTGCCCGATCGGTTTGATGATGAGCTCTTTCTTGCAGCTGTTTCCGGCCAGAAGTTGTCGGTTATCAGCAGCTGTTCGCACAGAGGCATCACCCATATTATGGCCAGTGCCTTACACCATTTCCCCTTGCCTGTCGATTTGATTCTGGGGGGATTTCATCTGTTTGGGGGTGAACCCGTCCGCGACGACATGGTGATTGAGAAGCTTTGTAAATTTCAACCCGAACGAATGGGCGTGTGTCATTGTACCGGCCTTGATGCCTATAATAAATTGGCCAAAGTCTATACCGGCACACTCTTCTATAACCACACCGGTTACTCGCTCACTGTATAAAGAAAAGTGAGCCCGTGCGCAAAGCGCATGGGCTCACTAAGTCATTAACCATTAACCATTTCGCGCGCAGCGCATTAACCATTAATCACGGTGGCAGGTTTAATACCCTAATATGACGGTAATTCCTTGTCCCTGTGTGTCACCGGCGTACGACCAGGATGCCGGATTGGTGGAGATTACCCGATAACTTCCGGCAGGGATGGTAACATTGGGCACACCAATCCAATTGGCATTTGTCCTGCCGCCCTGACCGGGATAGGGGGTTTGGTTGCATTGTGCATAGGTTTGCTCATTAAAGATGTTTGTCAGCGAGACTCCCACATTTTCTCCCCCTCCGGTAGTAATCCAATTCCAATGGTAGGTATAGATGGCCACAATGGTTTTTGGCGAATCGATAGTGAGAACCGGCGATACGGGAGTGCCTTCGGAGACGCCGGAAAGAGTGTTTACATTCAACAGCACACCTCCGTCGAATGCCTCACAGTAGCGCAGAAGATTGGCCCAGTCGGTTCCATAATCGTCTGTTAAGGGATAGGGAATCAGTTCATACTCCTGTTCAAGCTTTTCGTATGTCATGATATCATCCAAATCGGTCCCTGTCCAAACCATCTCCGATGCCGAATGGCTGGTGAGCGTATAGGTATACTGCACATCACCGCCCTCTCCGGAAAGAATCTCTATGGTTCTGCCCGACGGGGAATAACGCGAATAGACAATCCTTCTGATGTAGAGTTGATTCGGATTGGGGCTCTGCTCCAGCAACAAAATCATGCCATTCTCCTTAAACTGCATATAGATTCCCTCCTCGGTATAGTTCCAGAAACCCAGATAAGGGGGTTCAAGGATAACGGTTCCTTCGTATTTGGTTACCTCTCTGATAAAATTTTGATCTGTAACCGATTGCAGTGTAAAGCCTTCAGGAGTAAAGTTTGAGATGGTGTATCTCTCCTCCGGATCATCGCCTGTGGGCGTGATGGTCATGGTGAAGGAGAGTGCATCGTACGAATAGGTAAAAGTACCCTGTAAAATGAATCTGCCTGCTACCTCTGCTGCCAATAAGAAGTTTCCGGTTCCGTCGTTATTAAACTCTGCATACTCGGTGTCGCTGATTCGCCAGGCGCCCAAAAACGACTCGTCGCTGATTTGAGGGGCCACAGTTACCGGATCGGTATACTTAGTATAGGTGCCGGCTGCATCGCCGGAACCCCCCAGAACCAGCCGGGTATTGGTAATACTCACAATGGGAACCGACTCCGACGGAGAGTCAGCAATGGTAATCTGCAGAGCATTGTTCTCAGTGTCGAGCACGTAGTTTCCGATACTTTCGGGATCGATAATAAAAAGCCCCGGAGTATTAGAGGGTACCAACTGCATCAGGGCACCATTGGCTTCCAGAGAATAGAGCCGTTCGCCTTTCTGCCAATAGCCCAACAGCAAACTTTGGCTAAGATTAACCGAGTTCTGGGTTACTGTAAACTGAGCCGAAGCGTTGTTCCCGGCTACTCCTGCCCTGACCGTAACGGTAGCGGCAGGACGAGGTGTTGTGGTATTGTTGGGAGCCGCACTGATGGAGAGAAACTCATTGTAGCGGGTTATCACCACCCAATCGGCGCTCGATTCGGTAGCCCATTCGGCCTGATTGGTATTGACGGTTACCGTTTGTGCCGTGCCGGCTGCCGTAAGCTCGATGGCATCCGGTTCGACGGTGACATAAGCCCTTGGTGCCGACTCATCGTCGGAGCAACTCCACGCTGCCAGAAGAGGAAGCAGCCATAGAAGATGGGATAATCGTTGAAATGTTCTCATGATTGTATGATTTCGTGAAAGTTGAAGCATTGGTAAATCAAGATGGTTCTAAAGTCCCTCTACCTGAGGAGGGCTTGCCAGTTGGTTGCCATATTGCAGTATCAGGTTTTCGAAAGGGGCTCTCTCGCGAAAGCGCTCATCCTGCAGTTCCCAAACCGCGTAAACATTATAGCGGTATTTGCCTTCGGCATCGGGTTTCATGGCCACACACCAGGTATCAATAATGCCCGGCCCCTCTTTGGGGGCATCGTAGAGCTCCACAAGATTTTGGTTGGGCAGAATCAACCCCATTCCCATAAACCAAACCTTGTTGTAAGTCTGTTTATCGTGGGTAAACATGGCCGTATAAAGGTTATTGAACGCAACAGAGGTCTGTTCCTTATCATTATTGTTGGTAACAATACCGGTAACCAATTGAGATCCGGCGGGAAGGGGAGAGGTGGTCACCTCATTCTCGTACCCGTATTGGCCGGCCCAAATGGTCACCTTATTATGTACATCTACTTTGGTATCACCGGGAACCTCCCAGCCATAAAAGTCGAATTGCATCACCGACCTAACCGGACCTTCCGTAAGAATGGCAAAGCGGGTGGAGTCGATAATGTCGATGGTGTCGGTAACCAGCACACCCATACGCAAGAGCGTATCGGCCGTACGGAGAGCCAGACCTCCCAGGCCAAATGAGTTGGCGGCGCTCATAATGTCACGCCCCCAGTTGCTCAACACGTGATAGGTGTCGCCGGGAGTTCCGTCGGGGCGGATTCCGATAGAATCGAGTACCATTTCGGTCATCCGTTTGCCAAAGACATCCCGGCAATTCCGGCCGTCGTAATAGTGCCGGAAACCCATCTTGTCGTTCTCCCAGGCTGGACCGTCCATCTGATAGGGATAGCCGATACCCCGCGGAAGGGGTTGTTTGTAATGTACATCCTCCAGAAGCTCCACCACCTTGTTGGGAGAGGTCATCTTGCCATACCGTACATTGGTCCTGATGGTAAATTGGGGGTAACGGTCTTTGGAAAGCCATACAATTTTGGCTTCAACCTTCTCGAGAGGCTGCATGGTGCAGACAAAAGCCAATTCGTCCCATTGACCGTCGCCATCCAGATCGTCGGCCTGGCTGGCCAGAAAATCGCCCGATGCCAGTTTTACTGCCGGGAGCAGGTCGGGGTTAGAGGGATTCAGTTGATTGCGGGAAAAGAGAAACGGCTGATCCACTCTTTCCGCATCGAGCGGATTGGTGAGTGTAACGGGTTGCCCGGGTTGGCTGCACCCTTGAGCACTCATAATCATTGCAACACCGAAAACCAGGAAGAGATGCGGAAGTTGTTTCATAATTGTAAAGGGAATTAAGGAAAAATCCGACAGAAAAAAGTGACACCCCTACAAAGGTATCTTTTTTAGACGTTGCTAAAATGCTAAATTAGCCATAATTATTGTATTCTTTACTCCTTGCTATGCGCCTCTCTGCTCTTGTTCTGCTTCTGCTCTTTTATCTTCCCTCCACAACCGCTGTGCGGGGGAGTGCTGTAATTCGAAAAATCACCATCCGTGAGCACTCCTGGCAGCTCGAGATGGATGGGTCGACAGGTACGGTCGACCTCTATTTCCGGGGAAATCGGGTATTGGGCGGAATCACCTCCTCTTTTCGTCGTGCCGGTGCGCCCGCAAAAGATATAGCCGGGCATCGCACCTCGCTTCAGCCCGGGTGTTCCGTTTCCGACCCCATGGGTACGGGTATCCGATACACGCTGGTTACCCCTTTGCCGGACGGCGATACGGTGTTACGTCGATTTACCTTCTATCGCAACCGCGAAGGGCTGGTAATGCAGACTCTGGTGAGAGGTTCTGCCCTCCATCCGGTGGCTTCCATTACCCCCATCTCGGCCTCTTCAGGCTTCAGGGCAGAAAAATCGGGCAGAGGCCGCTTCCTGTTTGTCCCCTTCGACAATGATAACTGGATCCGGTATGGGTATCGCCCCTGGGGTGGGATTGAAACCGGCTATGAGGCGGGCGCCTGGTTCGATGCTGATTCGGGAGCCGGTCTGGTGGCAGGTTCTGTAGAACACCATGTGTGGAAAACTGCTGTTCTTTCTGAGAGCACCCCGGAGAGGCTTGAACGCCTTACCGTCTGTTGCGGCTATACTTCGGCCGAAACACGTGATACGCTGCCCCATGGCACCCTGTCGGGAAGTGAGGTGGCCTCGGCCCCCATTTTTTTGGGTTGGTTTTCCGATTGGCGGGATGGGATGGAGTCCTTTGGTGAGGCCAACGCCTCTATGCAAAAACCGCGTGAATGGCAGGGAGGAGCCCCCTTCGGTTGGAACAGCTGGGGTGCTGTGCAATCGAAGATAGATATCAACAAAGCGCTGGCCGTTTCCGATGCCTTTCGTTCCATCGAGGCTGCCGGGTTTCGGGGTGAGGGGCCGCTCTACATCGGGCTCGACAGTTACTGGGACAACCTGACCGACCAGGAACTGGCCCGTTTTGTGGCGCATTGTAGGGCAAACGGACAGGAGGCCGGAATCTACTGGGCTCCGTTTGTAGATTGGGGCAAGCGTCCCTCCCGACAAATGGAGGGATCGGATCGGTACCGTTATTCCGACGCCTATCTCTATGCCCATGGCAAACCGCAGGATCTCGACGGAGCCTGGGCGCTCGATCCCACCCATCCCGGAGTGCAGGCCCGGATGCGTTACTTCTTCGATCGTTTTAAGAGGGCGGGTTTTACCTATATCAAACTTGACTTTTTGACCCATGGCTCGCTCGAAGCCGACCGCCATTTCGATGAGAAGGTTACTACCGGAATGCAGGCCTATTGGGCAGGGATGCAATATGTACGCGAGTGTCTGGGCCCCGATATCTATATTACGCAAGCCATCTCGCCACTCTTTCCCGGCGGGTTTGCCCATTCACGCAGGATAGCCTGCGACGCCTTTGCCTCCATGAAAGATACCGAATATACGCTGAACGGACTCGCGGGTGGATGGTGGCTCAACCGGATCTACTCCTTCAACGACCCCGATCATATTGTGCTCGACAAGGTTTCGGAGGGCGAGAACCGGGCACGTATTACCACAGCTGCTCTCACCGGAATGCTGATGAATGGCGATGACCTCAGTTTCTGACCCACCCGCCTCTGCTTGAAGTGATTAAGATGGGGAAATCGTTTCGGCCTCTGTTTCCGCCCGAAGGCGATGCAGCACCCGAGATCTTCCTGCACAGGGAAGGGAAACAGCTCTATGTAGCCCTGTTCAACTTTTCCGGCCAAACCCGCACTATGGGTTTCGATACCCCATGGCTCGGGCTGTCGGGCAACAAATTCTTCAGGGTTACAGAACTCTGGAGTGGCGAAAAATCAATGGTAAAAGGACGGCTCGAAACCTCTCTGGGGCCCAAAGATGCCCGGCTATACCGGATTGAACTCTGATCGGCAGTCGGATTACATCCACCCGTTTAACATTCCGTAGAAGTAGACCGGCTTCAGGATATATTTCTTCAGAATCCAGAATGCCGCCTGCTCCTTCGAACTGTCTATGAAGGGGAAGGTGGGGAGAGGGTTCTTGTCGTAGTCGAATTCGGCCATGAGTACCTTACCATACTCGGTAATAATAGGACAGGCCGAATAACCATTGTACTTAAGCTCAGGCTCTTTCCCCTCCATAAGCGAAATCAGGTTTTTTGCCGCAATGGGCACCTGCATACGGATGGCGGCCGATGTTTTGCTGGCAGGGGTTCCTGCCACATCACCCAGCGCAATAATATTTTTATACGTGGTGTGAACCAATGTGTCGCGGTCTACCATAGCCCAAGCTTCGCGCTGCAGGCTTCCGCTGGTCCAGCCGAGTCCGGCCTCTCTCACAAAGTCGGGTGCCGACATGGGGGGTACAAAATGGATAAAATCGTAATCGACAATCACCTCCTTTTTTTCTGTCTTTACCTCCTCAAAATAGGCTTTCTTAGCCTGAATATCAATTCCTTTCAGATGGTGAAGCGGTTTCACTCCCACTTCCCGTTCGTCGAAAATCTCCTGCAACCGTGTGGCAAAGTAGGGGGTGTCGAAAATGGGTTTCGAAGCGTTATAGTAGGTAACCGATACCTTGTCGCGCGTCCCCTGCCTGCGGCAGTAATCGTCGGTGAGCAACGTAATCTTTTTGGGTGCACCTCCGCACTTTAACTTGGTGTAGGTATTGGTGAAGAGAGCTCTTCCTCCGGTTTCAGAAAGTTTTTGAATAGCCGGCCAGGTTTTAATGGCTCCTTCAAAGTCGTACATGCAGTGCGCATTTCCCTGGCCGAGCCATTCCCGCTCTATTCCTTCTACTCCCTTCCAGTTGATCTGGAGCCCGGGCGACAATACCAGAAAATCGTACCCTACAGTACCATTCTTGGTGGTTACTGCCTCCTGCTTAACCGGATCGAGGTGAGAGACCGTGTCTTTAATCCACTTGACTCCTTTAGGGATATAGTCCGCCTGAGGTTTGTAGACCTCGTCGGGTTCAAAAATACCTCCTGCTATCATGGTAAAACCGGGCTGAAAGTATTGCCGGTCTGAGGGGTCAATCAGGGTGATGTCGGGTTCATCGAGCCAACGGGTAAGACGGGCAGCCATACTTATTCCGGCAGCACCTCCTCCTATAATCAATACTTTTCCCTTGGCGCGGCTGGAAAAACCATACGCGTCGGGAGTCCCTGCATAGGCCAGAAGGCCCAGAGTGGCGGCATATTTTAGAAAAGTTCTCCGGTCGATTCCTGCGCCGGTCGGGGTGTTTTCGAATTGTTTTTGCATGTTTTTTATCTTATAAAGCAAAACTACCCAATTCGCCATTGCGGGAAAAGTCCTCGTATCTATTTTAGAATGATTCTATTTCGTAAAAATCGGACGCAAATGAAGTACACCAAAAAACTTTGTGTAGGTTTGTGAACTTCATTCATGCATGGTTTACTATGGAAAAGATTGCAATTATCGGAGCCGGTAACATTGGTTCGGCTCTTCTGGAAGGGTTGTTGAAATCGGAACAGATGGATCCTTCGCGCATAACGGTTACTGACCTTCGTGCCGAGATTCTGGAGTCACTTCGTGCCCGTGGTTTCGATACTACGTTTAATAATGCTGAGGCGCTTGCCAAGGCCAATATTGTTATTCTTTGCATCAAGCCCTGGGGTGTGGCAAAGATCCTGACCGAACTGGCACCTCATCTCGATCCGTCGCGTCACATATTGGTAAGCATCGCCGCAGGTGTTTCCATGGCAACGCTCGAGCAGATTATTCCTGCAGGGCTGCCGTTGTTACGTGCAATTCCCAATACCGCTATGGCAGTGCGTGCCTCTATGACAGCCCTGGTTGCTGCCCCCTGGTGCCGTATGGAAGATATTACCCGTGTTAAAACCATTTTCGATCATGTAGGGCTTACCCTGCTGATGTCGGAGGAGGAGTTGAATGCTGCCACTGTGCTGGCTTCGTGCGGTACCGCTTTTGCTCTTCGCTATATTCGTGCCGCCATGCAGGGTGGTGTCCAGATTGGAGTGAGAGCCGATGTGGCACGCGATATGGTTGCACAAACTCTGTTGGGAGCTGCACAGATTGTGCTCGAGAACCAATCGCATCCCGAGGTGGAGATAGACAAGGTTACCACCCCGAAAGGATTGACTATTCAGGGACTTACCGAGATGGAGTACTATGGTTTCTCCCGTTCGGTGGTAAAAGGGATACTGGCATCGTTCGACGCCTTCAAGTAAGGAAAACCGGAGGCGTTACTCCTCTTTCAGAAAATCATAACCACATGAGGTGGCCGGGGCAAATGTCTCTTTTATAGTTCGGGCATTCACCCATCTGAGCAGATTCAGATAGCTGCCGGCCTTGTCGTTGGTTCCCGAAGCCCTGGCTCCGCCAAAGGGTTGCTGGCCTACTACTGCGCCCGTGGGCTTGTCGTTGATGTAAAAGTTTCCGGCGGCATTCTCCAGTTTTTCCAGTGCCAGTTCAATGGCATAGCGGTCGGTAGCCAGTATCGATCCGGTAAGTGCGTAGGGAGAGGTCCGGTTACATAGCTCCAGTGCCTCCTCAAAGCGATTGTCGTCGTATAGATAGATGGTAAGTACCGGCCCGAAGATCTCTTCCTTCAGAGAGGGATAGTTGGGATCGGAGGTGAGAATAACAGTAGGTTCTACAAACCACCCCTTCGAGTTGTCGCATTTGCCTCCCAACACCACTTCGGCTGCCGCCGATTGCCTGGCTGCCGAGATATAGCCGACAATGTTGTTGTACGACGCCTCATCGATAACTGCGTTGAAAAAGTTGGAGAAGTCGCAGACGTCGCCCATCTTCAGAACGGAAGTCATCTCTTTCATCTCTGTCAGCAATGCGGGCCAGAGACTGCGTGCCACATAGGCCCTTGAGGCCGCCGAACATTTTTGTCCCTGGTATTCGAAGGCCCCCCTTACCAGAGCCACAGCACTTTCCCGAACAGGTGCCGAAGGGTGTATCACTACGAAATCCTTTCCCCCGGTTTCGCCCACAATACGGGGATACGACCGATAGGAAGAGATGTTGTCGCCGATTAACTTCCAGAAATGGTTAAAGGTACCGGTCGATCCGGTGAAGTGTACCCCGGCAAATTCGGGATGACGGAATACCTCATTTCCAATCACCGATCCTTTGGAGGGGACAAAATTGATTACCCCGTCGGGCAGGCCCGCCTCCATGAATATCTTCATCAGCCAGTAGTTAGATAGCACCGAAGTGGAGGAGGGTTTCCAAACCGTTACGTTACCCATCAACACCGGAGCCGCGTTCAGATTGCCTGCAATCGAGGTGAAGTTGAAGGGCGAAACTGCGAATAGAAATCCTTCCAGAGGCCGATACGACATCCGGTTGATGACTCCCGGTTCGGAAAAGGGCTGATCGGCATAAATCTGCGAGGCAAAGTAGGCGTTAAATCGCAGGAAATCGGCTATTTCGCAGACGCAATCAATCTCTGCCTGATAAGGATTCTTGCTTTGCCCCAGCATAGTGGCCGCATTGATCACATACCGGTATTTTTTGGTGATTAACTCGGCCGCTTTCAGCAAAACCGAAGCTCTTTCGGTCCAGGGAAGACGGCTCCATTTTTCTCGGGCCGTAAGCGCCGCCTCAATGGCCAAAGCAATCTCCTCACTGCCTGCCAGATGGTAATACCCCAGGCAATGAGAGTGGTTGTGGGGCATCACAATGGGTACCCTGTTCCCGGTACGAATCTCTTTTCCCCCTATTATCAGCGGAATATCTACCTCTTGTTTTGCCATGGCATCGAGTTCGCGCCGAAGAGCTGTCCTCTCGGGTGAGCCGGGTTTGTAGGTAAGAACCGGCTCGTTGGCCGGGCGGGGAAAAGAGAAAATGGATTGATTCATAATAACGTATATTTTTTATACTACTTGTTCCAGTTGGGAGTTACCTGATCGCGGAGCGTACGGATAAAAAAGTCGTACATCTTACGCATACCATACTCACCACCCATGGTGTGATTTACTCCCGGCAGCACCACCAGTTCGAACTCTTTATTGGCTTTAATCAGCGCATTGGCTACCTGCAAAGTGGTGGCCGGATCCACATTGTCATCGACCTCTCCATAGGCCAACATCAGATTGGCTTTCAGCAGATGCGCATTATCGACATTCGAACTGGCCGAATAGTGAGCTCCCACGGGATATCCCATCCAGAGTTCGTTCCACCAGATTTTATCCATCCGGTTGTCGTGGCAACCGCAGGAGGCATAGGCGCTTTTGTAAAAATCGTTATGGAAAAGCACTGCGCCCATGGCGTTTTGTCCACCTGCCGAGCTGCCAAAGATGCCTACACGCGAGATATCCATCCATTTGTATTTTTGCGCCGCCGCCTTCATCCAGAGAATGCGGTCGGGGAAGCCGGCATCTTTCAGGTTTTGCCAGGCTACATCGTGAAAAGCCTTCGAACGGAAGGCAGTACCCATGCCGTCAATCCTGACCACCACAAAGCCCAGATCGGTTAACGGAGAGATGCTGTAGTCGGAAACGCTGAAGCTTTTGGGCACATGCTGTCCGTGGGGGCCGGCGTAGATATATTCAATGACCGGATACCGTTTTTTGGGGTTGAAGTTTCTCGGGAAAATGATGGTTCCCCAAATATCGGTAACCCCGTCACGTCCCTTGGCCGAAAAGACGACAGGCATCTTCCATCCGGCTTTTTCGAGCTCGGAAACATCCGTCGATTGGAGGGTCTGCAAAACCTTAGTATCGGGCCAACTGCGCAACACCGTGGTTCCCGGCAAGTCGGGGCGCGAACAGTAGTCGGTATAATAGCGGTTGTCGGGCGAAAACTGCACGGTATGGTTCCCGTTTTCGGGGGTAAGATCGATGAGGTTCGTACCATCGAATCCAATCCGGTAGTAGTGAATATTATAGGGGTCCTCGCCGGGATTTTTACCATTGGCGGTAAAGAGAATCTCCCGTTTTTCGGCATCTACCCTGACTACATCACGAACAGCCCATTCTCCCTTGGTTATCTGGTTCTTCACCTTGCCGGTTGCGGCATCAAGGAGATAGAGATGATACCACCCGTCGCGCTCGCTGGCCCAAAGCAGCTCACCGCTCTCTCTCAGTTTGTACCGCCAGATGCGGGGGTAGTTCACAAAGGTATTGCTTCTCTCTTCGGCCACAATTTGTTTGGTGCCTGTTTCGGCATCGACCCTGTATAGACGGTATACCTGATGTCCCCGCTGGTTCCACTCAAAGGTGAAACTCCGGCTTTCGGGTTCCCATTCCAACCGTTGCAGATCGTACTGATACTCCAACTCTTTGGTATCTATAAAAATTTGTTTTCCGGTTTCCACATTGAACAGCGCGGGAAGAGAGACCGGAATCACATCGCCCGGTTTGTAGTAGGGGCGGGTCTGAATTCTGGGTTGTATCTGGTTGGCAGGCGATGATTCAATAAAAGTGATGATATGATCCTGTGCCTGACGAACCTTCATACAGGTGAGTTTCTTCCCGTCGGGCGACCAGCGGATTTGCGAAGTGTAGGGAAATTCGGAGGCCCCGTCGAAACTGAGCTGCGTAACTTTTCCGGACGATATCTCTCTGATAAACAGATTGTAATCACGGATGAAGGCTTCTATTTTATTGTCCGGCGAAGGCGAGGTACGAACCGCAGCGTCGCTGTTATCGCGGGCTCCCCAATAGCGCTGGGATTGCTGCCCCCTTTGGGGGGCCGGGGAGGATGTTCCCTCGGTTTGGGTGAGTACGCCTGTTGCAATATCGAACTCCCAGTTGCTGTTTTTAAAGCCAAACTGGAAAGCCTGCATCTCCTTTACAAATGTGGCTCTTTCCAGACGCAGGCTGTCGGGATAAACCGTCTCACCGCTCTTCTCCGACAGCTGTCGGGCCAATAACTGGTGGTCGAACGCCTCCTTCAGACTGTTTTGAGAGGCGTCGCCGGCCATATAGCGTGAGGCGGCTTTGGTTCGTTTCAGAAACCAGTATTGCGAGGTGCACGATACCCAGGTTACCTGTGTTGAGCCTCCGTATAGCAGGCGGTTGTCGGAACGGGTTTTGACGGCCCGGGCATACTCGTCGGGCTGCAGCTGGCAGAGCGCCGAAGGCATTGCCATAAGAACGGCCGTAGCCACGGCCAAAAGCATCAGAAGCTTTCTCATAGGGTTGAGGGTAGGTGATTACCTACAAAGATAGAAGAGTGGCAAAATTTTTCTCTGAAGCAAGGGTTGAATTTTGGGGTTTTGGATACCTCTCTCCCTTTTTTAGACCATTTTTGCAGGCAGGACTATCGTGCCGTGATGTGAAAACACTTCTGTGCCACCTCGTATTTTACATAGCATTTTCCCTCCTTTCGCAGTGAGAGAAGAACTTCTCCCAGAACCATGCGCAGGTAATCCCAATGTTCGTTTTTCTCTCTGCGCGAAATCTTTTTGAATCGCACATAGGTAATATCGAAAGTGGTGGCATAACGGTGTGAGGAGTTTGAAGAGGCATTGACATTCCCCGATCGCCGCAGACTTTTTGCATCGCCGTCGGTGCGCAGCAAACTGGTAACCTGCAAAGCATATTCGGTCATTCCTTTAGCCCGGAGCGCACCGTTAAACCGCTTCCCGATGGTCTCCAGGAGTTCGGCTGCATCGGGCGTTAGATAGGGAACAGAGTGTGTGAGTTTCTCGACAACCACGTACTTGCTGTTGTGAATCTCTTTCAATTTGCCCCGTTGCTCCCGCAACCCTTCTCTCGAGGCCAGAGGAGTGATGCCCTTTCTCATTGCCGCCTCTATATGGAGCGCATGTAAATCGTTAAAAACTGAGGCGTATCGCAAAGGTTTCGGGCGGTTGGGAGAGGGGCTCCATCCATCAACCCGGACCTGCGGATCAGGTCGATATTCTGCTTCGCTGCGAAATGGCATCAGAACAGGACTCAGGAGCCTGCAGAGCAGCGTACACACAACGAGAATCAGAAAAAGCGGTCGGAGAAGATGAAAGTGAAAGGGCACGCTGATAAGATGGAGATGATTGCACTCTGTTGAACCGAAAAAACGGGCAATTTCTTGCGGCAGATTGCAGAAAAAGGTTAGTAGAATGGAGAATCCCCGCAAATTTATTAATTTCACCCGACTCTAAACTCGTTATGTTTTCAAAAAAACTTTTCCTATGCGCAAACTTCTTCTTCTTTCCCTTTTCTGGGTTGCCTCCCTTAGTGCTCAATCGCCGGAATGGCTTGATCCTCAGGTGAACCAAATTAACAGAGCTCCGGCCAGGGCCGCCTTCTTTGCCTATCCTACAGACGATGCCGCCCTCGCCGGGCAATTGGATGTATCGCCTCTCTACTTCTCACTGAACGGAACATGGAAATTTTTCTGGGTAAACGACCTGGATCAAAAGCCCAATCAGTTTTATTTACCCGGATTCGAAGACCAGTACTGGGTAGATTTTCCGGTTCCCGGAATTTGGGAAAGGAACGGTTACGGTGATCCTATCTACAAAAATGTAGGGTATGCCTGGGCCAATCAGTTCCGCTCTGCTCCCCCCATGGTCGAGAAGAAAAATAACCATGTGGGATCCTACCGTAAGGAGATTGAACTCCCTGCCGACTGGAACGGAAAACAGGTTTTCTTTCATGTGGGTTCGGCCACTTCAAACTTCTATCTCTGGGTAAACGGCCAGTTTGTGGGCTACAGTGAAGACAGCAAGATGGGATCGGAGTTCGACATTACCAAGTACCTCAAACCCGGGAAAAACCTCTTTGCCATGCAGATTTATCGCTGGTGCGACGGTTCCTATCTGGAAGATCAGGACTTCTGGCGTCTTTCCGGTATTGCCCGCGGGGTTTACCTCTTTGCAAGAAACCCCCTGCACCTGCAGGATATGTTTGTGAAGACCGATCTTGATGCAGCCTACAAAGATGCAACCCTCAGTGTGGCCCTTACGCTGAGCAAAAAGGGCAGCGCATCGGCCGATCTGGCTCTGCTCGATGCCAAAGGCGCAAAGGTGCAGACGGCATCGGTTACTTTCGATAAAAACGGAGCAGCACAGGCTGCCATGCAGGTGAACTCACCCCTTCTCTGGACTGCCGAAACGCCTCATCTCTATCAGCTTCTGGTTACGCTGAAAGACGCCAAAGGAGCTGTGATAGAGTCGATTCCGCAAAGGGTGGGCTTCCGCGAAGTGGAGATTAAGGGCGGACAACTGCTGGTAAACGGGAAGCCGATTCTGATCAAGGGAGCCAATCGTCACGAGATGGATCCTCTTGAGGGGTACAATGTTTCCAGGGAGCGGATGATCCAGGATATCCGTGTCATGAAAGAGAACAACCTGAATGCGGTTCGTACTTCGCACTACCCCAACAATCCCATCTGGTATGACCTCTGCGACGAATACGGTCTGTACGTAGTTTGCGAGGCCAACGTGGAGTCGCACGGGATGGGTTACGGAAACCGGACGCTCGCAAAAGAGCCCACCTATGCGCTTGCGCATATGGAACGCAATCAACGTATGGCTCAGACCTTCAAGAATCATCCCGCTGTGATTATCTGGAGTATGGGTAATGAGGCAGGCGACGGTCCCAATTTTGTGGAGGTTTACAAATGGCTCAAGGCCTACGACAATACCCGTCCTGTACAGTACGAACAGGCCGGTCAGAGAGAACACACTGATCTCGTGGTTCCTATGTATGCCGGGTACGATTATGTAGAGCGTTATGGCAAAAGCAATCCTACCCGTCCGTTTGTCCAGTGCGAGTATGCACACGCCATGGGTAACTCCGAGGGCGGTTTGCGCGAATACTGGGATATCTACCGGAAATACCCCTCTCTGCAGGGTGGTTTTATCTGGGACTTTGTAGACCAGGGGTTGAGAAAGTACTCTCCCGAAGGCAAAATGTTCTATGCCTACGGTGGCGACTACGGAGAGTATCCTGCTTCCGACAACAACTTCAACAACAATGGCCTGATCAGTCCTGACCGTGTACCCAACCCTCACATGTATGAGGTAAAGAAGGTGTACCAGTCTGTCTGGACAACCCCTGTCGATTTGCAGAAGGGCCAGGTTTCCGTCTATAACGAGAACTTCTTTATTGATCTCTCCCGCTATTACATGGAGTGGCAGGTTGCCGATCTGAAAGTGGCTCCTCAGGCAAAAGAGACGGTTCAGCTTCCCGGATTTGCACTTGCAGCCGTACCGGATAAAGAGTATCTGCTGAATGTGCAGTATAAACTGAAACAGCAGGATGGCTTGCTTCCTGCCGGTTATGTAGTGGCTGCCGATCAACTGGAAATTGCGCCCTATAAGGCTTTTTCGGCTGAGATTGCTGCTGTCGATTCTACCTCGAGCTATCGGAGTCTTGCACATCTGGAGGTTGTGGGAGGTCCTGTTACTATCCATTTCAACTCCCGTACCGGCTGGATTGAAAGTCTCCGCGTTAAGGGTCTGGAGATGGTAGAGAAGGGGTATGCCCTTCGTCCCAACTTCTGGAGAGCACCCACCGACAACGATTTTGGAGCCAATTTCCAGCGAAGCTTCGCACTGTGGAAAGAGCCGGCCATGCGTACCCGCAACCTGCAGGTTTCAAAAAATGAAGGCAACACGGTTGTAAAAGCCACCTATCAGATCCCTGATCTTTTTGCCACGCTCGATATGGCTTACGAAATCAATTCCCTGGGTCAGATTAAGATTTCTCAGTCGTTACGGGTTGATACTGCCCAAAAGAAGATGCCGCATCTTTTCCGTTTTGGCATGCAGCTGGTGATGCCGGGTCAATTCGACCGGATCCGGTTCTATGGCCGCGGTCCGCAAGAGAACTATGCCGACCGGAACTACTACACCAATCTGGGCATCTACGACCAACTGGTTGCCGACCAATACTATCCCTATATCCGTCCGCAGGAGAGCGGAACCAAAACCGACATTCGTTGGTGGAAGACGGTCGACATCGACGGGAGAGGGCTGTTGTTCCGTTCGGGCGCGCCTTTCTCTGCATCAGCGCTTAATTTCCTACAGGAAGATCTCGACGATGGAACCGATAAGGATCAGCGTCACTCCGGCGAATTGGAGCCCCGTGATCTGACCACCATGTCAATCGATTTGAGGCAGATGGGTTTAGGTTCAGTGAACAGCTGGGGCGCATGGCCTCTGCCGCAATACTTGCTGCCTTATGCCGATTACGACTTCTCGTTTGTGATTGAACCTGTAATTCCCAGATAGTCTTTATTGGTTGTAATCAGATACTTACAGTACTAACTACTACTAACACTTTAAATCCGGTTATCGATGGTTAACATTATCTGTCCCCATTGTAACAAAGAAGTCTCTTCGGATTACACCTTTTGTCCCCAATGCGGGCGGAATCTGGCCATTGATACATCGGCTCCCGAAGTTTGTCCTACTTGCGGAAAACCTTTTATTTCGGGTGCCCGTTTTTGTGCTTCCGATGGAACCCCTAACCCCGCTTTTGCGGGGTCAGGGGCCGATCGGAGCGGCTCTTCAGGTCCTCGGGGCACCTCTTATGCTGCCCCTGTCTTTGCTTCGGGCGCTGCACCCTATGCCTATCCCAAAGCTTCGCTCGGATCTCGTTTCGTGGCGTTCCTGATTGATTTCCTGGTGCAGGGGGTATTGTATATCCCTGCCATCATCTGTTTTTTCGGCGGAGTATTCGGTGCCGTCGGAGG
Organism: uncultured Bacteroidales bacterium; assembly: GCA_964451605.1. Lineage (GTDB taxonomy): Bacteria > Bacteroidota > Bacteroidia > Bacteroidales > UBA4181 > JAQVSH01. The sequence goes on along the minus strand of CAYVJA010000038.1, from coordinate 1,034 downwards.
GTTTGCCATTGGAGCTGAACACGGATGGCCATTTTTCCCGATTCCGGTGTTCGGACTCTTGTTCGGGCTACTGTTGGGATTTTTGTTGTTGCTGGCCCCTCTGGCCTATGGACTACTCAAAGATGGTATGGCCCGCGGACAGAGTATCGGGAAACGTGCTGCCGGGATTATGGTGATAGATTTGGATGAGAATATTCCCTGCGGGAAAGCTAAATCTTTATTACGGAATCTGATTCCCATCCTGCTCTCGATTGTTCCCTTTGTGGGTTGGCTGATTGAACCCATTATGGTGTTGATTGCCGAAGATGGCCGTCGTTTGGGCGATCGCGTGGCCTCGACCCAAGTGATTGACTGTCGGCAATGGAGGGACTAAAGGTAATCGGTTTCGATGCCGACGACACCCTTTGGTTAAACGACAGCTATTTCCGCGAAGCCGAAACGCGGTTCTGCGCCCTGATGGCTCCCTATGCCAACCGGGAGGAGACGTCTCGCTTACTCTATTCCATAGAGGTGGCCAATCTTGATTTGTACGGGTATGGCGCAAAAAGTTATCTGTTGTCGTTAATCGAGACTGCCATACAATTAGGTCGTTCATCGCTCTCGACGGCGGTTGTATCAGAAATTCTGGATATCGGCCGATGGCTCATCGAACGGCCTGTGGTCCTGGTAGAAGGGGCCAGGGAGGTGCTGGAAAAGTTGCAGGGGAAGTATCAGCTTCTTCTGGTAACCAAAGGCGATCTGCTCGATCAGGAACGAAAGTTAAAGGCCTCCGGTTTGCAGCCACTGTTTCACCACATCGAAATTCTCAGTAACAAAGAGGAGTCCGACTATGCCCAACTCTTTGCCCGGCTACACATCGAACCGGGGGAGTTCCTGATGGTAGGAAACTCCCTCCGTTCGGATGTAATGCCTCCACTAAGGCTGGGTGCCAGAGCTGTGCATATTCCGCACAATACCGTATGGCAACATGAGACGGTGCATCCGGGAGCCTCCGATTACCCCTTCCCGGTACTGACCTCTATTGCAGAGCTACC
>CAYVJA010000037.1:15753-28795 GCA_964451605.1 uncultured Bacteroidales bacterium | reverse complement strand
CGCCCAACTTCTCCGGTTGTCTCCGAGGCAGTTACCTCCAAACGGCTACATCCTACGTTACCCCCCCCCCCCCCCCCACATCTTCAAATCATCACATCATCACATCATCACATCACTGTTTCATTTGCGCCTAAAAGAGCAGTTGCGGAGATTGCAGTGAATAATCGTCGCAGAAATTGCGGAGAATATTTGGGTTTGCGTAGAATAGAGTGTATTTTTGCCGCATATAATGCGTAGAATATGAGATATCTTTATCAGAACTCAGGCTGGCCAACTTTTACGTGGAACAATGACATATTGGTTCCAACGTTGAGTAAGGTTCGAAATCTTCAAGGCAGGCTAATGGGTAAAATGGAGGCAATAGGTTTCAATCTTAGGAATGAAGCACTATTGGAAACTTTGACCCTTGATGTGATTAAGTCAACCGAAATTGAGGGTGAAATCTTACATCTGGATCAAGTCCGCTCATCCCTGGCAAAACGTCTTGGCTTGGATATAGGTGCACTGAGTTATTCCGATCGAAATGTTGATGGTATGGTCGATCTGATAGTAGATGCTACAAATAATTGTAGCGAGCCAATTTCGTCAGATCGTCTTTTTAGGTGGCATACCGCTTTGTTTCCAACCGGACAAAGCGGACTATACACGATAACTGTTGGCGCCTGGCGTGTTGATTCGACGGGTCCCATGCAGGTTGTGTCAGGTGCAATGGGTAAGGAGCGGGTGCATTATCAGGCTCCTGATTCATCGGTTATACCCCATGAGATGGATCAATTTATAGATTGGTTCAATTCGGAAACGGAATTGGAACCCGTCCTAAAAGCCGGAATAGCACATTTGTGGTTTGTTACGCTTCATCCCTTTGAGGATGGGAATGGCAGGATTGGTCGTGCCTTGACCGATATGTTACTTGCCCGGGCTGATGGTACTCCTCAGCGTTTTTACAGTATGTCTGCACAAATCAGAAAAGAGAGGAAGAACTATTATGATGTCTTAGAGAGGACCCAAAAAGGAGAGCTGGATATATCCGACTGGTTGTCCTGGTTTCTGAACTGCTTGTTGGATGCATTGGTTTCTTCAGATACAGTTCTTTCGAAGGTATTGTGTAAGGCAAGCTTTTGGGAGCGGCACTCAACAACGAGTTTAAACGAACGTCAGCGTTTATTGATCAATAAGATGCTGGATGGCTTTGATGGAAAATTAACCTCCTCAAAATGGGGAAAAATTGCAAAGTGTTCTCAGGATACCGCAGTCAGAGATATTCAAGATTTAATGAACAAGAAGATACTAAAGAAGGAGCCGTCAGGGGGCAGAAGTACCCATTACGAATTAAATGGTTAATGGTCAATGGTTGATGGTGAATGAAACAAAACGCGCAAGCGCGAAAAAGATTTGATTGACGTTTTCGCGCGCAGCGCAGCACCAGAGCACTAGAGCACTCGCGCGCAGCGCTACACTGTTACACTGCTACACTGTTACACTTGCGCGCAGCGCCCATTAACCATTAACCATTCACCGTTAACCATTCACCATTTGCGCGCAGCGCACAAGAGCGCGCCAGCGCAGCACTAGAGCACTAGAGCATTAGAGCATTGATTATTGGTGTTGCGGTCGCAGTAAATCGTTTACGGTTTTAACCGGGTTGAAGGTTTCGATGGGGACCTCTACAAACAGGGTGTTCCAGCGGGCCATGGCGCCGTTCCAGAGGCCGGGCAGTTCTTGTGCTTTCAGGCGTTGGCCGTCTTTCGATTTTTCGGTGATGAAACCGGTGGCCGGGTCGCGAAAATCGGGCAGGTTAAAGGGCTTCCCCTGGTAGTCACGGATGCCGCATACCAAATCGACGGGGTTGAAATGGGTGGAGTTGTGCATGATGGAGATCTCTGCCGGATCTATTTGCGACGACTCTGCTATCTGTAAGGTCAGGGTTCCGTCCGACTCTTTTACCCAAAAGGGGCCTCCTCCGGGTTCGCCCTCATTCTTCACCATTCCGCAAACCCGAATGGGCCGGTTGAGGCGGTCAATCAGCCAGCTGCGTTTCCGTTCGGTGTCGCAGGCATGGAAGTTTCCGGGAAGGCGTACACCCAGATTCTCTTCTGTCCAGCGGGCGGTTTGCTCAATAAACCCGGCGTCGGGAGCGGGATTTTGCAATTCACCTAAACGGCCGAATATCTCTTCCTGCATTTGGAGAAGAAGGCCGGCAAGCGCTTTTTTGTAACGGACAGTTGGCGCCTTGAGTCGATCGGGAACTACATTGTCGATATTTTTGATAAAGAGGATATCTGCATCCAACTCGTTCAGATTTTCCAGCAGAGCCCCATGGCCACCGGGCCGGAAGAGGAGGCTCCCGTCGGGGTTCCGGAAGGGCTCGTTGCTGAGATTGGCCGCGAGTTGGTCGGTTGATGCTTTTTGGAATGAGGTGGTGATAAAGAATCGCTTTCCCGTGGCTTGTTCAAAACCGGGTACAACCTCGCGCATCAATGAATCGAAGGCAGCCTGATGTTCGGGCGATACCGTGAAGTGGATGAACACCTCCTTGTTGGCACTTTCGCCATAGAGTGCCCCTTCGGCCAGATGCTCCTCGAATGCGGTACGGGCATGGTCGGGGTAGGTATGGAAGAGCAGAAGCGCTTTGGGAAGAGAACCATACCCTAATCCCTCCTTCGAAAGAAGGGTTTCGAGTACTGCCCGGCTTTCAGTCTTGAAAATCCCTCTCTCTTTACAGAACTTCAGTAGTAGCGAACCAAAAGCAAATCGGTCAATTTGTTTGAGTACCTCATCGGATGCCTGATTTGGTTTACCCTCTTGTACATGGGTGAAGAGATCCTTGAACATTCGGGTAGCGGCGCCTGAGGCGGGTACAAATTTCACCACCCGTTTTTGCACCTTTAACCTGTCGTAAAGAGCTGTCAACTTATCGATTTGTGCGGAGTCGAAGCAGTGAATGCCTCTGCCGGGAGTAGCCGCTTCGACAATGGGAAGGTAGGGGAACCCTTTGGTAAAGTTATCCAGTTGTTCCCGGGCCTGTTCGGGCGAAATGCCTTTGGCCTCTAATAAATTCAGATCGTTCCGGGTAAACATAATGCAGGGTATAAGTTTGGCAGAATGAGAGATTAGAGTTACAGAATCCGGGGTCAGGCTAACAGAATCTGTTTAAAGGTTTCGAAGTGCGCCGGCATGCCAACCGACTTTTTCTCTCCCTCCAGGAAGGCTTGCAGTCGGGAGGGAATTGCAGGGGCAATGTTGAGGGTTTCGGTTACGGTTTCCGAGAACTTGGCGGGATGGGCGGTTTCCAGGAAGAAACCCGAGTAATCGGGGTGTTGTGCAAGATATTCCGACAGTGCCCGGAAACCTATGGCACCGTGCGGGTCGAGCAGATAGTTGTGTTGGGTGAAGCAGGCGCGCATGGTTTCGCGCACCTCTTCGTCGCTGTAGCGGTATCCCGAAATATCGGAAGTAATGGCCGGGTAGGAGTGGTTATAGAGGTCGACAATCCGTGCAAAATTGCTCGGATCGCCCACATCCATTGCATTGGCCAGTGTGGGTACCGAAGGTCGGGGAGTGAAGATGCCGGTAGAGAGGTATTGAGGGACGATGTCGTTGCGGTTGGTGGCGGCAATGAAGTGGTCGATGGGTACACCCATACGGCGGGCCATTAGCCCTGCAGTGAGATTCCCGAAATTTCCGCTGGGAACAGCACCCACCAGTTTATTTCCCTTTCCGGAGAGCTGCCCGGCTGCCCAGCCGTAGTAGAACATCTGGGGGATGAGCCGCCCCAGATTGATGGAGTTGGCCGATGTGAGAATGAGCGAATTGCGAAGTTCGGAATCCATAAAGGCCTGTTTAACCAGGAACTGACAGTCGTCGAAACTGCCCTCTACCTCAAGGGCGGTAATATTCCGGCCCAGGGTGGTGAACTGTTTCTCCTGGCTTGGACTTACCAGACCCGAAGGGTACAAAACAAACACTCTGACCCCTTCTACACCCAGGAATCCGTTGGCCACAGCACTTCCCGTATCGCCCGAAGTGGCCACCAATACAGTAATCTCTTTGTCGAGTCCGCGGGTAAAGTAGCCCAGCAGACGAGCCATAAAGCGGGCGCCAAAATCCTTAAAGGCCAGTGTCGGGCCGTGAAACAGCTCTAAAGCGTGAATGCCCGGTACAACCCGGACCAACGGCACTTCGAAGGGGAAAGCCTCTTCGATAAGCTGCCGCAATGTGCTATTTTCCATACTTCCCTCCATGTAGGGAGCTGCCAGGGCAAACGCCATTTCATGAAAAGAGAGCCGATTCCAGGCCGAAAGGGTCGATTGGGGGAGGCGTTCTATGGTTTCGGGCATATAGAGCCCCCGGTCGTCGGCTAATCCCTGCAGTACAGCCTCTTTCAGAGAGACCTTATTCGCATGATTTTGGGTACTGTAAAATTGCATAGTAGAGAAAAAGTGACAAGTTCGGAAACGAAAGCTGTGCCGGAGCACTAGGATAGGAGAAAATGATCAAGTAATTCGTGCCCCTTTGCAAAAAGAGGTCCGGCAGCCCTACCTGTGGCCTCGGAAAACCGGCGGTCAGTTGCAGGCAGAGGGGCATTGCTGCGCCAGATGAGGTAAGGTATCGGTTCGGAGGTGTGGGTGCGGAGTGCCAGAGGGGTGGGATGGTCGGGGAGGACCAGCACCGAAAGGTCAAAGCCTTCGCGGGTTACCGCCTCCATAATGGGGGCAGCCACCTTTTGGTCAATATATTCGATAGAGCGGATCTTATTCTCCAACTCTCCCCTGTGGCCACATTCGTCGGGGGCCTCCACATGCAGATAGACAAAATCTTTTCCGTTTCGGAAAGCCTCGAGCGCTTTTTCGGCTTTCCCGCGATAGTTGGTGTGGAGAGTGCCATTGGCTCCCTCCACCTCCATCGGTTCAAGACCGGCACAGATACCGATACCCAGAATCAGATCGACAGCCGATATCACGCCTCCCTGCAGTCCGTACTTACTGTGAAAGTCGGAGAGGCGGGGACGGTGCCCTTCACCCCAGATCCACATGCTGTTGGCGGGCCGGAGTCCTCTGGCTTTACGGGAAAGATTTAACGGATGAGCCGAAAGGAAGTGGTAACTCTCCTCCATCATGGCCAGAATTTCGGCATGATGATCGCCCTTGGGGAGGTAGGCGGTTATGGGTTTCCCCAGGATATCGTGCGGAGGGGTGAGGGTTACCTGCTCGCTCCCCTCTTGCCAAACCATCACATGCCGATAACTGCGGCCTGTATGAAACCGCAGGTACGACTTGCCGAATTTCTCCGACAGATCGTGCATCAGTTCAGCGGCCTCGGAAGTGGCAATCTCGTCGGAGCTGTGATCGATCATCTTCTTTTCGGCGTAGACTTTTTCCTGTTCCGACAACGTAACCAGATTGCAGCGAAAGCAGACCTCATTATCGGCCAGATCAACGCCTATACTTACCGCCTCGAGGGGAGAGCGGCCGGCGTAATAGACAGAAGGGTCGTAACCCATCACCGAAAGGTTGGCCACATCGCTTGCCGGGTTCATCCCGGCCGGAACGGTTCTGGCACAACCCAACTCCCCTTCCGCGGCCCAATGGTCGAAAGTAGGGGTAACAGCTGCCTCCATAGGGGTTTTCCCGCCGAGAGCTTCAATAGGAAGGTCGGCCATCCCATCGCAGAGGAGAATCAGATATTTCATTTTTGCGTTCTATGCTATTGCGTACAGTTACACGTTGGCTACACGGATCAGATCGGCAAATACTCCGGCTGCCGTAACCTCTGCACCTGCACCATACCCTTTAATCACCATAGGCAGCTCGAAATACCGCTGCGTAGTAATCAGAATAATATTATTGCTTCCTTCCAAATTGTAAGAGGGGTGCTGTGCATCCACTTCGCACAGGCCCACTGAGGGTCGGCCCTCCTCCAGTTTGGCAATGTATCTCCATTTTAATCCCTTAGCTGCCATTGCAGCCCTTTTCTGTTCGAAGGTCTCATCAAGCGCCTCAACAGCACTCCAGAATGCGTCGATAGAGCCTTCGAAACAGGATTCCGGAAGAAACCCGTTTACGGTAACCTCCTCTTTTTCGATGGGGTACCCCGATTCGCGCGAGAGAATCAGTAACTTCCTGATTACATCGGTTCCGCTCAGATCAAGCCTGGGATCGGGTTCGGAATAGCCCAACTCTTTGGCCATACGGATGGCTTTTGAGAGAGGGATGGTACTGCTGATGGTATTGAAGATAAAATTCAGTGTACCCGAGACCACAGCCTCAATCTTCAGGATGGTATCACCGCTCCGGATCAGGTCGTTCAGGGTGTTAATAATGGGCAATCCGGCTCCTACGTTGGTTTCGAACGCAAAGCGCACCCCCTTGTCCTTGGCCTTCTCTTTCAGCAGGCGATAGCGCGAATAGGCCGACGAGCAGGCAATCTTATTGGCGGTAACCACCGATACATAATGGTCGAAAAGTTGTTCGTAGAGGTTGCTGATGCTCTGGCTGCTGGTGCAATCGACAAAGACGTTGTTTCGCAAATTCTGTTCGAACATCTTTTCTACAAAAGCTTCGGGAATGAAGGGTTCACCCTCCTCCAGCAGAATCTCTTTGTAGCGGTTCAGGTCTACCCCCTCACCCTGGTTGGCAAAGTACATCTTTCGGGAGTTGGCCAGGCCAATCACATGAATCTTCAACCGCAACTCCTCCATCAGTTTGGCCTGCTGGCTCTGAATCTGACGCAACAGGCTTCCCCCCACATTTCCTATGCCCACCACAAAGAGATGGAGTTCGCGGAAATGCGACAGGAAAAATCCTTCGTGAATGGCATTGATGGCCCGTTTCAGACTCTTGCTCCGGATGACCACCGAAATGTTCAGTTCGGACGAACCCTGAGCCGTGGCAATCACACTGATACCGTTACGGGCCAGCGCGTTGAAGAGGGTGGCCGAGATACCCGGCTTATTCTTCATCTTCTCGCCCACAATGGCGATGATAGAGAGATTGTCTTCAATCTGCAGCCGGAGTTCGTTCTTTTGGCCAATCTCATCGAGAAACTCCTCTTCGATGGCCGATTTGGCACGGCTCAGCTGGTCGGGCATAATGGCAATACTCATGGAGTATTCGGACGAGGCCTGCGTAACCAGAATAATGTTAATCCCTTTTCGGTTGAAGGCCCTGAAGAGTCGTTCAGAGACATCGTTTACCCCGACCATCCGGGTACCCTGCAGCGTAATCAACGATATATTGTTGATAGAGGAGATTCCTTTGATGGAGGTGGTATCGTCGGCCAGGGTGTCGGAGTGAATCACCGTTCCTTTTGCCGACCGGTTAAAGGTATTCTTAATATGGATGGGGATATTCTCGTCGTACACCGGCCTGATGGTAGGCGTATAAATCACCGTGGTTCCAAAATGCGACAGCTCAATGGCTTCGGCATAGGTGAGCCGCTCAATGGGATAGGCTCTTGTGGCCACCTCAGGATCGGCGGTCATAAAACCATCGACATTCATCCAGAGCTCCAGCGCCTCAACTTTGAGGGCTGCGGCAATCAGAGCCGCAGAGTAATCGCCTCCGCGACGTCCCAGCATTGTGGTCTCTTCGCGGTAACTGCTTCCGGTAAATCCCTGTACAATGGCGGTTTGTTTCAACTCTCTGAAGTGACTGCGAATGAGCCGTTCGGTAAGCTCCAAATCTACACGGGCATGGCCGAAAGAGGCATTGGTTTTGATAAAATCGCGTGCATCCACAAAGACCGAACCGGGAACCATTCTACTGACCAGCAGGGCCGAAAGACGTGCCCCGAAACTCAGGATAAGGTCGGTTACCTTAGGGGTCAGCTCCTGCAGCAGGAAGACGCCATAGAGGGTGTTAGAAAGTTCAGCGAGGTTCTCCTTCAGTTCGGTCAGCGCAGCGGTTCTCAATGAAGGCTCAACCAGGCTCCCGGTGAGTCCGGCGTACTTCTTTTCGACCTCCAGAAGCAAAGTCCGGTACGACTCATCGCGCTGAACAGCCCTATTGGCCATAACCTGTAAAAGACCGGAAGTGTTTTCATCGGCCGAAACCACAACAATGCAGTGGGGCGTCTCCGATTGGATAATCTCTTTAACCAGGCGGAGTGTATCGGCCGACACCACCGACGACCGACCGAACTTCAATACCTTCATACGCTAAATTTACAGGGTTGCACTACTCACATTGGCGGCAGGATCTACCTTTTTAATTAATCCCTGCAATACCTTTCCGGGGCCCACTTCCACATAATCGGCGGCACCGTTGGCCATCATGTTTTTGACGGTTTGTGTCCATTTTACCGGAGCGGTCAACTGGAGTACCAGGTTCTTTTTAATCTCGGCGGGATCTGTAACCGGAAGTGCGGTAACATTTTGGTATACAGGGCAAATGGGTGCGTGGATATCGGTAGCGGCAATGGCTGCTTCCAGTTCAACGCGGGCAGGTTCCATGAGAGGCGAATGGAATGCCCCGCCAACAGGAAGAATCAAAGCCCTTTTTGCACCGGCGTTCTTCATCGCCTCGCAAGCAGTTTCAACTGCTTTTATATCGCCCGAAATGACAAGCTGACCGGGACAATTGTAGTTGGCTGCCACCACGATACCGGGTGTCTGTTTGCAAATTTCCTCCACTTTCTCATCGTCCAGACCCAAAACGGCAGCCATGGTAGAGGGCTCTTTTTCGCAAGCCTTTTGCATTGCGCCCGCTCTTTTTGCGACCAGAGACAGTCCGTTTTCGAAAGAGACAGCCCCTGCGGCAACCAGTGCGGAAAACTCGCCCAGCGAGTGTCCGGCCACCATATCGGGCTGAAAGTTGTTACCCAGGAGTCGGGCAAGAATTACAGAGTGGAGAAAGATGGCCGGTTGGGTAACATTGGTCTGTTTCAGGGCCTCATCGGAGCCCTCAAACATAATATCGGTAATCCGGAATCCCAGGATTTTATTGGCTTTTTCGAAAAGATCCCGGGCAATTTCCGACTGTTGATACATCTCTTTTCCCATTCCTGCAAACTGGGCCCCCTGACCGGGGAATACATATGCTTTCATAATGTCGACTTTGGTTAAACGTGGCAAAGTTATTATTTTCTCCCAAAGGTTTTTGTATTTTTGCAAAGAGCAATTTCAGCGCAACACAAACCAACTTATCTATTTATAATGAAGCCAACACTCTTAGTTCTTGCTGCAGGTATGGGAAGCCGTTACGGCGGTCTGAAACAGATTGATAAACTGGGCCCTTCGGGCGAGACCATTATTGATTATTCTATTTACGATGCCATTCAGGCAGGATTTGGTCGTATTGTGATGGTAATCCGGAAAAGCATTGAAGCCGATTTTAAAGAGGTCTTTCTGAATAAGTATAGCGGAAAAATCGACATCTCTTATGTACTGCAGGAGGTGGAGTATGTTCCGGAGGGTCTTACCTATACCCCCGAAAGGGTTAAGCCCTGGGGAACCGCTCATGCGGTTTTAATGGCGGCCGATGCCATAAAAGAGCCGTTTGCCGTGATCAACGGCGACGATTTCTATGGGGCTGATGCCTTTCGTACCATGGGGAAATTTCTGAGCGAAATTACCGATATGCAGGCCCGCACTTACAGCATGGTGGGTTATCCGCTGGCCAACACCCTTTCGGAGCATGGTACGGTTGCCCGCGGTGTTTGCGAGGTAGATGGTTCCGGGTTTCTCACAGGAGTTGTAGAACGCACCTCTATCAGCCGTATTGATGGCGTAATTCAGTACAAGGACGATGCCGGAGCCCTCCATCCTGTGCCCGAAGCCTCGGCTGTCTCTATGAATTTCTGGGGCTTTACCCCCTCATTTTTCGGATATCTTCGTTCTATGTTTGCCGAGTTTGTGAAAGAGAACGGCATGAATCCCAAATCGGAATTCTTTATTCCTCTGGTAGCCAATAAGCTGGTTAAAACGGGCGAAGCTACAATCAAGGTGCTTAACACTCAGGCCGAATGGTTTGGTGTAACCTATAAAGAAGATCGTCCCTGGGTGGTGGCTCGTTTCGAAAATCTGGCCAAGGAGGGCACCTATCCCTCGCCTCTCTTCTCCTGACCATTCTGTTTGCTATGACACCTTCATCTCATATGCCTGCTTATGCTGAGGTTCCCTTTGTAGAGGGCAACTTTTCGGCCGGGTTTCCACAATCGCTGATCACCGCGCTGAAACAACAGGTTCCGCCTGTTGCACTGTCGAAGGTTAACTGGCCCTCTGAGTATCCTGATGCACCTGAGGTGACTCTTCGGCTGGCGTATGGCAGTGAGGCTCTGCTTCTTTACTATGAAGTTACCGAAGGGGCAGTAGTTGCCAGGGCTACAACCTATAACGGGAAGGTATGGGAAGACTCCTGTGTGGAACTTTTCCTCGATTCCAGGGGCGATGGTTGTTACTATAATCTGGAGGTGAACTGCATAGGAACCCCGCTGTTGGGTTTGGGATTGGGTCGGTACGGCAGGGTGCATTGTCCTGACGCCGATATGCAGGCCATTCAGACCAGTTCCTCGCTGGGTTCGCTTCCCTTCGAAGAGAGAGAGGGTCCTGTTTCCTGGAATATGGCAGTGACGGTTCCCTATCGGCTGATGAAGCTGGAGGGTCCCAAAGCCCTTTCGGGCAGACGGATTCGCGGCAACATCTACAAGTGCGGCGATCGGCTTACCCGGCCCCATTATGTGACCTGGAGTCCCATAGGTACGCCGCATCCCGATTATCACCGTTCCAACTATTTCGGTACCTTCTATTTTGTACCCATGCACTCTCCGTTAGCCGGATTATCCCGATGAGCAGGTTAATGGCCATAGATTACGGCCGAAAGCGAACCGGTCTGGCGGTAACCGACCCGTTACAGATGATTGCTACAGGTCTGACCACGGTTGCTACGCACGATCTGATTCCCTTTCTTGAGAAGTATCTGGCAACGGAGCCGGTCGAGGCGTTTGTGGTGGGCTATCCGCTTTTTGCCGATGGTACCCCTTCGGAGACCGCCATTACCTATGTCGATCCTTTTGTTCGCAGACTCAGAAATCGTTTTCCGCAGCAGTCGGTTACGCTTCTCGACGAAAGATACACCTCGAAAATGGCTTTTCAGGCCATGATCGACGGAGGGCTCAAAAAAAAAGCCAGGGCCCGGAAGGAGACCATCGATACTGTGAGCGCTGTGATTCTACTGCAGGACTTTATGGCCTCAGATTTGTTTAAAAAGAGTGTTACTTAATTGATTTATATGATATTGCCTGTATATGTAGTGGGTTGTCCGCTCCTACGGCGAAAGGCCGGGCCGGTTGAAGAGGGTATGGAGGGTTTAGATACCCTGATTGCCGATATGTGGGACACCATGTATAAGATTGATGGCGTAGGCCTCGCGGCTCCCCAAATCGGAAAGTCGTTACGCATTTTTGTTATCGATGCCTCTCCTTATGCTGAAGAGGATCCTGCACTGGTCGATTTTAAACAGGTCTTTATTAATGCAGAGATTCTCGATTATTCGGGCGATCCCTACCCTTTTCAGGAGGGGTGTCTGAGTGTTCCCGGTATCCACGAAGAGGTGGTTCGACCCGCTGAGGTGACCATACGTTATCAGGACGAAACCTTTCAGACTTTCGAGCAACACTTTTCCGGTGTAGCGGCCCGGGTTATTCAGCATGAGTACGATCACCTGGAGGGAAAGCTCTTTATCGACAAACTGAATCCTCTGAAGCGGCGTCTTCTGGCCTCACAAATTGACCGGATAGGCAAAGGGAAGAGCGACGTGGCCTATCGCGTTGTGCTCCCTTCGAATAAACGACGCTAAACGATAACGGGGTCTTCAGGAAAACTGCTCTGAAGACCCCGTTATCATTGCGGGCTTATCATTGCCGGTTATCGTTTCGCGCGCCCGGTTGTCGGGATAGCCGGGCCAACTTCCGGAAATTGTTTCGGATCAGATGAGGTCTCTGCCTGAGCAGGCGGGTTTTGCATCCCGAACAGGAAGCCCATTCCACCCCGGTTCGATGCACCGGCCGGAGTTAAATCGGGAATCTGACTCCCAATCAAAGCAGGCATGAAAATGGCATTTAACCCCCATTGGGCCACGCTGTTGGTGCTGATTCCCGCGTTCTCCTCAATGGGGTTGAGAACGTTGGGAGCCACTACCGGGGTGGTGGAGTACATGGAGTAGCCATTCATTCTGCCCAGGAATTCCGACCAGGCACGTGCAGCCAGCTTCTCGTCTTTCATGACATAGGCCGCGTAGGCGGTGAGACGGGGAACCAAAAAGCTGTTCGAAGGATATTTTGCCGTCCGCTCCGTGCGGACAGAGTCGTTACGTGGCATAGAATAGTACTGGCAATACTCCAGCCAAACCTTGAAAAACTCCTTGTGCTCCAAAAAGGTAAAGAGTTCGAACATCATCTCCGCACCTCCCATGATGGTGGCCAGGTGATTGGAGTGCAGATCGTTACGATGTGCTTCGGCCAGGGTGATTTTTGCAGTGGCGGGGTCGTATCCAAATACCGCTTTCCCGGAAAAGAGTCCGTTAGGCATGGCCGCAAAGCCGCTCATCCCTGTCGTAATCTTATCGCGCCATTTTGTGTCGCCTGTCCGTTCCCATTCGGTCATCCAGTTGGCCACAAAACTGATCCAGTCGGGGCCGAATCTCACCCGGGTGGGCGCATCGACAGGTGCAACACTAACCGGCATGGCAATACGCATAGGGTCGAGCACTACAGTGGCCTTATCGCCGTTGAGCATCTCGCGCATCACATCGCCTACCCGTTCGTCGGTGGTGAGATAGTAATAGAACCGGCGGAACCCCGCTTGTCCGATACGTGCCTCTTTGGCGCCGCACCCCCAGTGCGATACATTATGGCGTGATCCCAATCCCTGCAACTCTCCCAGGTGGTAGCAATCCACTTCTGAGGTGTGTCGGGTCATGGCCTCGGCAAGTGTAAAGGTGTTGGCATTGCCCGAGCGGAGAAAGCTGTACCAGAGCCAAAGGTCGGGAGCCAGCTCGGAGTTGTCCCATGCCATGCCCCCCACGTCGTAGCGCCATACATGACGGGG
>CAYVJA010000037.1:7508-15743 GCA_964451605.1 uncultured Bacteroidales bacterium | reverse complement strand
ATCGCCCTGCAAACGCCGGATGCCCATGGCGAACGCCGCCACGCCCAGGTACGCTTCCGTCTTGCCGCCGCCGGTAGGGAACCACAGCAAGTCAGCGATGGCGTCGGTGGGATGGCTGCGGTCGGGGAGGCTCCAGAGGTTTCCAAAGGCTCCGGCGCGGTGGTAATACTCCGGGGTGCTTACCAGACGCTCCGGGGCAGCTCCCATCCGGTTCATCTGCATAAAGGTGTCCTTCGAAGGAACCGAACGGGTGACAAAGAGGGTGAGTTCGCTGGTACGAGCCACTCCGTACGGGGTACTCAGCCCCTCCTGGACATCCTCGTACGAGGAGTTCAGATCGTGCGCAATGGTGTCGTAATGGCGAAGATCCATGGCAGCCGCATCGGGCGACCACATCCACACTTTCAGCTGCGCTTCGCGACTACGGGCATCGTGCACCTCGAGTGCAGCCGGAAAAGACTGCCAGAAGTTCTTCAGACCGACAGCCAAACCGCCACTCACGTCACCCACAAAGGCAAGCCCTTCGGCTCTCTTTCCGGAAGCCGAAGCCAGCCAGCTGCCTTCGTTTCCGGTTCGTTTTATTATAGAGAAGCCGTTGGGTGTAAGTTGTGTGAGTTTAAAATCGTCCCATACGGCCAGATCGGTGAGAAGTTTCTGATTAGGTTCCGTGTACGAGGCCTTGTCGGGAATCCGGATGCCCTGCAGTTGGTAGCCGTAGGGGCTGCGTACTTCGGCGTGGGTAATGAACCGGCGGCCATCGAGCGGTTGAATCGGTTCGGCCCATAATCCGCCATCCTGTCCCGAAAACCGAACGTGCCGATTCTGTATCTCTTCCTGAAGGGGTACACCGAATACAATTCCCAGGCCTTTGATGAAATCGGTCTCTTGATTTCCATCGTACATAATGGTGTGAACCAGTTTAATATCCTCCTGTTGCGCGTAGAAATAGAGCCGCACAATAAAGGGGAGCCAGCGTCGGTTCAGTTTCTGTGAATAGTGTTTTCCCTCAATCTTTACCACCGCGCGGATGGGTCCGTTCTGTTCGAGGGTAACCTTCGAAATCTCGCCCTCGAACTCTTCATACTGTACGGTGCCACTGCCCGCCTCACGGCTTCCGCTCTCCAGAATGCATATCAGTCGGCCATTCGAAACCACCTGACGGTCGCGGGTGGTGATCTCCGAAATTATCCGGTTGCCCGAAAGAGGAATACGAGCCTTAAACATCCCATTTTCTATGGTAATGGCTTTATCGTCTTGTGTGGCAGTGAGCAGGTTCAGGGTAGCGTAAGGTTCGGCTGCCTTTACTGTAAACGGGCCCTCCTCCTTTGCCGGTAACGAAGCAGCCATACCGCTCCATTTAACAGAACCATCGGGCCAGTAGGCCAAAGGCCACGCCTGAACCGGGAAACGCTTTCCCGATACGGACTGCAGCACAAATTGCTGCCCTTTGGATGTAATTCCTTTGGCCCAGGGAATACCCCAACTCTGGCCTTGAGCCAGTTCGGGCCGTTCGGAAAGCCATTTTACAGGGGCCTCCTGCGAAGAGAGAGAGAGGAGCGGGAAGCAGAAGAGAAGGAGTTGTGCAATCGATTTCATAAAGAGGCAAATGTTTTACGATAACATCCCCGGCAAGCAGAAACGCCATCCGTTAACCGAAAATCAAATGTACACTTTTTTGTCTATTTATCCGGCCGAACCCGAACTTCGCTGTCTCGATTGTTCGCCCAGATAGCCGCCATGATGACGAAGGGCATAGTCGGCAACCGTGAAGCCGATTCTCTTCATCATTAACACCACCAGCAGGTCGCCCATCACGCTCATCACGGTGGTAGAGATAGTAGGGGAGAGGCCCAGGGGGCAAAGTTCGGCAGGGCCGCCGGTATGCAGACAGACATCGGCCATTTCGGCCAGTTTACTCTCTTTGTTCCCTGTAATCACCACAATGGGAACTACCGGATTGAGGTCGCGGGCCAGATAGACCAGCTCTACAATTTCGCGGGTCTTACCCGAGTTGGAGATTAATAACAACAGGTCGTCGGGTTGCAAAACCCCCAGGTCGCCATGCTGTGCATCGGCGGGGTGAAGCCAGACCGCGGGGGTGCCTGTCGAACTGAATGTAGTGGCAATACTTACGGCAATCTGTCCTGCCTTTCCCATACCGCTCACTACCACTTTACCTCCCCGTTTATGAACGGCTTCATGGATGAGGTCGAGTGCTTTATCGTAAGCGTCAGTAACCGGGATATTCAGAATGGCGTTAGCCTCACGTTGTAACAGAGCTGGAATTTCGCTTTGCATGGCTTAAGAATTTTCTACACAAAGATAATAGAATTGGCGGTTTAGCCCTTCTCCGGCCCCAGTAACTGTCGGGCATTTTCAAGGGCTGCAGGGGTAACCGTGGCACCGCTTAACATCCGGGCCACCTCTTCGATGCGTTCGGAAGGGGTGAGTTGACGGATTCGGGTTTGTGTGCCCGTTTCGCTGCCGGCCTCCTTATAGACATGATAATGAGCCGAACCTTTGGCTGCTACCTGAGGCAGATGGGTAATATTGATAATCTGTGTTCTGTTTGACATTGCCGATAATATTCTGCCCATCTTATCGGCAATTTCGCCCGAAATGCCCGAATCAATTTCATCGAAAATGAGGGTTGGCAGTGCCAGAGTGTCTGCGATTGCCGCTTTGATACTCAGCATGATACGGGATAACTCTCCGCCCGACGCAATCTTGTTAAGCCATTGCAACTCGAGATCGGAGTGAGCCGAAAAGAGAAAGAGCGCCCGGTTATAACCCGTTTCCGAGAGTGAGTCCTCCTCCTGCAGTGCAATCCGAAACCGGGCATCGGGCATGCCCAGGGCATGGAGCCTCTCCTCTATTTTCGATTCTATCAGAGGTACAACCCGGTTTCGGGCTTCGGAGAGCCGTTTTGCCTCTGTATGCAGTTTTTCGAGCCGCTCTTTTTGTTGCAGGGCCAGCTGCTCAATCTCCCTGTCGAGCGTAGAAATGTCGTTCAGGCGTTGGCCAATCTCCTTACAGGCACTCATCAGCTCCTCAACCGATTTTACCCGGTGTTTGTGCATCAATCCATTCAAGAGGTCGAGCCGCGCTGAGACGGCTTCGATTCGTTGCGGATCAATTTGCAGAGAGGCGGGAATGGCCGCCAGGTCGCGGTCGATATCGCGCAGTTCTATCAGTACCGATTCTAGCCGCTCTTTTGCGGGCTGAACAGGGGTGAAAAAGGATTCAATATGACCCAACCTCTGGATTACTTCGCGTAACATACCCGTGATGTTGAAGTCGCTTCCCGAGAGGAGCTCATTGGCCTGAGCAGTTTCCCGCAAAATTTCTTCACTGTGGGTGAGACGGATTAACTCCTCTTCGAGTTCGGTCTCTTCGTTTTCCTGCAGCGCAGCCTGCTGCAATTCGTTGAACTGGTGCTGCAGGTAGTCGGTCTCTTTGTTCCGGTTTTCCGCCTCCTGCTTCAGGGAGTCGAGTTGATGCAACCCCTTTTTATACTGCTTGTACTGCTCTCCGAAAAGGTTTACTTCGGCAAGGCAGTTGGCAAAGGCATCGACAATCTGCAGCTGGAAAACGGGTTGAAGCAGGTACTGTGTGTTGTGTTGCGAGTGGACATCTATCAGGCGGCTTCCCAACAACTTGAGAACCGAAAGGGTAACCGGAGTGTCGTTGATAAAGGCTCTGGAACGTCCGTCGGCCGAAATCTCTCTGCGAATCAGAGAGGAGTCCTCATAGTCAAGATCGTTTTCCTGAAAAAAAGAGGCTAAATGGTAAGGATCCAGTTCGAAACAGCCCTCCACCACACACTTCTTTTCGGTGTCGAACAGTACAGAACTGTCGGCTCTGTCGCCGGTTAAGAGGCCTAATGCCCCCAGCATGATGGATTTTCCTGCCCCTGTTTCGCCCGTAATAATAGAAAGACCCTTATCGAAAGTAATCTCGACCGATCGGATCAGGGCGTAATTTTGTATAACCAGCCGGGAGAGCATACTCTTTCAGGGTTTTGTCAGCCGATCGTATTTGGTAATGTTCGATGGATTCATCTGCTTTAACATCAGGGCAGTGGTCTGCTTCTCCATTTCCGAAAGCTTAGAGAAGAGCGCTATCCACTCATCGGCCTTGGCATCGCAAAGCAGTTGAATCCAAACCATATAACTGTCGGGTCGGGAGGCGTGGACATCTTTAAGCAGCATCACACTTTCGAGGGCTTTGGCTCGTCCGTCGGTAACCGATTGAGAAAGTTTGTCGAGCCCCAGGCGGTGATAGTCGTACAGAAAGGCACGAACGCCCCGGTATTTGCTGTCGAGAAGGTTCTGAATCAGGGCGTAACGGTTCCGGTTGCCACTTCCGTCGAAAGCCTTCCAACCCTTTTCCCGCGCATTTTGCGCGTTTGCTACAATGGCCTCTGCTTTTGTATACCATGGCGTTCCACCCTGGGGGGCAAAGGTATCGGCATCAAGCCCGATAATCAGGTAGGCGTAGTAGGCCAGCAAGGAAGAGAGATTCGATGTAAAGGCAGTTTCGTTGTATTCCAGGGTTTCGCTCTCTATGTAGCTAAACTCCACGAGCTGGTCGATATAGTTTAAAAGGAGGGTTTTATAGGTGGCGCCAAAGACCGGTCTTTCTACCTGGATCTGAAGCATCCCTCTGAAATCGTTTCCCGACTCACCCGAAAGCGTAAGAAAGAGACTGCACTCAATCCGCTCCTCCACACTATAATTCTGGCCTGTCCATGAACGGCCATTCATAAAACGCGAAATCTCGTTTTCGAGCAGTCCGAAAAGCCGGCGGTTATTGCTCTGCAGCTGAGAGGTATTGATCGATACCCGGCACTTCAACTCCTGAGCAATCGCCGAAAACGAGAGCAGAGGGAGCAAAAGCAGTAATACTATCCGGGCAAACCGTTTCATGTGTGGAAATATTCGGAAAACTTGTCGGCAATATCGGAAGCCACCTCACTTTTCGGCTTCAACGGAAAGGCAAAAGATCTGCCCATAGCGTCGAAAATGGTGACTTGATTGGTATCGGTTTGAAATCCAGCCCCTTCATTACGCAGAGAGTTCAGCACAATAAAGTCGAGATGTTTCTTTTTAAGTTTTTCAATGGCGTGAAGCTCCTCTTGTTGGGTCTCCAGGGCAAATCCTGCGAGTACCTGTCCCGCTCTTTTTCTTGCGCCGAGTGTGGCAGCAATATCGGTGGTGGGTTTAAGGGGAATCTGCATATCCGAAGGGCCTCTCTTCATTTTTTCTTCGGCAGGTTCGGCCGGGGTATAATCGGCTACAGCCGCTGCCATGATGGCTCCGTCGGAAGTGTCAAAGCAAGCCAGAGAGGCCTCCAGCATCTCGGCAGCTGAGGTCACCCGGATGACTTCGATACGAGGGTGCGAAACAGAAAGGTGGGTGGGCCCGCTTATCAGTGTTACGTTGGCTCCTCGTGAGGCCAGCTCTTCTGCAAGCGCGTACCCCATTTTGCCCGACGAAAAATTGCCGAGATAGCGAACCGGATCAATCTTCTCGTAGGTGGGCCCTGCTGTAATCAGGAGATATTTCCCCTCAAGGGGCGAGGATGCGGTTTTTTTTTTATCGAAAAAGGCAGCCAGAACCTCTGCAATCTTTTCCGGCTCTTCCATTCGGCCCTGCCCTTCGAGTCCGCTGGCAAGTTCGCCGGAGGCAGCCTCAATGATTTCGACTCCCCGGCTGCGCAACCGTTGCAGATTCTCTTGCGTGACAGGATGGCGGTACATATCGAGATCCATGGCCGGCGCGGCAAAAACCTTGCATCTGGCCGAAAGATAGCTGGTGAGCAAAAGATTATCGGCAATGCCATTTGCCATCTTTGCCAGCGTATTGGCAGTGGCCGGTGCAATCAGGTACGCATCGGCCCATAACCCTAACGATACATGACTGTTCCAGCTTCCATTTTCAGGATCGAAAAAATCGACCAAAATGGGCTGTTTGCATAGGGTGGCAAGGGTAAGAGGGGTAATAAACGACTTGGCCAGGGGGGTCATTACCACCCTGACCTCAGCGCCCTCCTTTACCAGGATCCGAATAAGCAGTGCAGCTTTATAGGCGGCAATACTTCCGGTAACGCCCAAAAGGATATGTTTCCCCTGCAGCCTCACTTATGCAGTTTTATTCGGCCGCTTGAACCGGCCGGCGGAAATAGATTTCATTATCGAGGAACTCCTCGGTAGCAATCAGTGCAGGCTTGGGAAGCCGTTCGTAGAATTTAGAGATCTCAATCTGTTCGCGATTTTCGAAGACCTCTTCCAGGTTATCGGTAACACTCGAAAACTCCTCCAGTTTGCGATTCAACTCCTGTCTCAGCTCTACACTGATCTGATTGGCACGTTTGGCGATAATCATTACCGATTCGTAGACATTTCCCGTCTCCTCTTCGAGTTTTACCAGGTCGCGGGTAACCGTAGTAAGACTGGCTTTCGATTTTTTGTAATCCATTTGATATAAGGGTTTTCGTTATTTTTTCAGTTCATCGACCGGCACGTATTTACTGGCCACGTCGAACATCTTTTTGGCATCGGAAATGTGTTCGCTTTCCGGGAATTCTGCGGCAAACGACATATATTCGTCGACAGTGTCCTGAAACCTTTCACGTTGTTTCTCCTCAATGCTCTTTTCGGCAAACAGATATTTCGACTTCAGGGTAAGGAAGAGAATCTCTTCGCGATGCTTTGTCTCGGGATACTCACCCAAAGCAATGGCCAGCGAAGTGGCAGCTGCTTTATAGTCGCCCATTTCGTAATAGAGTTTTGCGCTGATATACGACTTTTCCACCAGCCTGTCGTGCAGACTGTTTATATAGCCCTGCGCAGCCTCAACAAATTTACTTCCGGGATTTTTTCGAATAAACTCCTGTAGCACCTCAATGGCAAGCATAGTGTCCTGCTGATCGAGTTCGGCTCTGGGGCTCCGTTTGTAGTAGCAGAAGCCTGCCATAAACATGGCCTCCTCCGAAAAAGGAGAGTAGGGAAAGTTTTTGTAAAAATTATCGAAATGAAACGAGGCGTTCAGGTAGTCGTTCTGTCGGAAGTAGCTCATAGCCTGAAAAAAGGCTGTAGAGTCGCCCTTGTCGGTGCCCTTGTAAACACTGGCAACACGGTCGAAAAGTTCGGTTGCCCGCGCATAGTCGCCCTTGTTATAGTACTCGAAACTCTTTTTGTACATCAGTACAAAATCGTTCGTTTTCAGGATTTTCTGGTAATTGTTACAGGAGATGGAAAACAGCGTGCTCAGCAAAAGCCAGAAAACAAAAACGTATCTCTTCATACCTTACGGATTATTGTGCAAAGCTACTGGTTTTTTAGTAAATAACAATCTACAAAGCGGTAAGTCAGCGGGTCGGTTTTTCGCCAAATTCCATGAGAAAAGCCTTAATGAACGGGCTCAAATCGCCGTCGAGCACCTCCTGCACATTCGAACTCTTGCATTCGGTTCGTTCGTCACGAACCATTTTGTAGGGATGCAATACGTAACTTCTGATTTGCGAACCCCACTCAATCTTCTTTTTCTGTCCCTCAATCTCGGCCTGTCTCTCCCGCTTTTTTCGCAACTCCAGCTCGTAGAGGTGCGATTTCAGCAACCGCATGGCATTCTCTTTATTCTGTAGTTGCGACCGCGACTCCTGATTTTCAATCACGATTCCCGTGGGGTGGTGACGCAACCGTACGGCAGTCTCCACTTTGTTTACATTCTGCCCGCCGGCCCCGCTCGAGCGATAGGTTTCCCAGGTAATGTCGGCGGGGCTTACCTGAATATCAATATTTTCATCGACCATGGGCGACACAAACACCGATGCAAACGAAGTGTGCCTCCGGTTATTGGCATCGAAGGGAGAGAGCCGGACCAACCGATGCACCCCGTTTTCGCTCTTCAAAAAACCATAGGCAAATTCGCCGTCTATCTCGATAGTGGCCGATTTAATACCTGCCTGATCGCCATCCTGTATGTCAAGGGTACGCACCTTATAACCGTTACGTTCGCCGTATCGGAGATACATACGCAGCAGCATCTCTGCCCAATCCTGACTTTCGGTTCCTCCGGCACCGGAGTTGATTTTCAGAATGGCCCCCAACACATCCTCCTCTTCGCGGAGCATATTTTTCGACTCCAACGCCTCCAGAAGCGAAAGCACTTTGGCATATTGGGCATCGACATCTTCTTCGGCCGCTTCACCTTCCGAGAAGAATTCCAGCAT
>CAYVJA010000037.1:0-7498 GCA_964451605.1 uncultured Bacteroidales bacterium | reverse complement strand
ACCTGCAAGTCGGCGGTTTCCGACTCGATGGATTCGAAATCGGAAAGCCAACTTTTTAGCGAAGCAACCCTCTTCAATTGTTGTTCGGCCTGTTTCGGGTCGTCCCAAAAATCGGGAGCGTGGGTTTTCTGCTCCTCCTCTTCCCACTCTATTCGTCGTCGATCGACGTCAAAGATGCCTCCTCAGCGCATCCCGGCGCTCCAACACATCTTTGAGTTGGTCTGATGTAATCATGCTTGTTGCTGACAATTGTGAGCGGCAAAGATAGCAAATCGTTTCAACAAACGGTTACCAGGTGCCTTCGCCGCTACCCACATCTATGCTGGTTTGCTTCGAACCTACACTACCCTTCAGATTGTACGCATCGGCGGTAACCCGTAAGGTTCGCTTGTAGTTTCGTCCAATCGGGATGGAAATTTTGGCTGTTCCCTCCTCTCCCGTGGTGAGCGCGGGCTCCCAGTAGAGGGTGGGCTGTCGGTGGTAGAGAAAGCGGTCGACATAATCGGATGGGATATACTTGGGCAGATAGTACTGTTTTTGAGGGGTAATACCTCTGATACGCAATTGATGAATGCCGGTGGGTTGATAATACTGGGTAACACCTGCCCCGTCTTTGGTGGTAATCTCTATAAAACAGGGGGGCCTAAAGTCGAGCGACATGGCCATCAATGCCGTGTTGTCGTACACCCAGATGCGGTTGCGCGAGGTCATCACCTCAATTCCCACAATGTCGTTTACCGAAATGGAATTTAACGCCTCTTCCAGCTGTTCGAATTGAGCATTCAGGCTATACCACGAATTGCTTTCGCTTTCTCCGGTCATATCTTCCGCAATAATCTGCTCAATGTTCTCGCCATCTACCCTGAAGGAGACACTCCTTTCGTCTATGGAGAAAACCGGCCGGTAGAAGAAATTGGAAGTGCGCGAGAAGTAGAGATTATCGGACGAAATAAAGCCCTTTCCGAAACCCGGCACTTCATTTTGAAGCACATCGAGCAAACTGTTAAACCGATCGTATTTCATCAGTTGCTGTTCGTCGAGTACGATGTCGGCGTTGCCCGGCCCGTTGCGGTTGTAGGAGTTGGGAATAATCCGTTTCCCGGTGATGGAAACCTCTTCTATATATTGCATTCCCGGTAAACGGGCGAGGCTGTCGATCAGGGCCTGCTCGATGCTTTTGGCCTTGTTATAGAGAGCCAGCAGACTTTCTCCTCCCGTGGGCGGGAGATCGGGTTCGGGATAGGAGGGTTTCTCTATTTCTACCATCTTATCGAGCGTTACTCCCACGTTGAACCGCTTCCTTTTACTGTTCTCTTTCTGGACCATGAGAGTGAGGTAACTCATTCCCGTAAGTGGAAGATCCTGAAAGGAGAAACGGCCGGATTCGTCGCTCCGTTCCTCTTGTGCAAAAGAGTACTCTCCCTGTACAAGCAGCGATATCCTTTGGTTATTCAATGCTTTATTAAAGATGTCCGTTAATTGTCCCGAAACAGAGAAGTTCTTGTCAGGAGGGTAAATAAAGGTGGCCGTATCGGGTTGTGATGCGAAGCTTCGCCATCCATGGGTGAGCATGACCAGATCCAACTGCTCGCGAATCTCTCCGAAGGGGCGCTGAAAGTAATATTCCGGGTTTTCTACCCTTCCGCGTAATGACGAGGAGAGGAGCATCCGGCTGCGAAGGGTTGCACGCAGGGTATCGGCAGGAGCAAAGAGGGTATCGGTAACCGATAGTGCCACCATTGCCGAAACGGGTTTATTATCGATACCCGAACGGGTATGCAGCGTCAGCTCCAGGAATGATCCCGACCCATCGTCCGGAACGGGGGCATCTTTAATTTTGGTTTCGTACGAAAGGTCTATCTCTCTTGAAGCGGGATTCATAAATAACAGTCTTTCCGAAAGAGGGTTTCCCTCAGCATCGAAGAGGGTAAACTCGATTAACCCTCCCGGCAAATCTTTTTCGGCAATTTCCAGTGTACTCTTAGCCAAACCGGCAGGTACCGTATAGGTGGCCCAAAGATGGTCGAGTGCCCGCACCGTCAGGTAGAGCGGCCGGGTATCGGTAAGACGGTTTTTCCCCGAATAGGTGGTAATGAACAGGTTATTCTCCTTCCCGGAACGGATTTGCATGGTCGACCCCATAGTGTAAACTTTGGGAAGACCAATCTCCTGCCCCCATACCATTCGGGCTCTGTAGGTTTTCCCGGCTTCGGGAACCATCAGGAATGAACCCATACCCAGATGTTCGGTGGCAAACCGGATGCAAACAGAATCCTTCTCATCTACAATTACACCCTCAACCGGTACCCCGTATCCATCGGGTCCGATGGCTTTAAAGGCCACGCGTGAGGGGAATCCGGCAATCCATTTTCCCCCCTCGGGGAGAAATTGTACATCGGGCAGGAGCAGAGTGTCGGAAAGTTGCATACCCTTAGAGGCCGTCTGTTTGTTCCCGGCGTCACTTCCGGCGTCGATTCTGCGCCATACCTTCCGGTTGCTCATTCCCCGTACCACGATCTGGTATCCGCTTCGGCGGGGTGCCTCCTCTACGGTCTTTTGCCAGACGGGAATGGTCTTACTGAAGAGATATTCGGGGCCGAAGTTGAGATTCCACCGCGTGTAGGCACAAATCTGGAAGATTCCTTCGCTGTCCAGGTTTTCTGAGAGTACAAAATAGCCGTTTCCCACCCCGCCTACAATCTCTGCCACCAGATCCTGTGAAACCTGCCGGTCCGGGTTGATCAGATCTATATAGAGCAGTTTACTCTGATGGGCGGGCAGAAGCGTCTGATCGCTCAGCACCCAGGCACTGAGCCAGATGGTATCGCCCGCAGCGTAAAGATCGCGGTCGGTAAGAATGTAGATCTGTTCGGGCGAACCCGATGCACGAATGGATTGTGCCTTTTCGATTCGTGCTTTGAGCGGCGCAGGCAGTTGGTCACTGCTTTGTGCCCATAATTCTGATGCTGTAACGGGCAGAAATACCCATATACAGAGGCTGAGAAACCGTAAGCTACTTTTCATACCCGTCTTTTTTTAGTGAATGAAACCTTTACGCTTTTAAGGATCGGAATGTTGCAGGGAGTGTTTATGGATAAATCTAAAATGAGTTTTGATTATTCGCCACAAAAATGAGACCATTTTTTATCTAAAAATCAATTATTTTTGCGCACGTTCAAAATAGTTGGAATGTACAATCCCTATACGCAACATAAGCGGCTTCCGGAGATAGAAACAGCTGTCGCCGGCGGGGTCTCTTTGTGTTTACAGGGGCTCTACGGTTCTTCGCAGGCCCTTGTGGCCGGTGCTCTTTGCTCCCGGATTCCGGGTGTTCATCTGATTCTGATAGACGATAAAGAGGAGGCTGCCTATTTTTTCGCCGACCTTCAAACGGTCTGCGATCCCGATTCGGTCCTCTTTTTACCCTCCTCGTACCGTCGGGCCTCCAACCAGCTTCGGCCCGACGAAGGCAATATGATTATGCGAAATCATGTGATTTCGCGCATTACCAAGCAGAATCCGGCCAATCCTCTCATTGTGGTTACCTATCCCGAGGCGTTGCAGGAGAAGGTACTCTCGGCCGACTCGATGGGGCGGAATACCCTTACGTTAACCACCGGCGAGAAGATTTCCATCTCATTCTTGCATGAAATGCTGAGCGCTTACGGCTTTCAGATGGCCGACTTTGTCTATGAGCCGGGACAGTTTGCCATTCGGGGGGGGATTGTCGATATCTTCTCGTATGCTTCGCATCAGCCCTATCGGATCGACTTTTTTGGAGAGGAGGTAGAGAGTATCCGGGTTTTTAATGTCGATACCCAATTGTCGGAACAGAGAGTCGATTCGGTGCTTATCGTGCCCGATGTACATAAGTTAATGGGCCAGGAGTCTCCTTCGGCGCTCTTTTCGCTGATCCCGGGCAGGGTTTTCCTATGGAGCCGAAACTATTCGCTCTCTGTCAGGATCTGGGAACAGGTGCCTCTCGACCGTGAACTGTCGGTATTACATCCCGAAGGGGAGGAGAGTGTAAAGGCCGATCTGCTGTTTCTCCCTGCTTCGGGACTGATTTCAGCTCTTTTGCGATATCCCCATATCCGGTTTAACCCCGAGACCGAAGAGACGCCTTCGGGGGATACCCTCTTTACTTTTCGTACTGCTGCTCAGCCTCTTTTCCACAAGAACTTTGCACTCCTTTCGGAGCACCTTGCAGAGATGGGGCAGGAGGGGGTGAAGGTGAGTCTTCTGAGCGAGAACCCCAAACAGTTTGAGCGACTGCGTGCTATTTTGAGTGAACTTCCCCACAAGGCGGGTTTTGAGGCGCTGCCGGGTATCGTGCATGAGGGCTTCTACGACAAGGATCTGGCGGTGGCCTGGTATACCGATCACCAGATTTTCGACCGTTACCATAAATATAAGGTTCAGCATAAATTCACGAAGAGTGAGTCGCTCTCCATTCAGGAGCTCTTCGGGCTCCATCCCGGCGATTATGTGGTTCATATTGACCACGGCATCGGGGTGTTCGGGGGGCTCGAAAAGGTGGAACTGAACGGCAGGTACCAGGAGTCGGTCCGGCTGGTGTTCCGCGATCAGGACATCCTTTATGTGAATATCCAAAACCTCCACAAAATATCGAAATTCCGGGGCAAGGAGGGGCAACTGCCCAAAATCAATAAGTTGGGGAGTGCTGCCTGGCAAAATCTGAAGCAGAGTACCAAAAAGAAGGTAAAGGATATTGCCCGCGACCTGATTCTTTTGTACGCCCGCAGAAAGGAGGTGAGAGGGTTTGCCTTTTCGGCCGATTCTTATCTGCAGCAGGAGCTGGAGGCTTCGTTTATGTACGAAGACACCCCCGATCAGCTGAAGGCCACGCAGGCGGTGAAGGCAGGCATGGAGGAGCCCTATCCCATGGATCATCTGGTGTGCGGCGATGTGGGTTTCGGAAAGACCGAGATTGCGGTTCGTGCTGCCTTTAAGGCGGTGACCGATAACAAACAGGTTGCGATATTGGTTCCCACCACTATTTTGGCGTTGCAACATTTTAACACCTTCTCATCGCGTCTGGCCAATTTTCCCTGCAGGGTTGAATATGTAAGCCGTCTGAAGAGCGTGGGCGAGATTCGAAAAACCCTGCGCGATACCTCCGAAGGGAAGGTCGATATTTTGATCGGGACTCACCGTCTTATCGGGAAAGACGTGCTCTTTAAAGACCTGGGTTTACTCATCATCGACGAAGAGCAGAAGTTTGGCGTTGCGGTAAAGGAGAAACTCAGGGCGCTGAAGGTTTCGGTCGATACCCTTACTCTGACCGCAACCCCCATTCCGCGTACGCTGCAGTTCTCGCTGATGGGTGCCCGCGAGCTCTCTATTATCAACACGCCCCCTCCCAATCGCCATCCCATTCAAACGGAGTTACATGTGTTCGATCCGGAGTTGGTGCGCGAAGCCATCGATTATGAGGTGTCGCGCGGAGGGCAGGTCTTCTTTGTGGCCAACCGTGTAACCGCCCTGCATGAGATTGAACTGATGATCCGGAATCTCTGTCCTAAAGTGCAGACCATCTCCGCCCACGGCCAGATGGATGGCGAGAAACTGGAGAAGATCATGCTCGATTTTATGGCCGGCGATTACGATGTGTTGGTCTCCACCTCTATTGTAGAGTCGGGGCTCGATGTGCCCAATGCCAACACCATGATTGTGTTGAACGCCCACTATTTCGGGCTGGCCGATCTGCATCAGCTCCGTGGCCGGGTGGGCCGTTCAAACCGAAAGGCCTTCTGCTATCTCTTTACCCCTCCCGTTTCGGGGCTCACTCCCGAGGCACGGCGCAGACTTATGGCCATTGAACAATTTTCGGAGCTGGGAAGTGGCTTCCATATTGCCATGCAGGATCTCGACATCAGAGGAGCGGGTAATCTGATGGGTGCCGAACAGAGTGGTTTCATTGCCGAGATGGGTTTCGAAACCTATCAGCGTATCTTAATGGAAGCCATGCAGGAGCTGCATGACGAGGAGTTCTCCTCGCTCTTTGATGCCGATGCGCAGGAGGCCTCAACCTCTTCAACCTCTTTAACCTCTCCTGCCGCAATGCCGCCCGAACCGCCTCCCTCTTTTCTGTCGGTTTCGAACAGGAGACGAGAGGCCTTTTTCTGGTCGGCCGACTGTCAGATTGATACCGATCTGGAGTTGCTGCTGCCCGAAAGTTATGTGGCCAATGTAACCGAGCGCGTCCGCCTCTACCGCGAGCTCGATACCATGAAAGATGAGGAGGCACTGATTCGGTTCAGGGAGTCAATGATCGACAGATTCGGCCCGCTGCCCGGCCCCGCCAACGAGCTGCTGGAGGTGGTACGGTTGCGCTGGCTGGCACAACGGCTCGGAATAGAACGAATTGTAATGAAGGGCGGGCGTATGGTAGCCTCCTTTATCCCCGATCCTCAATCGGCCTTCTACCAATCATCGGCCTTTACGGCAATCATCGATTATGTGCGCACCCACCCCAGACAGGTTCGGATGAAAGAGACAAAAGACAAACTTACCCTTACCACCGAACCCGTTACCCGCGTAGATGAGGCCATTGCCTTTTGCCTCTCCATCCTGAAAGAGGCATAATTCACCCTCCCGGGCAGGGGAAAAATTCGATTTGCCGATTTGCAACTTTGCCGAAATAGTGTACATTTGCACCGCGTAAACCGAAATCATTGACCTATGGTGTAATGGTAGCACTTCAGATTTTGGTTCTGTCAGTCTAGGTTCGAATCCTGGTAGGTCAACAACTTCTTCCCGAACAAAGGTGCCTCTAAAGTCAACTGCTTTCGAGACACCTTTTTTCGTTTCTGCGCGCAGCGCAGCACTAGAGCACTCAAAGTGCAATTGCACTTTGAAGCACTGTTTCACTGTTACACTACTACACTTACATTTGCGTTTCCCGCAAATGCACCATCCCCACTCCTCCTGCTCTGTCGGTTCCTTCCACCACAATCTGGAGCCACCGAGGCCGACAACGCGCCGCAACCCACCCCAAAAGCGCATACCCACAAAACCATCCACCGGGAGAAAATCCTTTGGGCCGAAAAAGAACTGCCCGAACGTGTAGCAGCACCTATTGTCATGGAAACGGGAATAGAGCAGAAATTATTCCAAAGCTAGAAAATGGATTTTGCAAATCCAACAATCCACTTCGCAGAATTGTAAAAAGAAAAACATTTTTCAGTATTGCATACACAAAAAGTTATTCATAATTTCGAGCAGGTTTGCGCATTCTCTGACTGTAAAGCTGTTTTTTATGAAGCTCTCCGTTTTATTGCGTCTTTCTCTTGCTCTTTTTGTTGCTGCTTCGGGCATCTTCTCTTCTCTTGCCACAGCCCAGCAGTCTTCGCGTCTTCCCGCTGCTTTTACCCGGCTCTTTGCTCAGGAGCTGGGGTTTCAGGCGCGTTATGCACCCGAGCAAATCCATCTTTTTACCGATCGCGATGTCTATGCGGCGGGCGATACCATCTGG
>CAYVJA010000036.1:0-29153 GCA_964451605.1 uncultured Bacteroidales bacterium | reverse complement strand
ATCGGTTTTTCGGCCGAGAAAGATGCGGGTGAACCTTTTCAATTCAGGGGTTCTGCAACACTTTACGATTATCTGTCGGGATATCTTCTACTGCAGAATCCTCTTCCGGGAGTCCTTCCCCAACTGTCGAGCGTTCTGTTGGGCGATTTTACAATCCATGCCGGATACGGATTAATAGTCGGCCAGGGCTTCGGATTCAGAAAAGCCGGTTTTGTGGCCGATGGAGCCAGGCCGGGAAGAGGTTTCACCCCCCACACGGGTTATAATGAAACGGACTATGAAAGGGGGTTGGCATTTCGGATGGAGCAGGGCAGGTGGAGTTTTGAAGGATTTGGATCGATCCGTCGCAGAGACGCTATTTTAGGGCCGAATCCGATGCAAAACAAGGGCTGGTCAATCCGCTCTTTCCCCACGGGCGGTTTGCACAGAACCCCCACAGAGAGGGAGAGAAAAAACAATGTCCGCGAAGCTGCCGCAGGTGCCACGGTGGGCTATTCCGGAACCATTATAGACGGAGGACTCCGGTATGTCAATCTCCGATATAACATTCCGGTTATGACTAACACCTCCTATTTCGCTGCCGGAACTGTCAGGGGAGCCCGCCACGAAAACTATGGGATTCACCTTAGGATCAAAACCGGAAAAGCACAACTATTTGGGGAGTGGGCCGGGTACAACAGCGTCGGAAAAGCACTCTATGCCGGGATTCAGACACGACCAGGGGGTGGATTTACGGTAGAGGGAGCATACCGAAACTATAATCGCTGGTATGCGGCACCCCTGGGAAGAGGATTCGGACAATCTTCAAAAAATGCCAATGAGGAGGGGGTGTACATTCATCTTTCCAAAAAGGTTACAAATGGCTTGTCAGTAACGGCATACGGTGATTTCTATCAATCGGGATTCCCGAAATACCGGGCCAACGGGCCTACGAAGGGCTGGCAGATAGGCTTTCGGGGAGAACAAAATGGCCGGGAGGGAACCATTCTCAGACTCGACTACCGGATAAAAATGAAGCAGGAGAATGGCCCGGTGCAGGGAAGCAACGAAGAGTTTCCGCAACCCAAAATTTTACATCGACTAAAATACTCGGGGAGCTTCCGCCCGTCACCCACCGTTCTGCTCAAGACAGAAATAACAGGTGCCCTGTTGGCAGAGCCAGGCGCAGCAAAGAAAGGGGCTCTGCTGTGCGGAACCCTTCGCTATACCGGAACCCGGATCCCGCTCAAGGCCGAAATATGGGCTGCCCGGATAAGCTCCCAAAAAGGAATGGAGACACTGTATACAATGCAACGATCGGCAATATCGCACTATTCATCAACACCCTGCACCGGACGGGCGACTCAACTGGGGCTATGGTTAGAGTGGCGGCTCAGCAGGAAAATAACCATCCGCCAGAAAAGCAGCTGTTGGTTTTACGACACGTTCCGGACCGGCGGATCCGGATCGACCTCCTGGAGCGGATGGTGTAAGGCAAACTTTGAGCTCACTCTATCATTGGGCAATTCGACTTAATTCCGTAAGTTTATCCTCTCGAAAACAGCATTCCCCATGCAGCCCTATCTCACTTTACTGGAGCACATTCTCACCAAAGGGATCGAAAAAAACGATCGCACCGGCACTGGAACTCTGAGCGTTTTCGGTTATCAGATGCGCTTCGACCTCTCCGAGGGGTTCCCCCTGATGACCACGAAAAAACTGCATACCCGCTCTATTTTCCACGAACTGCTCTGGTTTTTACAGGGAAGTACAAACATAGCTTACTTGCATCAAAACGGGGTAACCATCTGGGATGAGTGGGCCGATGCAGAAGGCAATCTGGGGCCGGTTTACGGCGCCCAGTGGAGGGCTTGGCCAACCCCCGACGGGCTATATATCGACCAGATTGCCCGTCTTCTCCACGACTTGAAAACCAACCCCGACTCCCGCCGGCACATTGTAAGCGCCTGGAACGTGGCCGAAATAGACCGTATGGCCTTACCTCCCTGTCATCTGCTTTTCCAGTTTTATGTGGCCAACGGAAGGCTCTCCTGCCAGCTCTACCAGCGGAGTTGTGATGTATTTCTGGGGGTTCCTTTTAACATTGCATCCTATGCCCTTCTGCTTCACCTGGTTGCCCGTGAATGCGAACTCGAACCGGGTGATTTTGTTCACACACTGGGCGATGCTCACATATACAAGAACCATATCGAGCAATGTCGGTTGCAACTTACCCGAACCCCTCGCCCCCTGCCCCGACTCATTCTGAACCCCGAAGTACATAAGGTGCTCGATTTCAAATACGAAGACATACAAATCGCCGGATACGACCCCCACCCCGCTATCAAAGGGGAGATTTCGGTATAATTACTCTCTATGCATCCGCTGCCCCCTCTCTCCATCATTGTTGCCGTTGCCCGCGAAAACGCCATTGGAATCGGGAACCGTCTCCTCTGTCATCTGCCCGACGACCTGAAATATTTCAAGCGTGTTACAAGCGGACGCACTGTTATTATGGGGAAAAACACCTTTTTGTCGTTGCCCGGAGGAGCGCTTCCCGGACGAACCAATGTGGTACTTAACGACATTCCGGGCGAACGATTTCCTAACTGCACCATGGCGGCATCTATCGACGAGGCACTCTCCGTTTGTGATCCTGATCAGGAGAACTTTGTGATTGGAGGCGGATTTGTCTATAAGCAGTTTTTCCCGCTCGCCCGGAAGTTATATATAACACACATCGACCACTCCTTTGCTGCCGACACCTTCTTCCCTGCCATCGAACCCGAAATCTGGGAAGAGATATCACGGACCGAACACCCCTCGGACAACCGACACCCCTACCCTTTTGCCTTTGTGGTATACCGTCGGCGCTAACCACGGGCGAAAAAGAGGCCTGCCCCTCCATATAACAGAGCTTTTGCTATTTTTGTGCGATTATTCAATCCATGCAACAGGAATTAGAACATATTCGCAGACCCATCGCTGAGGAGTTGGACATTTTTGATGCCCGCTATTCGGCCATTCTCTCCAGCAATGTGGCCCATTTAAACCAGATTACCACGCAGATTCTGGCGCAGAGAGGAAAGCAGATCCGCCCCCTGTTGGTATTGCTCTCGGCAAAACTCTTTGGTCCGGTTACCGATAAGGCCTATATCGGGGCAGCTCTTATTGAGTTGCTGCACAACGCGACACTGATTCACGACGACATTGTCGACGAAGCCGACGAACGTCGGGGCAGTCCGTCGCTCCATACCCTGTGGGGGAATAAATCGGCCGTGTTGGCCGGCGACTTTCTGCTTTCGAAAGGGTTAAGCCTGGCTGTCGACACAGGCTCATTCGATCTGCTGGGCAATGGTTGCAGGTCGGTGCAGGAGTTAATCGAAGGGGAGATGCTTCAGGAGGAGGCTTCGCAGCATTTGAATATCACCGAACCCCTCTATTTCGAGATTATCCGGAAAAAAACCGCTACACTCTTTGCCAATTGCGCCGAAAACGGGGCCATTTCGGCCGGAGCAACCCCGGAACAAACAGATCGGTTGCGTCACTTTGGGGAGTGTCTGGGTATGGCCTTTCAGATCCGTGACGACATCTTCGACTTTCAACCTAAAGGAGATATCGGGAAACCTACAGGAAACGACATTCGCGAAAAAAAGATTACACTTCCCCTCATATATGCGCTTTCCAAAACCACTCCTGAGCTGAGGGCCACTCTCCTGTCGCAGATAGCCGACAACAATCCCGAGGCAGTGAAATCGGGTTGGGAACTGGTCAAAGAAACCGGAGGCATTGCATATGCCGAAGAGGTGATGGCCAACTTTCAGCAACAAGCACTGCAGTGGCTGGAGACTCTCCCGGCTTCGGAGGCCGGTGATTCATTGAAACGTCTCACAGCCTATATTGCCCAACGCAACAGCTAATCGCGGCTCAACCGACTCAATAACCCGCCGATCGGTATTTGCCCTCGTCGAACTCCTCCATTATCCCCAGATAACTGCAATACCTCGACAGTGCAATTTTGCCCTCTTCAACCGCCTTTCGCACAGCACACCGTGGTTCGGACAGATGCAAACAGTTATGAAACTGACAATGCTCCGAAACGGCAAACATCTCCGGGAAAAAGTGGTAAATCTCTTCCCGCTCCATGTGAACCATCCCAAATCCCTTAATGCCAGGCGTATCCACCACAAAGCCATTGCGGTTAATCCGGTGCATTTCGGCGTAGGTGGTGGTATGTTTTCCGGTAAGATGAGCCTCGGAAATATGACCCGTCCGAAGATTGCAGGAGGGATCTACGGCATTCACAAGCGATGATTTGCCTACCCCTGAGTTCCCTGAAATCAGCGAAATCTTCCCCTCCAGAATAGCTGATAATTCGGCAATATTCTGCCCGAGTACCACCGAAGTGCGAAGGGTATTGAGCCCTATCGAACGATAGAGCGATTCAAGCCCGTCTAGTTTTTCAAGCAGATCGGGCGAACAGAGATCCGTTTTATTGAAGATGAGCCAAACCGGTATTCGATAGGCCTCGGCAGCCACAAGAAAACGATCAATAAACTCGATTGGCGTCTCGGGATGGGTAAGGGTAACCACAAGCAGTGCCTGATCAAGATTGGAGGCAAGTACGTGCGACTCGTGCGAGAGATTGGAGGCCTTACGAACGATATGATTTTTACGGGGCAGAATAGCGGTGATCATTCCGGTTGACGAATCGTCGGGCAAATCTATCTCTACCTTGTCGCCAACAGCCACAGGACTGGTACTCCGGATTCCGGAAATCCGAAATTTCCCTTTCACTTTACAAACCCACAATTGTTCGTTGTTTTCGGCTTGAACCGTAACCCTACTGCCGGTCGATTTTATGACCCTCCCCGTTTCTTTCATCATCTACTCCGTTGCAAAGGATTCAGGCATTGGGAAGCCCTTTAATACGCCGAATCTCATCGCGGATACGTGAGGCCTCTTCATAATCCTCCCTTTCAACCGCTTCGGCAAGCCGATGTTCCAGAAAATCCAGATCTTTTTCGACGGGTTCCTCAACCTTGTCATCGGGATTATCTTCGGGGGCCTCGGCAACCTCATGGAGAGAAATGCCCGCCTTTTGGAGAATCTCTTCTGTAGCGTAGATTGGTGCATCGAAATGAAGGGCCAGGGCAACTGCATCGGAAGTTCTGCACTCCAGAGCCACCGGAGTCCGCTCCTCGTTGGTACAAACAAGCCGGGCAAAAAAGACACCCTCTTCCAGCTTATAGATGAAGGCCTCCGTTACATGAATACCGAAAGCCAATGCCATATGATGAAAGAGATCGTGCGTAAGAGGCCGTGGAGGATGGAGCCCCTCCAGTTGAATGGCAATGGCCTGCGCCTCAAAAGCCCCGACAATAATAGGAATTCTACGCTCCTGCTCATCACCCAGGATGAGAGCATAAGCACCCGACTGGGTCTGACTGTAGGAGATTCCTACTACTTTAAGGGCCACCTTCTTCATTTTTCCGAATCGTTTTGCGGGTTCTCCCTATCACGTACGTTCATCTTACGGGCTCTCTGGAAAGGCTTTGTCGGGTCGAACAAGAAACGATAGGTGATATGTATTTTCCTGATCTTCCCGCCTACCTGTTCGGCCACCTTCATCATTGCCGGATTAAAATCGGCAATCCAGTTGAGTTCCAAATCGGTATAAGGAAAGTCGCTGCGAAGCGCTACCTTTTCGAACGAAACCACCAGAGCCCCCTCTATTCCTTTCCCCTGATGCTGGGGAACCACCCCAAATATAATGCCGATTAGCCCTTTTATGCTCTTTCGGATTTTTAAGTGATAGAAAAAGAGAATTTTTTGCCAAAGACCAAACTTACCGTTAAGGTAACGAACAATCTGATTTATATCGGGCATCATCAGAAAAAAGGCAATGGGTTCGTCGTCATAATAGCCAAACCAGAGAAGCCGTTCGTCCATGATGGGTTTCATACTATTCAGAAGCGCCATGGCATGAACCTTCGTGATGGGATTCACACCCGGGAATTTGGCCCAGCCCTTATTAAAGACCGTCATAAAGTCTTCGGCATAACGAGCCGCATTCTTGCGTTCGAGCATGCGGAAATGATAGAGCGGATCTTTAAAGATTCTGTCGGCCTTCTCTCTGATATGAACAGAAAGCCCACCTCCGGCAATCTTCTCATGGTAGGTATACTGCTCAAAATAACTCTGAAAACCATATGACTCAAAAAACTCCCTGTAGTATAACTTATGGTAGAACATCCCGTAAAGAGGAGGAAAATCACCATCTACCTGCAACCCCCAGAACTTATCCCGGTCACCAAAATTAATGGGGCCATCCATGGCCTCCATCCCCTGCGCAGCAAGCCAATCGCGACAGGCATCGAACAACACAAATGCAGCTTCGCGATCCTGGATGCACTCAAAAAAGCCCATTCCCCCAGTAGGTTGCTGATTTTTATTGGCCGACTTACTCTCGAAAAAGGCAGCAACCCTACCTACAATCTCTCCCTTAGGGTTAGCGAGAATCCAACGAATAGCCTTACCGCTTCGAAAAAGTTTGTTCTGTTTGGGATCGAAAACAGCCTCGACATCCTTGTCTAAGGGACGAATCCAATTGGCCTCCGATTGGTAAAGCC
Organism: uncultured Bacteroidales bacterium; assembly: GCA_964451605.1. Lineage (GTDB taxonomy): Bacteria > Bacteroidota > Bacteroidia > Bacteroidales > UBA4181 > JAQVSH01. Next base: position 22,542 of record CAYVJA010000036.1, on the reverse strand, counting down.
TGGAGGGAAAATCCAAAAACTGCTGTTTCTGTTTCGCAGAAACTACCTCATGAAGTTGATACATCATTTGTATAAAATAACAACAACATAGAAAAACTACTCGACAATATCCATCTCCTCAATCAGATGAGTGGCTCCACCCATAGTGTCTATCAAAAACAAGACATAGCGAATATCCACATTGATACAACGCTTAAACCGCGAATCGAAGGCGATATCACCACTCATTGCCTCCCAATTGCCATCGAAGGCCAAACCCAGGAGTTCCCCTTTCGCATTCAAAACCGGGCTGCCTGAATTACCCCCTGTAATATCGTTGTTGGTAAGGAAATTGACAGGAAGCATCTTCTCTTGTCCTGCATAAGGCCCAAAATTTTTCGTCTCGTAGAGCGATTTCATGGCGGCAGGCACATCGAACTCCTCATCTCCGGGCTTCTCCTTCTCCATCACCCCATCAAGGGTAGTCTTGTACGAAAAGGAGACCGCATCCCGGGGATTGTAGCCCAACACAGAGCCATACGTTATCCTCAGGGTAGAGTTGGCATCGGGGTAGGTCAGCTTGTTTCCGGCCATCAACAACTTCCCCTGAACAAACTTTGTGCGAAGAGGAGCAATTTCCTGTTGGAACCGATTAAAAACCGGTTGATATTTTACGCTGTAATTCGATACAATTGCCGTGACAAGACGAAAGGCCGGATCGTTTTCAAGAGCGGCGGCCGTGGGATTCTGCACAAAAGTTTCAAAAAGCGCATCATTGATAAGAAGACTCTCGTTGTAGAGCTTATCGGCGTAAGCAGAGAAACCCTCAGCATCCTGCTTCTGCCAGCCCTTTACGAGCTGTACAAAGTAGTCGGGCTGCTGATCGGAGGGGATATTACGAAAATACATCTCCAGAAAGGTTGCCGTAATTTTCCGGTCGGAAGGGAGATGGGCACTGTTTTGTATCGACAAACGCAGAGATTTTACTCTGTCGGCAGCCTGAATCAGCCGTGCCGAATCGGAAGAGGAGAGAAGAGAGAGGATTTGCGTAAACGAACGGGACGCCGTCAGCAACGCTGAAGCACCAAGACCTTGCGACATATATACCTGGTGAAGAGCGTAGGGCTCAATGGCACTGTAAGCTGCCTTCATGGCAGGCAGAACAGCCGACATAGCCGTATCGCCCGAAAAATAGCGCAAGAATGCAGCCTCTTCCTCCTGTTTCTGTTCATAAACTTTTCGTCGGAGCAGCTGTTCAGTCTGTCCGATATAATATTTCCAATAGTTGGCAATGCTGGCGTACGATGAGGCCAATTTCAGCTTAATCGCCTCATCCTTATCCATCTCCGACTTCCAGTGTTGCAGACGCATCTCTCTGAGCGCCACGATTGCGGGATTAACAATATCCGATGCCTGTTTCACACCGAAGGAGGTTTCATAACGGTTGGTCGAACCGGGAAAACCATACACCATGGTAAAATCACCCTCATGAACGCCTTTGATAGAAACAGGAAGGTAGTGACGCGGCTTGTAGGGAACATTATCGGGCGAATAGGGGGACGGTTTGTTATCTTTCCCGGCATAGATACGAAACATAGAAAAATCGCCGGTGTGACGGGGCCACTCCCAATTATCGGTATCTCCGCCAAAATTTCCCACGGCGTTGGGCGGTGTACCCACCAGACGGATATCGGTAAAACGCTCCATCACGTAAAGGTAGGAGGCGTTCCCCTGATAGGCCTCCCTGACAAAAGCCTCATAATGCGTTCCCTCTGTGGCTTGTGCAACCAACTTTCTGACCTCTGCCGCAACCGCAGCCTGTCGTGCACTTCCGGTGAGCTGGCCTGCAGCTGCACGAAGCAGTTCGGTTACATCATCCATTCTTACCAGAATACTCACCCACATTCCGGGGTTAGGCTTCTCATCGGCTCTTGTTGCGGCATACCACCCTTTGTCATGAATATTATTATCGGGGGTACTATGTTTTACAATGGCTCCGTATCCGCAATGATGGTTGGTTAGCAGGAGACCTTCGGGCGATACAATCTCACCGGTACACCCCCCGTTAAACCAGACAACCGCATCTTTCACGCTGGCCTGGGTATCATGATAAAGAGATGCGGGCGATAGCTTAAAACCCATTTTCTTCATCTCCTTTGCATTCTTCCCGATATACTTGGGTAACCACATTCCCTCATCGGGAACCGCAATAGCACGGAACAAAAGAGTCTGGAAAAATATAACTGCAACAATAAATCTCTTCATTGCAAGATAGAATTAGATGATATGGCCACGAAGATACAAAAAGGAACCGGAGAAATCAGATCTTCGAGAGGATGGAAGTAGAAGAGTATCCGGGTGTAAGCGGGATGGTAATCACCTCTCCTCCTTTTGCCAACACCAGATCCGAACCCACAATTTCGGTGGGTTTATAATCGGCGCCCTTCACTAGAAAGTCGGGTTCAACCTCTCTGATTAAGTCATAGGGGGTATCCTCATCGAACAGACATACAGCCGAAACAAAGGAGAGGGAGGCCAGAACCAAAGCCCGGGCGTCCTGGTTGTTTACCGGCCGTGAGGGCCCCTTTAACCGCCTGACCGATGCATCGGTGTTAAGGCCTATCAGCAAAAAATTCCCCAGCGAAGCGGCCTTTGCCAGATATTCCACATGTCCCCGGTGCAACACATCAAAACAGCCATTGGTAAAGACAATCTTTCGTCCCAGAAAGCGTTGCCTGGCAAGTTCTCTCTGCATACCTGAGGGGGAGAGAAAGATTTTTGATGAAATCAGTTCGAGCGCATCCATACCTTATTTCGATTGAACAGAGGAGTGATTACGATATCCGGAAAAGAGCAGAACAAACGACAACGCACCGAGAACAACGGCAAACAACGATTGAACGCCATGCGAAAGGGTGGCATAAACCAAACCATCGGCTCTTGAAACACCCAGAATTGTGAGTCCGAGCGAGATCATCAGATGGAAAGAGCCGATGCCGCCCTGAGCCGGAATCACAAAAGCAAACGAACCGATCACCAGAATAAAAACAGTATCGGCAAGAGAGAGATGGGCAGTAGCAGGGATGGCCAGGAAAAGCAGATAAGTCATGAAAAAGTAGGACATCCAGATAAGGAGAGTATAGAGCAGAAAAGCCCATCTTTCGTGCAAATCCATCAGTGATCGCAAACCCAGTGTCACCCCGTGCACCCATTTGGAAAGCCTGTCGCGGAAATTGCCCTTGGGAAAATATTTTTTGAAAAGCCGGTACATAACCCACATTCCGAGCAGTAATAATACCAGCCCGATAAAGAGAGCAATCAAAAAATCATTGCCAGGCATATCAAAGTATTCGCCAGTTTTTTCGATAAATCCGAACAGAAAATCAAAACGCAAAGCGGTATAAAGAAGTGTTATCAACAACAAAGAGGCCATATCTACCACCCTCTCGATAATCACGGTACCAATAAGTTTATCCACGGGGATAGCCGATTTACGCGAAAGAGCTCCGCAACGAGCCACCTCTCCCAAACGGGGAAAGAGAAAATTGGCAAGATAGCCTATCATCACACTGAAAAACACATGTCTGACCTTGGGGGTGTGCCCCAAAGGGGCAATCAGCAACTGCCAGCGTAAAGCCCGAAAGAGGTAAGAGAAAAAGGCCACGCCAACCGCAACAAGAATGAGAAGTCCGTTCGACGCACGAAACCCTTCCAACAGCGATTCTGCAGGCATATCGCGAAATGCTATCCATAAAAGAAGCGATGCGATACCCAAAAAGAGAAGAAACTGCAGTGAATTGCGAAGAAAACGCCTCATCCTGTCACTTACAAAAGCCGATTAGTACGGGTGTCGGGGAATACAAGAGCGGGGGTAAAATGTTTAGCCTCTTCAAAATCCATTAAAGCGTACGACATCACGATTACGATATCACCCGGAGCTACAAGGTGTGCAGCCGGCCCGTTAAGGCAAATTACACCCGAGCCTCTCTCACCCTTAATGATATAAGTTTCTAAACGGGCGCCGTTATTAATATCCACCACCTGGACCTTCTCAAACTCAATCATATTAGCTGCATCAAGCAAATCCTCATCGATTGTGATGCTGCCAATATAGTTCAGGTTGGCTTCGGTAACGGTTACCCGGTGAAGTTTCGATTTTAGAATCTCTATTTTCATTCTGTAGACAATAATAGTAAAAACCGCCGGCTCTATCCCAACGGAACGTTGTCGATCAGCCTGATCAATCCGGCTCTGACAGCCACAAATCCCCTGATTCGGGGAGCACTATTCCATGAAGAAACGGGAATCAGACAATCGGCATCCATCACTTCGAAATACTCTGTCTGAAGACCGGCCGACCCGTTAATTTGCGCAATAACCCGTTCACGTATAACCTCAACCGGAAGCGAACGACCCAACAGGGTGGCCTCGTTCAAAGCACGGTATATAGAGGGAGCCACAGCACGCAGCTCCGGCGACAATAAGCGATTTCTGGAACTCATGGCCAACCCGTCGGGTTCACGCACAATAGGACAACCGGTAATAGTAAGCGAAAGCCCCAGCTGCCTAACCATAAGTCGAATAATAGCCAGCTGCTGGTAATCTTTTTCTCCAAAAAAGGCCTCGTCGGGATTGACAAACTCAAACAACTTGCTTACCACCTGCGCCACCCCATTGAAGTGGCCAGGGCGGGAAGCGCCCTCCATCACCCTGTCGAACGGACTTAAGTCGAAAACACGGGTATCAGGTTCAGGGTACATCTCCTCCACCGAGGGAGCAAACACAACATCACAACCCGAACTCCGGAGAAGAGCAATATCCTGCTCAAGCGTACGGGGATACTTGGCCAGATCGCGCGGATCGTTAAACTGAGTGGGATTTACAAAAATACTAACAACGGTTTTTGTACAGGAGGCAACAGACTGCTCAACCAGAGAGAGATGACCCTCATGCAACGCACCCATGGTAGGAACGAATCCTACTTTTGCCCCCTCGCGCTTATAAACAGCGATAAGTTCGGATAATCCGGCTCGTGTTTCTACAATTTTCATGTCAGCAAATCGAAGGAGAGACTACTCGAAGAAACCCCAAAGTAAACAACATTTTACCGGGCAAAGATAGAGAAATCTCTGTTTCTCAAGAAAAATTCTTAATTTTGTAGAATCAAAACAAAAATCACCGCGGAGGCTAGTAATGGAAAACAAAAAGGTACTGTTCATTTCACAAGAAATTACACCCTACCTGCCCGAAACGGAAATCTCCAGGTTATGCCGCTTTTTACCACAGGGAATTCAGGAAAGAGGAAAAGAGATCAGAACATTTATGCCCCGATACGGTTGTGTTAACGAGCGCCGTAATCAGTTGCACGAGGTAATCCGGCTTTCCGGAATGAATCTTATCATTAACGACACCGACCATCCCCTTATCATAAAAGTTGCCTCCATCCAGTCGGCTCGTATGCAGGTCTATTTTATCGACAACGACGACTATTTTGGACGAAAACATACCATGACCGATACCGATGGCAATCACTTTCTGGATAACGACGAAAGAGCCATCTTTTTTGCCCGCGGCGTTCTTGAAACGGTCAGAAAACTTCGCTGGGCTCCCGATATCATCCACTGCCACGGCTGGTTTACCGCCCTGGTCCCGCTCTATGTAAAAAAGGCCTTACGCGAAGATCCTATTTTTGCCGATGCCAAGGTTGTCTATTCTCTGTACGACGACCAGTTCGAACACAGTTTTGGGAAAAACTTCAAACAGAAGGTTCTGATGGAGGGCATCTCCAAGAAGGATCTTGCCGTATTGGAAAATCCCGATTACGAAGGGCTGGCAAAACTGGCAATAACCTATTCCGATGCGGTGGTGGTTGCAGGATCCGGAGTCGACAACCAACTGATTGAATGGGCCGAAAGCAAACAAAAAAAGATCTTGAAGCATGTGGATCCGGAATTCTGTTCTGAGATCTATTCCGATTTTTACGATACCCTTTGACCTTCCTCACTCCCATGAATAGAAACTCCTTCATTTTTCGCGCCGCCCAACCACTCTTTATCGCGGTGGTTTTGGCCATTCTGGCCGGAACTACATCCTGCAGCGAAAATGCCCTTACCCTGGGAAGCGATCTCATTCCCCAGGGCGATAACGCAATAGTTGCCTCGTTCGATGGTTCTTCCCTCTCGCTTCGCACCCAAACAGGCGATACCATCCGAACCGATCACGGATATCTGCGTTCTATGGGAAACCACTTCGATCCGATTTTTGGCGTATCACAGGCCGATTTGCTGATGGAGATTACCCCGGAAAAGAAACATCTCGGAGCTGGAGTTACTGCCGACTCTATGATTCTTTACATCCAGATTGACTCTATCTACGGGAAACCCACCGACTCGTTAACGCTGCAACTCTTCCGGATGAACACCCCTCTCGACGATTCACTGGAATACTATTCGACTACCAATCCCGATCTCTTTTTCTCGCCTTCCGATCTGCTGCTTGAAACCTCTGTTTCGGTGTCTGATACGCTATTGCGTCTTAAGGTAGATGATACCCTTCTGCTATCTCAACTAACGGCTCTCGATAGTGCAAATATGGATGCCGCAACCTTTAAACAACTTCTTCCCGGGTTTCTTTTCCGTTTTTCCCGTAGCGAACCCGATGCTACCGGCGCCATTCTCTATCCGTCGGTCCGATCGACCTCTATGCGCTTGTATTACAAAAACAACGCCAGCAACGATCTTACCTGGTACTTCTATCCACGTATCGTAGTGAGTTGCTATCGGTTCAACCGCGAAGAATCGGTAATTGCGCCCTATCTGGATCAGGAAGAGCCTGCTACCGAAATGGCTTTCATTCAGGGATTGTCAGGAGCCGATCTTTTGGCAGATATGGATGATGCCGGCCGATGGCTCGACTCCATGTCGACATCGGGGATGGTTATATCGAAAGCCGAACTGATTCTTACACCCAAAGAGATGAGCCATATGGGGCTTTACTGGACCCAATACCCCAAACGACTCACCCTGTTCTATTACGAGAACAACGTTGAGAGTACTGTAATGCAGTCGCCTGCGGGCGGTGGTTATATCCGGGAAAGGAATGCCTATGTATTCAATCTGAATCTCCATTTTGCCCGTTTTCTAAAGGGCACGGTTACCGCAACCCAATTCAGAATCGTACCCTATTACGAAGAGGACAACACCTACGGCAATGATGTTCTTAACCGTCTTTATGATGCAAGGAGGGTCGTTTTCGATCCATCGGCCTCGGGTCTAAAGATATACTATACCAAACCCTTTTAAGATCATGCCCCATTTTATTGAGGAGGCCTTCGACAGGTTTTCCAACTATAACATTTTGATCATTGGCGATGTAATGGTCGACTCCTATATGTGGGGTAAAGTAGACCGAATCTCGCCGGAGGCGCCGGTTCCTGTGCTTTCGTTTCAAAAAAGTGAAAATCGGTTAGGGGGTGCCGCCAACCTTGCTGTAAATATCAGCGCTTTGGGAGGAACACCCGTACTCTGTTCGGTAATTGGTACCGATTTTGGCGGAGAAACCCTCATGGAGCTACTGCGAAAAAAGAAGATGGCCAGCCACGGTATTCTTACCCGGAAAGGCCGTACCAGTACCATTAAGACCCGGGTAATCAGCAGCGGGCAACAACTGCTTCGTATAGACCGGGAGACCGACGAGCTCATCGATCAGGAGACAGAAGCCGCCTTTCTCAACCGGATATTGACCATTCTTTCTACCGAACCAATTCACGCCATTATCTTCGAAGATTACGATAAAGGATCCATCACCACGGGTATCATCACGAAAGTTACCGAATGGGCAAAAGAGAATAAGGTTCCGATATTTGTTGACCCCAAAAAGAGAAACTTCCGGAACTACAACTACGTTACCTTTTTCAAACCCAACTTCAAAGAGATTATTGAAGGGCTGGAAATCAGCCTCGAGAAATCGGATATCAAGGGTTTGGCGAGAGCAGCGAAATTTTTGCACACCGTTCAGGGCATTCAACATGTGATGGTAACCCTCTCCGAAGCAGGAATCTTCTACAGCTCACGTAAACAATCGAAATTACTCCCCGCCACAGTAAGGAACATTGCCGACGTTTCGGGTGCAGGCGATACCGTAATTGCAGTAGCCACTATGTGCTATGTAGCCGGACTGGAAATTCAGCATGTAGCCCAGATCGCCAACCTGGCCGGTGGTCAGGTTTGCGAAAAGGTAGGAGTAGTACCGGTCGACAAAAAACAACTTCTGGAAGAAAGCCTGAAGGTGGTGGCCAACTCCTAAAAACTTTACTATATTTGCACCACTTTTTGCCACGGGGTGTAGCACAGTTGGCTAGCGCGCCACGTTCGGGACGTGGAGGTCGGAAGTTCGAGTCTTCTCACCCCGACCCTTTGAAACACAGAGAATTCGGAAAGCCTGCAAATCACAGTTTGCAGGCTTTCCCTTTTTCCGCCTAATTGGATGTAACTGCCCCTTCGACATGACAAGTTACCCAATCACTGTTGCACTCGCGCGTAGCGCAGCACCAGATCACTGTTTCACTTTTCCACTTGCGCTGCGCAAGTGGAAAATCACTACCTTTATACAAACCTTTACAAAGTGATATGCGCGTTTTTATCCTGATCTTGGGGCTTCTGATGGGTTGTCCTTTTCAATTGGAGGCCGGTAGCCGTGACGCTTCGCCTCTGGCATTCCGCAATGATGGCACGTTTAAAATTGTGCAGTTTACTGATATTCACTATAAGACTCCTTCGTTACGCTCCGATAGCGTGCTTAGGATGATGCGGGCTGTGGTGGCAATGGAGCAACCCGATCTCATTGTGCTGACCGGCGATAATGTCTGCTCCGACAATACCGCAAAGGCCTGGAGAAATCTGGGCGATTCGTTAGAAGCAACAGGATTGCCCTGGTGCGTCGCCTTTGGGAACCATGATCAGGAGTTTGAGTTGACTAAACCGCAAATCGTGAAAATTCTGCAAACCTATCAGCACAACCTCACAAAGGAGGGTCCTAAAGAGCTCCCGGGAAATAGCAACTATATCTTGTCGGTGGCTTCATCACGAGGAAGAGAGAAAGCGGCAGAGCTCTATTTTATGGATTCGCATTCAAGCCTGAACTCCAAAACCATGGGCACCTACGATTGGCTTAAGGCCGAACAGATAGCATGGTACCGTAAACAGAGTTCGGCCCTGCCAGCCCTCGCCTTTTTTCATATACCCGTACCGGAATACAAAGAGCTGGTGGCCGCAAAACAATATATAGGGATCTGTCAGGAGCCGGTCTGTTCGCCCGATGTGAATACCGGAATGTATGCAGCCATGCTGGAGCAGGGCAATGTGATGGGTCTCTTTACCGGTCATGATCACGACAACAACTTTATCGGACAGCTGCGGGGTATCTGTCTGGCCTATGGACAGGGAACCGGGAAAGACACCTATGGCCATATCGGACAGGGCGCAAGAGTAATTCTTCTATACGAGAGCCAACGCAAGTTCGACACCTGGATTGTAAAAGGATACGAACCATCCGGCAATGCCGCCAACGACAATGTCTCTGTGCCTTTGCGTACCCTCTTTAAGACCCGGTTCCTGAACGGACAGCTCTCCGAAATATGAACACACTGAAAATTCTCTTGATTATCGGTTCGGGCGGATGTATCGGCACCATTGCCCGTTATCTGCTCTCAAAATGGATCACGGAGATATCAGGTCCCACTTTCCCGATGGGAACCCTTGTTGTAAACCTGCTGGGTTCGCTCTTAATCGGGCTGTTTTACGGCCTCTCCGAAAGAGGAAGCCTGCTTTCGACCGAATGGCGCCTCTTTCTTACGGTGGGCCTGTGCGGCGGATTTACCACATTTTCGACCTTTGCCACTGAGAATCTGCTGCTTCTACGCGACAACGAACTCTTCTACTTTGCCCTCTATGCCGGCTTAAGCCTCTTTCTCAGCTTGGTTGCCGTATTCTTAGGTGTGTCGATAACCAAACTCATCTAACCATGGACCCCTTTCAAAGTATTACACTGGTAAGAATCCGGATCGATTCAACCGATAAGTTTAAAAGACAACCGTTGTACGAGGTACTGCTATATGCCGCGCGACGGATGGGAGTACAGGATGCCGTTGTACTGAAGGGAATCATGGGCGTGGTATCGGGCAAAGAGCTCTATTCCCACAAGAGTTGGGAGTTCTCAGAAAAACTGCCCCTGGTCATCGAACTCACGGATAGCCGGGAGAATATCAGCGCCTTTCTGGCATTAATTCAACCCTATTTCGAAAAGGTAAATTTTAGCGGGCAAATTTCGCTCTTTGAAGGGATTACCCTTACCCACCTCAGCCTGTCCGCACCCGTTTAGAGAGGATTCGGGAAAAGGATTTTATACCGCTTCTCCAGTCGGTACATCTCGTCACGAAGTCTGGCTGCCTCCAAAAACTCCAGCTCTTTTGCGGCCTTATGCATCTCTCGCCTTGTGGCCTCAATCGCCTTTTCGAGTTCGGCCCGCGAAGTGTACTCCGCCTCAGGATCGGCCACCCGATAGGCCGTTTTCGAGCTATCATTTTCGGACTGTCTTGTGCCGGTACGATCGCCCATGATGGAGGTTAATGCCTTCTCTATCTGGCGGGGCTGAATATTGTGAAGCTGATTGTACTCCATTTGGCGCCGGCGACGCCTCTCAGTTTCGCGAATGGTCTGCTCCATACTGTCGGTAATATGATCGGCATACATAATCACCTTACCATTGATGTTTCGGGCGGCACGCCCGGCTGTCTGCGTCAAAGCGCGCGCCGAGCGCAAAAAACCCTCCTTATCGGCATCCAAAATTGCCACCAGCGAAACCTCGGGCAAATCGAGCCCTTCCCGGAGCAGATTCACCCCTACCAGCACATCAAAACTCCCGGCACGTAAATCCTCCATAATGGTTACCCGGTCGAGCGTATCGACATCCGAATGGATATAACGGGCTCTCACCGCTACCTTCCCGAAATAGTCGGTTAACTCCTCGGCCATCCGCTTGGTGAGGGTAGTTACCAGTACACGCTCGTTCCTACGGGCTCTTTCCAATACATTGTCCACCAAATCGTCTATCTGACGGAGCGAAGGCTTCACCTCGATCTCCGGGTCGAGTAGTCCGGTGGGCCGGATCAGCTGCTCTACAACAACCCCTTCCGAACGAGCCAGCTCATAATCGGCCGGTGTGGCACTTACGTAGATGGTTTGACCCACCACACCCTCAAACTCATCAAAGGTGAGAGGCCGGTTATCGATAGCCGCCGGAAGCCGGAAACCAAACTCCACCAGGTTCTGTTTCCGGGAGTGATCGCCCCCGTACATAGCGCGAATCTGGGGAATGGTAACATGACTTTCGTCGATAATCGTGACAAAGTCCGTAGGGAAGTAGTCGAGCAGACAGAAGGGTCGTGAGCCGGGGGAGCGGCCATCGAAGTAACGCGAATAGTTTTCAATACCCGAACAATATCCCAGCTCTCTGATCATCTCCAGATCGTACTCCACGCGCTCCTTAAGCCGTTTAGCCTCCAGAAACTTCCCAATCTCCTTAAAGTAGGCCACCTGAGCCATCATATCGTCCTGAATTTCGCGAATGGCCCGCTGTGTACGCTCCTGTGTAGTAACAAAGATGTTAGCGGGAAAGATTTTCGCCTCGTCATAATTCTCCAGCTTACGGCCGGTCAGCGGGTCGAAAGAGTAGATCTCCTCAATCTCATCATCCCAGAAGAGGATCCGAAAGGCATAATCGTCGTAAGCCAGAAAGACATCTACCGTATCGCCTTTCACCCGGAAAGTTCCCCGCTTAAACTCCAGCTCGTTCCGGTGATAGAGAGCTTCAACCAGTTGGTGAAGCAATTTACTTCGGCTGATACGCTGTCCTCTATGCAACGAGGTGGTTTTTTCGTGAAAGTCGACGGGATTCCCGATTCCGTAAAGGCAGGAGACCGACGAAACCACAATAATGTCGCGACGCCCCGACAGCAAAGAGGAGGTGACACTTAACCGTAGTTTTTCGATCTCTTCGTTAATCGACAAATCCTTCTCAATGTAGGTATCCGAAACAGGCAGATAGGCCTCGGGTTGATAGTAATCGTAGTACGAAACAAAATATTCCACTGCGTTATTCGGGAAGAACTGCTTGAACTCGCCATACAATTGTGCCGCCAGCGTTTTATTGTGACTCAGCACCAATGCGGGCCTTCGTACCTCCTGCAAGACATTGGCAATGGTGAAGGTCTTGCCCGATCCGGTTACACCCAAAAGGGTTTGTGCAGTTTCGCCATCACGAAGTCCCCGAACCAGTTGCGAAATTGCCTCCGGTTGATCACCACTGGGGCTAAAGCCCGATACCAGTTGTAATTCCATGGTTTAGTGTGCTTCCAGCCAATTCATACCACTCCCCATCTCTACCAGGAGGGGAATTTTCAAGGGATATACCTGCTCCATCTCATGCTTCACAATATGCTCCACCTGCTCCTTTTCTGCAAAAGGCACATCAAAAAGCAATTCGTCATGTACCTGCAGAATCATCCTGGCCTGGAGCTTCAACTCCCTGAACCGCTCCCAAATCCGGATCATTGCCATCTTAATCAGATCGGCAGCCGATCCCTGAATAGGCGCGTTAATCGCATTTCGCTCGGCCATTCCGCGCAGATTGGCGTTACGGGAGTGTATCTCCGGAATAAACCGCCGCCTTCCGAAAAGGGTCTCCACAAATCCCTGTTTTCGGGCCGACTCCACCGCCTCCATCATGTAACGCTGTACCTGCGGATAGATCCGAAAATAGCCGCTTATCAATGCCTGCGCTTCATTTCGGGGAATCCGAAGACGCTGTGCAAGCCCAAATCCGGAAATGCCGTAAATGATACCGAAATTGGCAGTCTTTGCCTGTCTTCGCATATCGCGGGTTACCTCCTCAAGAGGAACCGAAAAAATTTTGGCAGCCGTCGAGGCGTGAATATCCTCCTGATGCAAAAAGGCCTTGATCATATTCTCATCCCCGCTCATATGAGCCATTAAACGAAGCTCTACCTGTGAGTAGTCGGCCGAAAGCAAATAGTGATCCTTGTCTCTGGCCACAAAGGCTTTTCGTAACGCCCTGCCTCTCTCCTCGCGGATGGGGATATTCTGCAAATTGGGATCGGTCGAGCTCAATCGCCCGGTGGAGGTAACGGCCTGATTAAAACTGGTATGAATCCGGCCTGTTTGCGGGTGCACCAGCTTGGGAAGCGCATCTGCATAGGTGGAGAGCAGTTTCTTCAAGCCCCGGTAGTCAAGAATCAGGTCAATAATGGGGTGAAGAGCGGCCAGGCTCTGCAGAACCTCTTCGCTGGTGGAATATTGTTTGGTTTTGGTCTTTTTTGGGGAGCCCATAATCTTGAGCTGTTCAAAGAGAACCACACCTAACTGCTGTGGCGAAGAGATATTAAACTCCGTGCCCGCCGCCTCATAGATTTGCGACTCAAGGGTCAAAAGATCATTTCGCAAATCTACGGCAAAAGCATTCATTGCTGCAATATCGAGCCTTACCCCCTCACACTCCATATCCGAGAGGACACTGACCAACGGCATCTCAATTTGTGCAGCAATGGCAAGCAGCGACTCCTCCTCTAAGCGCCTCCTCAAAATATGATACAGGCGCAGCGTAACGTCGGCATCCTCTCCGGCATATTCTGCCACCTTTTCGGGATCGACTTCACGCATAGAGCGTTGTCCCTTCCCCTTATCTCCAATCAGCGTCTCGATGGGAATAGGGGTATAGTGGAGATATTTCTCCGCCAGAAACTGCATATTATGACGCTGTTCCGGATGCAGCAGATAGTGAGCCAGCATGGTGTCGAACAGCTCTCCCCTCACCTCAATACCATACCTGCGCAGCACCGAAAGATCGTACTTCAGGTTTTGTCCCACCTTCCTGAGGGTTTTGTCTTCGAAAACGGGCCTCAACCTGTCAGCAATCAATTGTGCAGCTGCTTTTTCGGCCGGAAAAGAGAGATACCATGCCTCGCCCTCCCCAACCGAAAAGGCAATGCCTGCCAGTTCGGCATCTAATGGATTCAGAGAGGTGGTCTCCGTATCGAACACAAACTCTCCCGCAGAAGTAAGCGCTTGTAACAGAGGTTCGAGCGCTTCTCCGGGAGCCAGGAGTGTATATTGGTGGGGAATATCGGACAGTTGCTGCATACCCATGGCCGGTTCGTCGGGGTGAGTCGACAGAGAAGCTGTATCGCCATTGAAAGAGAAGGAGTCGGCTGTTTCGCCGGGAAAGAGAGAGTATTGTCCGTGCGCGATTCCCGACGATATAGATTTCGGAGTGGAAACAGCAGGGGCCGTACCGGCTTCCTGAAGGGAGACTGCTTCAGCCGGATTGCCCGCAGATTGTCCTCTTCTGGCTTCGACCTTTCTGCGGAGATCACGGAACTGTAACCAGCCAAACCATTCGAACAACTTATCATAATCGGGCTCCTGATACACAAACTCTGCCTCATCATGCTGAAGAGGAACCTCTGTACAGATACGAGCGAGCTGTTTAGAGAGAAAGACCTTATCACGGCTCTCTATCAGTTTTTCCTTCAGCTTTCCGGAGACTTCATCCAATTGTTCATAGAGTTGTTCTACACTCCCAAACTGCTGAACCAACTTGAGAGCGCCCTTCTCCCCTATACCAAATGCGCCGGGAATATTATCCGAAGCATCGCCCATCAATGCCAGTACATCGATAAACTGTTCCGGCAATTGCAAACCCATCGATTCGCAAACCTCCTTCGGACCCAGTATCTCAGGACCATTGCCCGATTTGGCCGGTTTATACATAAAAACCCGCTCATCTACCAACTGCATATAGTCTTTATCCGGGGTCACCATATAGACGCCAAACCCCTTTTCGGAGGCTTTTCGGGCAAAGGTCCCGATAATATCATCCGCTTCGAAGAGGGGACACTGCAAAACGGGAATGCGATAGGCCTCCAAAATCTGTTTGATTACGGGAACCGCCTTCCTGATATCATCGGGTGTCTCTTGCCGGTTGGCTTTGTACTCGGGATACATCTTATGCCTGAAGGTAGGGCCCGAACCATCGAAAGCCACGCCTATATGCGAGGGCTTCAACTTTGCGAAGACCTCCTCCAGTGCATTCACAAAGCCCAGAACCGGCGAAGTGTTCATCCCCTCCGCATTGAACATGGGGTTTCGGAAAAAAGCATAGTACGAGCGGTATATCAATGCGTAGGCGTCAATGAGAACCAATTTTTTATCGGGAAGCATATTCATAGGATTAGCCAAACCATACGAACCAAAGGTACATAAAAATGGGGCGGCCGGAAAAACCCAACCGCCCCATTTTTGATTCAGGCACATGGAGAGGGGGTCTTCATGCACCGTACGAGGTGTGCCTCAACTACCTGGGGCCACCACCCTGAGGGCCACCCTGGCCACCGCCCATCGGACGTCCCTGGCCACCGCCCATCGGGCCACCCATACCGCGTTGACCGCGCTGAGCTTCCTGCCATTTGGTGTACTTGGTGAACTGTTCGGGAGTGAGTACCTCTTTGATCTTAGCATTCTGAGCAGCTCTGGCTTTTTCCATGTCGGCGCGCATTTGTTCGCGATTTACATTCTGCCCCTGTCCTTGCATCGATTCGAACACCTTTCGCTGAGCTGCAGCGTTTTCGGTAAGAACCGTGGTCAATTTGGTTTTTTGGGTTGCATTAAGAGTGAGCTCTTTTTCCAAGGTAGCCACCTGCTGTTTAATACGCTCTTCCGAAGACATACGAGCCTGCTGCCCGGGCTGACCCTGACCGGCCTGTGCGGGACGAGCCGCGCCATTACCAATAGGTCTGGCCGTCTGGGCCGACATAAAAGCGGTGCTGATAAACAACGACACCAGTAAACATGATACCAATTTCTTCATTCTTGTTCCTCCTTAATAAGATAGATAATTAGATAAACGGCTGCCCCCCGTTTGTGGGGAATCAAAGGGTAAGACCCCGTCTGAAATGGAAAGTTTAATGAATCACAGCAAAAAGATGGAGAGACAGAAAAAAAAAGTGCAATTTTAAAAGGATGCCCTATCTTTGGGTTCCATTCGAGTCCATTAACCTGCTCCTGTTATGAATATTGCACTCTTCCCCGGCTCGTTCGACCCCTATACCATCGGGCATGCTTCGATTGTTGAGAGGGCTCTTCCGCTCTTCGACCGGATTGTAATCGGAATTGGAACCAATACCACAAAATCGGGATTCTTTTCGCCCGAGGCACGGGTCTCCATGATACAGGCTCTGTATGGTTCGAATCCTAAGGTAGAGGCCATTGCCTACAGCGATCTTACTGTGACTTTTTGCCGAAAGATAGGTGCAAAATATATGCTGAGGGGATTACGAACGGCGCTCGACTTTGAATATGAACGTTCTATTGCGCTGGTTAATCAGGTGATGCTCCCCGAAGTAGAAACAGTATTTATGCTTACACTGCCCGAGCACTCCGCTATCAACTCATCGCTGGTGCGGGAAATCCTGAAATACGGAGGAGACGTTTCTAAGTTTGTCCCCGAAGCCATGGAGATAGGGCGCTACATCAATAGAGAAACCGATCATAAGGATAACGCGTAATATGTACCCGCTTCACCGCTTCGTAGAGTTCCGACCGCAACCGTTCAATCTCGATACGCTCCCTGGCCGAAATAAATAGGCAGGGGGCGTTATTCTTTGCCATCCAGCTGTTTTTCAGTTCTTCGAGCGTCAAATTTTCGCGGGTTCGGGGAGTGAGATCATCTTCGGCTTTGGGTTGAAAGGTGTAATTATCAATCTTGTTGAAGATAACATAAGTCGGCTTGTCGGCCGCCTGTAGTTCGCCCAAAGTTTGGTTCACAACCGCAATTTGTTCTTCGAAATTGGGATGTGAGATATCCACAACATGGAGCAAAATGTCGGCCTCCCGCACCTCATCGAGTGTCGATTTAAAGGATTCAACCAAATGATGAGGCAGTTTTCGAATAAAACCTACGGTGTCGCTAAGCAGAAAGGGAAGATTTTCGATTACCACTTTTCGTACCGTGGTGTCGAGGGTGGCAAACAGCTTGTTCTCGGCAAAGAGTTCGCTTTTACTAAGCAGGTTCATTAGGGTCGATTTGCCCACATTGGTATAGCCTACCAACGATACGCGAACTACGCTTTCGCGATTTTTCCGCTGAAGCGAAAACTGTTTGTCTATCCGCAACAGCTCCTCTTTGAGCTGAGCAATCTTATCACGGATTATACGGCGGTCTGTCTCGATCTCGGTTTCGCCGGGACCCCTCAACCCGATACCTCCCCTTTGCCGCTCAAGGTGCGTCCACATACGGGTTAAGCGAGGCAACAAATATTGATACTGCGCCAGTTCAACCTGTTTTCTGGCGTGTGCCGTCTGGGCTCTGCGGGCAAAAATATCCAGAATCAGATTGGTTCGGTCGAGTACCTTTACCTCCAGACTCTTTTCAATGTTTTTAAGCTGCGATGCCGATAACTCATCATCAAAAATAACAAGATCTATTCCGTTGGCCACAACATATTCGCGGATCTCTTCCAGCTTCCCGGTTCCCACAAATGTGCGGGGATTCGGCTCTTCGAGCCGTTGCGAAAAGCTTCGCATAGAGAGCGCTCCCGCGGTCTCAGCCAGGAAAGCCAGTTCACTCAGATACTCACGCGTCTCGAAATCGCTCTGCCGCGAATTGGAGATACCCACCAACACCGCCTTTTCCTGAGGTATTTCGGTAGAGAGGTTTTTATTACCCATGCAATAGAAAAGAAAAAAATGTCCCAAAAGGAGAGAACCCCATCAAAGATGAGGAGCCCCTTTTGAGACATTCAGAATAACAATTACAAGCCACGAACCCCAACAGGGGTTTGTGTAAAACGAACCAACGATCAATTGGAAATTTTGAACAATACAGGGAAGAGAAACTCAACGCGTACAGGTTTTCCCTGCTGCGAACCCGGAGTCCATTTGGGCGACGAGGAGATAACCCTTACGGCTTCATTATCGAGCGAAGTATCACCGCTCGAACGGGCAACCGTTACACTACCGACCTCTCCTTTGGAGTTAACAATAAACTTAACATACACACGCCCCGAAACCCCGTTTTCCAGTGCTACATCAGGATACTTCAGGTTCTTGGCAATCCAGTCACGGAAAGTATTATAATCCTTACCCTGAAACTTAGGCATATCTTCTACCAGCGTATACAACTCTTCTTCCTCGACAGCTTCAACACGGGGACCCACTTCCTTCGATGTAATCTCCCTTATCTCAACCTCTGTTTCTAAGTCGGCCTCCACGTCAATCTCGAAGTCCATATCAAGCGTAACATCATCCGCAACCAGTTTGAGAATTTCGGAAGGTGCGGCAGGAGGAGGGGGAGCCTGCTGAACTTCGGGACGGGTAATCGGGATAATCTCCTCCTCAATCACCTCTCCACTGCTGGCATAGGCCTCATTAGCAGCTCTCGGAGAAGATTTGTACTCCATTGCGCCCCAGATAAGAGCAAGCGCAATTACAAAACCTAACTCGAGAAACAGATTCTTTTTCTTCTCGAGATTCGCCTTATCCGATTTTTTCAGTTCCATCTTATTATTCGTTATGATTCATACTCAGGAAAAACACCACCACAGAGAGCACAACCTCTCTACCGACAGTACTACAAAAATAATGCCTATTCCGAGAATATCAAGCACAATACCAAGATTTCTGAAACAAAAGATGGCATTTAACACATCAGGGTATCATCTTTTTATCGGCTCTCCATCCTTTTGCCTGCGAAAGACCACAAGGTGAACCCGTGAAAAGCTTTCCGGCTTCCTGGTCGCCCTTCAATTGCCACTTATACCAATTAGTGGCAACCCGGGCAAACTCTCCGCCATATGGCTGACTATACGTGCCTCCGTGCCCCACATCCATATTGCCGACAAAGACAGGAACATGGTTAATTTGCTTGAAATCGTCCATCCCGTTGTTGTAAGCAATATCCGACTCGCCACCCAAAAGATATAGAGCAGGGGTGTGAATCTTTTTCAGCTGTTCTTTGCTCACTTGCGGCATTCCCGGCATACCTCCGGAGGGGTTGGTGAAAAGACCGCTGTTGCACACAACGATAGTGCTGAGTCGGGGATCGGAAGCCACCTCGAGTGTCTGTAGCCCCCCGCACGACATACCGCTTACGGCAATCTTATTTACATCGAGTTTCTTGTAGTAAGGGCTCTTTTTGTCCTTATTAACGGCAATAGCCCAGTTGATGGCATCAGTCAGCTGCGAAGATTTTGAAGAGCCCCTCACCTGTTCGCCCTCCTCTTTGGGCATAGTACCGATGGCTATCACAATAAAGCCGTGCGAAGCCACCTCATTCAGAAACTTATAATGCTCCCATGGCGAGTTTAAACACGCCCCGTTACCCCACGCAATAATGGGCAACTTCTGCTTTTTACCAAATTTCGAAAGATCCTGAGGAATAAAGATAGTATGAGTAGCCAACGAAGGGTCGCTCATCATCACGGCCGGATAAGTGCCGGTACCACCCCCTTCCACAATACGCATTTTTTTCTCCTGCGAAAAACCCGGCAGCGACAAGAGTGCCATAAACAAAACTACAATCAAGCTATTCTTCATATAATCAATGATTTGATGATTTGTTAATTAGATAATTAGATGATTAGTGAATGTGATGATGTATAATTTGATGATGTGAGGATGAAAAAAACAGCGTTAAAATTAACAAATAACGAATAAATCACAACGCTTCGCCTATCGGATTATTGCAATAAAAAAAAGCCGGCAAACTGCCGGCTTTTCGGGTGGAGAATATCGGAATCGAACCGATGACCTTTTGACTGCCAGTCATAAATTAATGCTTATTGATGTTATTTGATTACTATGTATTATCTTTGTATAACAATTGTTTACAAAGATACATTTTTGTTTTATTTATAGTTGTTGTATGCAAATTTTGGGTTTCTGTATGCAAATTGTATGCAAATAACATTATAAGATGCTAAGATGAGGAACGAATACTACATTTCCATTTATTTGGATAGGCGGAGGGCGAAAAAGAACGGTAAATTTCCGGTAAAGCTACGGGTTTTTACCACAGAGCCAAGAAGGCAAGTATTGTACCCTACCAAGTTTGAGTTTACAGAAAGCGAATTCCACAGCATTTGGGAAACTACAAAGCCAAGAAAGGAACACCAAGCCACCCGGCTAATATTAAGCACCATTGAAGCCAAAGCGGTAAAGGCAGCCGAAGGGTTGCCGTCTTTCTCTTTTGAAGCCTTTGAAAAAGTAATGGAACTTGCCAGAGAGAAAAAAACGGAGGACGTTGTATTTTACTATGAACAGGCGATTGAACAATTTAAAAAGAACCAGCAGGTTTCTACAGCAAGTAATTATTTATACAGTTTACGTTCATTGCTGGAATTCCAAGCCGATGAGAACCTAAGTTTTTCGGATATAACGGCACAATGGCTAAAAAGCTATGAAGCCCATTTATTGGCTTCCGGGAAAAGTAAAACAACGGTTGGAATGTATTTAAGACCGTTAAGAGCCATTTATAATTCGGCTATTTCCGACACAAACGCAAAGCCAGATAAATACCCCTTTGGCAAAACGAAATACAAAATTCCAGCCCCTAAGGGGGTAAAGAAAGCCCTTTCCAAAGAGCAGTTGAAGGTGTTGTTCGAAGCAGAACCAGCGACCCCGGAGCAGCACAAGGCAAAAGCGTTTTGGTTTTTTTCCTATTCATGCAACGGGATGAACTTTAAAGATATTGCCAATCTTCAATACAAAGATGTTTCCGGTGAAACCATTAAATTTTTACGGGCTAAAACAGCTAATACAAATACGAACCAAGCCCCTGTTATTGTCTATCTGAATGATTACACAAGGGGAGTTATTAAACAATACGGGAATTCGAACAATAGCCCCGATACCTTTATTTTCCCAATTATTGACCATTCATTGCCGATTGAAAAGCAGCATTCTCAGGTGAATAACTTTATTCGCTTTGTGAACCAGCATTTTTTGAAGTTTGCGAAAAGTGTTGGTATTGATGAACAGGTTTCGACCTATTGGGCAAGGCATTCTTTTGCGACAAACGCTATCCGGAGCGGTGCAAGCCTTGAATTTGTGAGCGAAGCCCTTTCACATAGCAACCTAAAAACAACACAGGGCTATTTTGCCGGGTTTGAGAGTGATAAAAAACGTGAGATTTCAAAAAAGCTAATGGATTTTAACCCTTAATGCACAAAGGACAAATGAACTATTTGGAAGTTATTTTGGATGGCTATTACAACAAGTACCCCGAATATTTAAGCCAGCACTTTGTTGGGGAATGCAAGAAGGCAGAAACAGAATACTACCCAGCCGATATGTTTTTTGCTGATTGTGCTGTTGTTATTGAAAAGTGGGAAACCGATTTACAGCAACAGGTTATAGCTGGTAAGGCACCTTTTTATGATAAACTTGCCCTTGCGAGAACAGGAAAAGTTGTTTTCGATGAAACACAGTGGAAAGATACCCCACCGGAAAACAGACTTAACGAAGTTATCGAATCATGCAAACAGGAATTGAAAGCTATTAGCGCACACGATTACAGGGTAGATTTGCCACAATGGGCAATTGATAGGTATAACCATAGCCAATTAACCTATTCCGAGATATTACAGATAAAGAAAGCCCTTAAAAAGGCTGTTAAGAGTTATACGCTTGATGTTCTAAATAATGGGTTGCAAGAACTTAAAGGGAAATTATCGAAGAATAAACCCGAATTGAGGATTGAGCAAATAGCCTTGAAATATGCCTATGAAGGATTACGAATAACAAGGGAAAACAGCAACACAATTGTGAAACAATACGGACATAATTCAGGGGATAAGCTATACAATAGATTTACATTCTTTTCAAGTGCTGCAAACAGAAAAGGGAAACCACTCTCTTGCACACCAAAAAAACTTGAAAATAAAATCAAATTGATTGAAAGCGTTATTGAATTATTGCCCTCAGATAAGCAGGGACAGGCAAAAGATGAGGTTTCTATATTGAAGGATATGTACGAAAATGAATATCAATAAACTTTGTAACCAGTTACAACCGGTTACCACCATTTAATACAGGCAATAATTTGTACAAGTAACCTTAATACTTGTACAAGATGAATAATCCATTTGAAGTTATTGACGCAAGGTTGAGCAATATTGAAACGCTATTGCTTGACATTAAGCACAAATCAAAAGGGCAAGGCGAACAGCCCGCCGAAGACGAACTTTTAACAGTTCAGGGCACCGCAAATTTTTTGAGCCTTTCAGTTCCTACGGTTTATTCCCTTATTTCGAAAGGGGAATTACCCGTAATGAAGCGTTCAAAACGCTGTTATTTTTCAAAGGCTGATTTAATCCAGTATGTAAAGCAAGGCAGAAAAAAAACGTTGGCAGAAATTGCCAGCGAAGCCGAAACGTATCTTAAAAAGAAAAGGGGGTAACAATGGCTAAAACATTGACTACCCCCAGTAATTCTT
>CAYVJA010000035.1:28771-29558 GCA_964451605.1 uncultured Bacteroidales bacterium | reverse complement strand
GCCAGATCACAGTGGGCAGTTTGGTACCGGCGGGGGTGTTGGCCGGGAAGTAGAGATCGGCAGTCACCTCCGAACCTAACCGAAGCCGACGCGAATCGACCTGGTTCTTTTCGGGAGCAATCCAGCCATACTCCTGCCCGCCAGAGAAGATCACCTTCGAAGGAACATCAGGAGCCAGCTGTCCGGGATTACCCGTCTGCCCTTTGGCAATAGTTGTAGGACCTGGCATGGGTCGCGAAAACATCGAAAAACCTCCGGGAGCAGCCTGAACCACGGGAGGCGCATCGCCCAGCATCCACTCAACCGACTTGCGCAGAAGAGGAACCCTTGCACTCCATTCGGCAGCGGAGGGGGCAGCGGAAGTAGCAGAAGGAGCAGCAGCCGGGTAGGTGGTTGTAAGAGCAGTTGTGAGCGCGGGATTCAGCTTCTCGCCGGTTTCGGACTGCCACTTGTCGAAATCCCAGGCAAATACAAAGTCGTTAACCCACGCTTTGGAGGTGCGTCCAAACTGGTAATCGAGCCAGTCGAGACAGGCCTCCTGATCGTTGCTCCCGTGGAATCCGGGCACATGCAGCAAGCCCAGCCGGTTGGGCGCTCCGAGACGTTGGTAAACCTTCTGCGCCGATTGCCAGGCCTGTTCTATGCCCCAGCCGTTGGTCACCTCATCGTTAAGCCCCCACTCAATGAGGACGGCACGCGGGGCAATCAGGGCCAGAAAGAGGTTGGCATCAACCGGCAAGTAATCTTCGCGGCCCGAAAAGAAGCGCAAACGGGGAATAAACCAGTC
>CAYVJA010000035.1:21531-28761 GCA_964451605.1 uncultured Bacteroidales bacterium | reverse complement strand
CATGCGGGTTGTCGATTCAATACTCTCACCTCCTCCCCGCTCGCCCGAAAGACGCCAGGGCAGAAGTCCTCCCACACCGGTACTTCCGGCAATCACCGCAGCAATCCTTTTATCGAGGCAGGCAGCAATCGTGGCCATCTTCCCGTCGCGCGAATAGCCGTAGATGGCCACCCGTTTCATATCGGCCTGACCAACCGTTTCCAGATAGTCGAGCACCACCTGGGCAAGCCAGGCACGACGGGGCAGGGTGGCAAAATCGTAGTCGGGGTAGAGCGCCTTAAGCGGAGCCGCATCGTCCATAAAGTCGTTACCGGCATATCCCGCCGAGATGTAGCCCCTTCGGATAGGTGAGGTGCCCCAGCCGCCCAGTGTGGGGCTGATGAGAACCGGCAACCTGGTCCCGGACGCCCCTTCGGGAATAACCAACTGAATGCGGACACTCCCCTTCCCCTCCGGGCCAAACCAAACCTTTACATTGCGGGTCAGGTATCCTTTTGCGGAGGTCTCGCTCAACAGTTCCACCTTGCCCATGACAGGCTTGGGAGGAAAGGTTCCGGTCATATACTTTTCGAACAGGCCCAAAATTTCTGCCCTGCGGGACTCCCAATCGGCGGCCGTATTTTTCACCGGTCGGCCATCCAAAAAGCGAAGCGGATCAGGGAGAAGGTTCGAACGGGGCAACAGGTCAAAATCGGGAGGCAACTCACCCGTCTGCTGCAGCCAACTTGTAAAGACAGGAACATCAGGCAACGATTTTTTCATCCATTCCAACCGGGCTTTAAGCTCATCAGGGCTTTCGGCCTGTAAAGTGGCTGAGGCAACCGTAAGAAGCAGGCAAAAGAGAAGTGGTTTCATAAGAATTCAAATTGAAGAGTTTCATTTCGAAAGAGATAGCAAGTTATATATTCTCCTCAGAAAAAGCACCCGGTTCCGATAAAATCTAATCTGCTCTATTACATCCCTTCTCAAAGTGCGTGAGGAGGAAAACTTTTTCAAAGAAATATCCGGAGGTCATCAGGATGTCGGCATTTTTACTACTTTCGGGTAATAGTGTAAGTCAAAAGCGTATGAGCAGTTATCTTGAGGCAATCGCCCACTCCTTTTACAATAATCTGATAGCCGGAGATGCCTACATAGTTGTTCTTAAGGGATTATGGACAACGCTACTCATTTCCGCCCTTGGGCTTCTCTTCGGAACCCTTTTTGGGGCACTCCTCTGTTATTCCAGGATGTCACGCGCCGAATTACTCAAATCGACCGCAAAAGTGATCATTTCCGTACTCCGCGGAAGTCCGGTACTGCTGCTTTTAATGATTCTCTACTATGTAGTGTTTGCCAACAGCCGCATAGATGCGGTGATTATCGCCATTTTGGCCTTTGCACTGAATAGTGGAGCCCATATTGCCGAAGTAATGCGGTCGGCACTCGAAGCGGTGGATAAAAAGCAGTTTGAGGCGGCGCGAATGCTGGGCTTTTCCAAGTCGAAAGCCTTTATGGCCATTACCCTTCCTCAGGCGGGGAAAATTGCCAAACCGGTATACCAGAATGCCATAATCAATCTGGTGCAGTGGACCTCGGTAGTGGGATATGTAACCATCACCGATCTCACCCGTACGGTAAATAACATTGGCGCCCGAACGGGCGATCCCTTCTTTGCCCTCTTTTTGGGGGTAGTAATCTACCTGGGTATCTCGTACGCCATTGATCTTCTCTTTTCGATGGGGAATAAAAAGGAGGGACGGGTATGATACGTGTCGACGGTATATCAAAGCGCTTTGGCTCTCTGGAGGTACTGAAAGATGTCAGCTTTCAGGTGGGTAAAGGCGAATGCGTGGCAATCATAGGCCCTTCAGGTACAGGAAAGAGCGTTTTTCTGCGTTCTATCGCCTTATTAGAGGTTCCCGATACGGGAACCATTACCATAAATGGAACCGATATCACACAAAAATCGGTCGATATCAATAAGATCCGCGAAAAGATGGGGATGGTGTATCAGGGCTTTCATCTTTTTTCGCACCTGAATGTACTCGATAATATCACGTTGGCTCCCCGGAAGGTAAGAAAAGTGCCCAGGGAGGCGGCCGAAAAAAAGGCCAAAGAGCTGTTAGCTCTGGTGGGACTGTCGGACAAGGTTTACAACTATCCACATCAACTTTCGGGGGGGCAGCAGCAGAGAATTGCCATTGCCCGCTGCCTGGCCATGGAACCCGAAATTATGTTGTTCGACGAACCCACTTCGGCGCTTGATCCTACCATGACACGAGAGGTTTTGGCCATTATGCGGAAACTGACCAAAATGGGGCTGACTATGCTGATTGTTACGCACGAAATGTCGTTTGCCAGGGAGGTAGCCAACCGTGTAGTCTTTATGGACGAGGGCGGAATTTACGAAGAGGGAACGGCAACCGAAATATTCGACAATCCGCAACGCTCCAAGACAAAGGCATTTATCCGACGGCTGAGCCTGTTCAACTACGAAATCAACTCTACCGGTTTCGACATGGTAACCATGAATGTGCAGATAGAGCTTTTTTGTCAGAAATATCAAATGGAAGCGCAGAAAATCTATTACACTCAGCTGGTATTAGAAGAACTGCTGGTAGAGATTCTCCAAAAATGCTATGCAGATTTATCGCCCCAAATCTCCTTCTCCATTGAGTTCTCGGCCGAGAAGAATGAGGTATCACTCAATATTCAATACAGGAGCAACGCCTATAATCCGTTCGAAGAGGGTAATCTGGAGGAGGAGTATCTGGGCATTGCACTGGTACAAAAAATAGCCAAAGAGATTCACTATTCATCAGACACGGGTCTGAATACTATTAACCTCAAACTATAAAAAATGAAAAAAAGAAGCAGTTTCGCAGCCATTACCGCTATGGTATTATTCCTTATGGGTTGCGCAGGCAATCAGCCGGAACCCATCAACCAGGCTTCCGATCTGGTTGGCAAGGTGATTGGCGACGTTTCGATTGCCGCCCCAACCGAGGCCTATCAGGCCTTGTTTACAGAGTATACCGGCGGTGCGGCAAAAGAGATCAAGTTCTTTAACAGGCCATCGGATGTCATTGCCGCAATCACCACAGGAAAGATCGATGCCGCTCCCGCAATGAGTTTCGTTGCCGATTACTACGTAAAACGTAACAGCGAATTACGCGTAGTTGAGGCAGCCAAACTCTTTCCTGTAGAGGTAGTGATGTTTCTGCGCGCCGAAGACTCTCTGTTAAAAAACGACATTGATGTGGCCATTACCACGCTGAAAGATAACGGGACCCTCGAAAAACTGAAAGAGGCCTGGATAACCAATTTGCCGGTAAATGAGGAGCCCGCACCTGTGACAATGGCAAAAACAGAAGGAGCCAAGACCGTTTTTGTAGGCATTACAGGCGATTATACGCCACTTGATTATATAGCTGCCGACGGTCGTCCGGCAGGTTTTAACGTAGCCTTCCTTTCGGAAATCTCAAAACTGTTACATATCAACTTTGAGCTGGTTTCACTCGAAACCCAGGCCAAATTCCAGGCATTGCGCAGTAAAAAAATTGATGTGGTTTTCAGCCAGACCTATAACGAGCAGATGGCTGCCCTTTTTGGCGACAAGATGGTACGAACCATGCCTTATTTTTCGGATAAAGGCCGCTGCTTTATTGTAAAGAAATAATCTAATGCGCATTGCACGATTGTGCCTGCTGCTTCTTTTCCACGGTCTGCTGCTCTTAAGTCGGCAGACCGTGGCTTTTGCGGCATCGGCCGACATCACACATCCTCAGGCCGACACCACCGTTCAGGCTGTGCAGGAGTTGCAGGAGATTACGGTTACTGCCCAAAAGCGGCCGGAGCTCTCCCGAAATGTACCCATTGCTCTGTCGAACCTCTCCGCCACCTTTCTGGAGAAGAATGCCATTGAGACTCTGGGCGGAATGGCGGCCTATGCACCCGGGCTTCAGGTGCAGGAGCAATCGATACTCCTCCCCGGTTTGGTAATCAGGGGGCTGACCTCCGATAACGCCAACATGAATGTCGACAACCGGGTTTCTCTTTTTCAGGATGGAATCTACATTGGTAAGCAGCTCGGTTCGGCTGTCGAATTCTTCGATATGAATCGCGTAGAGGTACTCAAAGGCCCTCAGGGAACACTCTATGGACGCAGTGCACAGATTGGTGCCATTCAACTCATTACGAACCGGGCCGCCAACGAAACTTCGGGAGCTGCCGCAGTGGGGGCGGGCAACTACAATCAGTTCCGCACCGACGGCTACATAAACCTTCCGTTGGTAAGAGATAAACTCTTTTTGCGAGTAGCCGGCATCTACAACAGGCGCGACGGTTATGTAAAGAACCTGTCGGGGGGAACCCTGATGGGGAAAAACAGCCTCGCCAACAGAACCTCTCTCCGCTTTCAACCCGACAATAACAACACGCTCGACCTTATCTTCAGTTACCAGCGCGACAGAGCCCCCGGGATGGCCTTTAAAAGTTCTGTCTATGCTCCGCAGGGAGGCGATACCAATCCCTTTACCTTTGCCGATCTCGAAGCCGGCAACGACTTGGTCGACGAACGGGATCTCTATGGCATTACCGCCCAATACAAGAGAGTGCTGAGTGATGCACTTAGCGTCACTGCCATAACCGGTTATCGAACGTTCTATATATCAACGCTTTTCGATGCCGATGGAACCAAAGCACATGTGCTGAGCATGGAGGGGTCGGGCCACTATAAGCAACTGAGTCAGGAGATCCGACTCAACCTCGACAGGCAGCGCTTCTCTGGCTTTGCCGGACTCAACTATTTTCGCGAGAAGGGGCGGCTGAGCTATCTGCTTACACAGGACGAACGCAGTATGTATGCGGTGATTACACCTATGCTTGCGGCCAAAATTCCGGGGTTCACCCCCATACCCCTGATCATTGATGGCGAACCCAATCTTTCGGCCACTGTGAACTCCCTCACCGGCCGAACCCTAAAAACCTTTCATTCAGAGAATACCCTTCATGGCGCCGAAAGCGGTGCTTTCGATCTGTTTGCCGACGGAACCTACAGGCTGACCTCCAAACTCAAAATCACGGCCGGCGTCCGTCTGATTCTGGAAGATCAATCCTCATTTCTGGAGGTCGATCCGGCAGCCACTCCCGGTACTGTGGGCGTTTTGCTGGGGAAAGGGACGAATAATCTCTTCAAGCCTACCGACGGACGGAAAGAGAGCGATAAATCGTTTGTCGATTGGGTGGGTCGGGCTGTCCTGCAGTACAAATTCTCGGACCAGGTAAGCGGTTATGCCTCCTGGTCGAAGGGTCGCCGCCCGAATGTAATAGAGGTTTCGTCCGACACCACCGAAGTAATGAAAGCCGAAGTAGTATATAACTACGAAATGGGATGTAAAATGCTGTTTCTGAACCGACGTCTTCAATGGAACGTGAGCGGATTTTTGTACGACTACAGCCATTTTCAGACCACTTCTATCTATCTCGACGGGGGGACGTTTACCCACATCACCGATTCGGGAAAAGCCACCGGGATGGGAGTCGAAACCGATGTACAGTTTGCAGCCACCCAGAACCTCACGCTCTTTGCCAACTATGCCTGGTTGGATGCCCGTTTTAACGATAAAGATGCGCACGGAAACCCGCAGGAAATGGCAGGAAATACCTTCCGTCTAACCCCTAAACACTCGGGTGCCGCGGGGCTGACCTATCAGCTGGGTTTGGCGAAAGCCGGATCCCTTCGTCTGGATTTGTCGACCACCTTTAAATCGGGTCACTATTTTGAAGACGACAACGACCCCGCTTTATATCAGGGAGGATATGGTCTGGTGAACTCGGCTCTGGAGTACACCACACCCTGCCAAAAGTATGGAATTCGGCTTACGGTCAGCAATCTGGGCAACAAACGTTATCTGATAGATGCAGGAAACACCGGCCGGGCCTTTGGCATTCCCACCTATATTCCGGGCCCTCCCCGATTTGTAGGGGGGCAACTGTTTGTACACTTCTAACGCGTCAACCTCTAAGGAATAAACCGGAGTGTCTGCATCCACTTGAATATGGAGGCCATCCATTCGGACGTAGGCATGCCTAACACAAAGCCGTGATCGCCCTTAGGATAGAGATGCATCTCGGCAGGCACATGGTTGCGAACCAGCGCCTGATAGAAGAGAATACTGTTATCGACGGGCACCACTTTATCGGTTCCGGTATGCGTAAGCCAGGTGGGAGGGGTGTCGGAATTGACCTGCAGATGGTTCGAGAACCGTTTTATCTGTGCCTCCGTGGGGTTTGCGCCCAGCAGATTATTTCGTGACCCCCCGTGGGTGAAGC
This sequence comes from uncultured Bacteroidales bacterium, assembly GCA_964451605.1. Classification (GTDB taxonomy): domain Bacteria; phylum Bacteroidota; class Bacteroidia; order Bacteroidales; family UBA4181; genus JAQVSH01. The sequence continues at coordinate 22,446 of CAYVJA010000035.1, read as the reverse complement.
CCTCCTCCATACTGATTACCGGATAGACCAAAATGGCAAAATCGGGACGCAGATTGGTCTTCTCCCTGTTTTCGATGTACGATTGCGAGAAGTGTGTTGCAGCGGTAGAGGCCAGGTGTCCACCCGCCGAAAAGCCCATAATGCCCACTTTGGCGGTATCTATATGCCACTCTTTGGCTCGCATCCGCACTGTTTTCAGTGCCTGCTGGGCATCCTGCAACGGCCCGATGGCCTTATCGGGCATAATAGAATCGGAGGGCAGACGATATTTGAGCACAAAAGCGGCAATGCCTTTCAGATTAAACGCCTCGGCAATGGCGCGCCCCTCCATCCGATAACTCAGCATTCCGTACCCTCCGCCGGGGCAGATTACCACGGCAGCCCCCGTGGCCAGTTTAGCATCGGGCAGATAGATCTCCATCGAAGGAACAGAGACTCTCGAGAAACCCAGAAAGAGTCCGTTTTGGTTCAGCACCTCCTCCTTCATGGCATAGGAGGTACAATTGGGAATTGTGCCCGGATAGAGGGGCAACTGGGTTTGGGCAGCTAACTGCAGACCCATTGAAAGGCAGAAGGACAGGAATAGGAAACGCATATAAAAAAATGGTGAATGGTTAATGGTGAATGGTTAATTAGTGCTCTAATGCTTCAAAGTGCAAATGCACTTTGAGTGCTCTAATGCTGCGCTGCGCGCGGGTGTAATAGTGATGTGATGATGTGACGATTTGGAGAGACGTAGAATGTAGCCGTTTGGATGTAACAACCTCGGAGACATTGGATAAGTTGGGCGGGGAGGCAGTTACATCCAAGCAGGTGGAACGGATATTACAGTTTTTCGAGGATAAAGCCATAGTGGTAGGGGTTGTTGCCGTTTAGGGTGTATTGTTCGAGGGTGCGGGCTCCCCAGCCGTCGTT
>CAYVJA010000035.1:19487-21520 GCA_964451605.1 uncultured Bacteroidales bacterium | reverse complement strand
GGGGCAGCTGATAGTTGTGCGGAGTGGTTTCCAGATCCTCTTCGGCGTAGGGCCAGGCTCGAAAGCAGAGGGGTTGCAGGCCGGTTACTTTTATCGTTGAGCCTGCTTTATTGCGTAGCGAAAACCATCGGGCGTCGGCGCGGTTGGCGTTGTCTTGGGGCACCACGTAGGGGGTAATGAAGGCTTCGAGGGGTTTCTGCCAGGAGCCCACGAAGGCGGCGGTTTTCCGGTCGGGATAATTTTCGAACGGGCCACGGCCATACCATTCCACCGAATTCATCTCTGCAGGCAAACGCATCCGCATGCCAAACTTGGGCATCAGGGCGATATTTGCGGCAATCGGCTTGTAATCGGCTTCCACCTGAATCCTTCCTGCTCCGTTTAGGGTATATTTCAGCTGATATTGTGCCCCGACCGGAAGTTCCATATCGAAAAGAACCATGGCCATCCCGTTGCGGACCGAATAGGTCAGGTTGTTTACTTTTCGGTTTTGGGCTGCATTTCGCCATGACCCCAGACGATTTACATAGTTGTTGTGGCGTTGATTATCGGTAGGAGGCTTCCAGAAATAGGGTTCGAGTGCACCCTTCAACAGCTCCCTGCCCTCTATTTTCCAACTGATCATTGCACCGGTACGAGCATCCAGTATCACCTTACCATTCGGCACCGTCACCTCAACACAGCTGTCCGACTGTAGAATTGCTGGATCGGGCAAAGAGCTTCTCTCCAGTTTCGGAAAGTGGAAAGGCTTCACTACAAACTGTTCTCGTGCCACAACAAACCCTTTATCGGCCCATAGCGCAGGCTTTCGCAACTGAGCATAGACGTTTAGCAAAAGTTCTCCCTTCGAGGCAATCCTGTCGGGGATTATGAGCCTGTCGTTTTCGGCAAGCGACAAGGACCCCGATTGGACCCTCTTCCCGTTATCCAAATATTCGTAGGCATAGTCAAACTCCTGAAGCGAGGTAAAATCGAGTTCACTGATCACCTTCACATCCGAAGAACCGGTAATCTGTTCGAAATTGATGTACTGTTGCCTCTTTTGGGCTTCGTAGTAATGGGGATGCGGAATCCGATCGGCACCTAAAAGCCCGTTAATCATGAACGAGCCATCTGTTGGTTTTTCGCCAAAATCACCGCCAAAAGCCCAAAACTCATCGTCCCGAAGCGTTGTCGACGAGGGAGAATCACCATACGCCAAAGGCGAACCATCCAGTTTCTTACTGAGTGCCTGATCAACCCAATTCCAGATGGCGGCACCCGCAATGCTGGAATCGGCCTCTATCACCTCCCAGTACTCGCCCAGATTACCGAGCGAATTGCCCATGGCATAGGCATACTCGCGCATAATCACCGGCCTGTCGTTGATGCGCAGGGCAAGCTCTTTCAAACGATTGGGTGGCAAATAGCTATCGTCGTAAAGATCAGAAACCGAACGATCCGAATCAGAAAAAATGAGCCGATCGGGAGCCAGCGCTTTCACAGTATCGCGCATGGCAACAAAATTCGATCCGCTGCCTCCTTCGTTCCCAAGCGACCAAATCAGAATAGAGGGATGATTTTTATCCCGTTGTACCATTGATACAGCACGGTCGACATGGGCTAATCGCCAGTCGGGATTATCTCCCAGCACCTTGCTTCCAATTCCATACCCGTGCGACTCCTGATTGGCATCGATCATGACATACAAACCGTACCGGTCGCACAGCTCATAAAAGAGGGAAGAGTGGGGATAATGCGCAGTACGAACCATATTGAAATTCCCCTGCTTAATCAACTTCACATCCCGTTCGGTGGTTTCGGGGTCGACATAACGTCCGGTGCGCGGATGATGATCGTGCCGGTTTACCCCCTTCATCTTAATGGCTTTCCCGTTCACCTTTAACACTTCGCCCACAATCTCTATCCGACGAACCCCCAGATGGTAGCGAAACTTCTCCAATTCGCCTTTCGGGTCTCGTAACGAGAGGGTTACCGCATACAGGTAAGGATCGTCCGACGACCAGAGACGCGGGTGATTGAGAACCTCTTTC
>CAYVJA010000035.1:1544-19477 GCA_964451605.1 uncultured Bacteroidales bacterium | reverse complement strand
GGCACAGCCTGCGAAACGGTAAGTTTAACGGGTTTGCCGCTTTTATCCTTTCCCTCGATGACCACCTCCGCCGTAAGATTCTCGACCATGCTGCGGCTCTGGTTACGCACCCAGACCCTGGCTCCTACCACGGCCGAAGTGAAATCGGCCGAAGGTTCTGCCATCAGGGCGTAATCGCGGATATGTGTTTTGGGTCTGACCCAAAGTTCAACCGGACGGAAGATACCGCTCAGGCGCCAGTAATCCTGGTTCTCAAGATAACTGCCGTCACTCCAGCGATAGACCTCGACCGCCAGACGATTTTCGCCCTCCTTTACGTAGGGGGTCACATCGAATTCGGCAGGCGAGTAGGAATTTTGGCTGTATCCCACCTTCTGTCCGTTCACCCAAACGTACATGGCCGATTCCACCCCTTCGAAATGGAGATAGAACTGTTTATTGTCGGACCCGGGTTTCACCTGAAAGGTGGTAACATACGAACCCACCGGATTGCGATTTTCGTAGTTGAACCAATCGGAGGGAGGATCGCCGGTTACACGGGGCTGATCGCGCTTAAACGGATAGTTAATATTCACATAAATAGGCTTGCCAAAGCCTTGCAACTGCCAGTTACCCGGAACCTGAATCGGTTCCCAGCCACTTACATCGTATCCTGTCTGAAAAAAATCGACCGGGCGAACCTCCGGTTTAGCCGACCACTTAAACTTCCAGGTACCGTTTAATGAGAGGATCTCCTTGCACTCCTTTTTGCTTGAAGGAAGTGTCAGTGTGCTGTGATACAGCTCCTTGTTAATTCCTACAACTGCCGGATTCTCCCAATCGGGAACCGTCTGTGCCTGCAAGGGTAACATCCCCGCCAGCAAAAAACCAACCAACACCCTCCTCATAACCAATAACTTATCACCCATCACTTATAATTGATCCCTTGCGCGAAGCGCAGCACTTGAAGCGCGAATGCGCTTCGATGCACCAGAGCACTTGCGCGCCAGCGCATTCACCATTAACCATTGTTGCGCCTGGCGCAACAGATCATTAACCATTTCTCATTATAGCATATCAACCGAAAAGTCCTTTCTCATTAACTCCCTGAGAGTATGAACAGGCTGTTCGAGCCCGGAAGGAATAGATCGTTTACTGAACTGTTGGAAATAGAGCAGACAGGCGTCTTTCCACTCCACAGCGTTGAGACTTTGCGCCCGCAATCTCTTTTCAACCGCCGAAAAACGTTCGGCATCGACATAGGGTTTGGTCTTATCCCACACTTTTTGAAATTGACGCACTTGTTGCACACCCCTTTCGTATCTAAAGCAGAGTTCGTCCCATAAGATTCGGCCACTTTGGGTCATGTAATCCCAGGGCAGGTGGTGAAACCACAAGAGGAGCGACTCGGGACACTGCTGCAGGTTGCTGAACCGGGCCGGAAGCGGGTCGTGGTACTGAGCCACCGCGTTGCTTCCCGATGCTGTCCGGTTAAACCCAACGCCCAGAGAGTCGGCCTGATGATAATAGGGAGGTGTCCAGTCTTTGCGTGCTGATGGGGGAGCCCACCAGGGACCAGGGCCGTAATGGTGATTTGCCGCAAAAATGTGGTGAAGGCCCAGCGGCATCATATAGTCTACCGCAGCTTCGCGGCTTTGCAGCATCATTTGCTTTACCGGTTCCAGAAAATTCTCGCTCCACTCCATAGAAGGCAAAGTACTGTCCGCCAAAAACGTAGAACTCAGCCACTCATCTGCAATCTGTGCACTCGAGAGCGAAGGATCCCATGCCAGACGGCCAAAGGCATACCAGTTGGCCTGGGCAAAAGGGTGTCCGCACCAGTTGGCATCAAGCCCGATATTGGCCACCCCGGCAATGGCGCTGCAGGGCCTCCGGAAGAGAGAACCGTCGGTACAACGAGCCACGGTACTCCCCTCTCCCTCCTGCCAGGTATCACTCTGTAAAAACTCCTCCCACATAGGTGCCAGATAGACCAAATGGACGGAGTGACCCAGGTACTCCTGCGTAATCTGCAGTTCGGGCATCACGGTTGTATGCTTCATAGCACCGAACAGGGGGCTGAAAGGCTCGCGCGGCTGAAAATCGATCGGGCCGTTTTTCACCTGCACAATCACATTGTCGCGGAATTTTCCGTCGAGCGGCATAAATTCGGAGTAGGCCTGCTTAGCCCGATCCTCATTCGAAGGATTATAGACAAAAGCCCGCCACATGACGATTCCCCCGAAGGGTTTGAAGGCATCGGCCATCATATTAGCCCCATCGGCATGGGTCCGGCCAAAATTCTGCGGCCCGGGCTGACCTTCGCTATTGGCCTTTACCAGAAAGCCGCCAAAATCAGGAATCAGGCCGTAAATCTCCTTCACCTTTTGGGTCCACCATTTTACCACCTCCGCATTGAGCGGATCGGCCGTATCGAGCCCCCCGATCACCTCGGGCGAAGCAAAATTGACCGACAAGTAAACCCTGACCCCATATGGCCGAAGCACATCGGCAATGGCCTTAACTCTTTCCAGATAGGGAGCCGTCAACACCTTAGGCGAAGCATTTACATTATTCAACACCGACCCGTTAATCCCGACAGAGGCATTTGCCCGTGCATACTCCCTCCATAACCGGACATCATTGTCGGATACCTGAAGTGCATCATCTCTGCCCGGCCAAAAGATAGATTTCCCGGCATACCCCCGCTCAATAGAACCATCCATATTATCCCAATGATTCAGCAACCGCAAATCGTACGCCGGCTTCATCACAAGTTGGTCATCAACCTTCACCTCGCCGTTCACAACCATTGCCATCGCCCTTTCGCTCAGCATTTTCGCGTAACGCTTCAAGTACCTGTCACTCACATCCCTGGCACGCATCATCCGGCCGGCCATCCCCCGTAGGGATTGATCAAACATCGACCGCTGTACCGCTAATTTGAACGCTCTATCAGCCAACTTATTAGAATCCATCACCGCATCCGAGTACTGACGTCGCAATAACGCAAACACCCCATACAAAATACCGGGCTCCGAATTAGCCTCCACGAACCACTCACGTCTAATTTCAAATCCGGATTCTCCTTTACCGATAGAAGACGAACTCAAAATGCGAAATCCCTCCTTACCGAGCGCCTCATCCTCAACCAAACGCAGCATCACCTCCTGTCCTGCCGGGCCCATCCAACCCCTGATCAACTCACTCCTTGCCAAACCGAGGGTTTCAGAATCCTTTGCACACACCACCTTAACAGGCCTGTCCGCACCCTCCCGCAGCCACAACCTACTGCCCGACTCAGCATGCAGACCAAAAACCCACAACAAACCCACAAAAAGGAGCACACATCTACTCATAACCAAACCTTATCAACACATATCAACCCGGCAAATTCTCCATTCACCATTCACCATTAAAAATTTGCGCGAAGCGCAGCACCAGAGCAATAGAGCATTAGAGCATTGCCCACTGTTTCCTCATCGTCTCAATCGCCGGCGCTATCTCAGCCCCAAAGTCCTTCCAGCCCGATTCAATAGAAATTGCGCCCCGATAGCCAATTCTACTCAGCGCCGCAAAATAGGGGGTAAAATCATCGCCCTTTACGCCCGGAGCAGAGCGAGTCTCCTTCTCGGCGATATGGCAGTGGCGAAGCAGTTTACCTGCCTGCAGAATCGATTGGGGTCCCTCCGATTCGCGCAGCATGTGGTAGATATCGGCCAAAAGCCGAATGTTTGGATGGTTCACCCGTTTCACGATATCGGCTCCCTCTGTGACACTATTAATAAAGTTGGTTTCCGTACGGTTCAATGGTTCAATCACAATGGTTACTCCTGCCTTTTTGGCCATAGGGCCTATCGCTTTGCAGAGCGACACAAACTGATCGCGTGCAGTATCACGGCTGAAGCCTTCGGGAATCTTCCGGGCGCCACCACTTCCAAAAACAATATACTGTACTCCGGCTTTTCCGGCTCTACGAATGGCAGTATCAGCCCAGACCAATGCCTCTTTGTGATTCAGCTCCGGACCGGTTAAACGCAACGTCGAAGGAATAAAGCCGTTGCAAGAGAGAACCTTTAACTTGTTTTCGGAAAGTTTGCGCAACAGCACTTCAAACTCGGCCTCCGTCTTGTCGGGCACCAAGAAACGGGAAACCCCCTCCTCAATAAACTCACACCCTGCCTTTTCGGCTATCTCCCGATTGTTCAATCCGGTACAAACCCCCATCAAAGGAGTCATATTTTTTCGACGAGGCGGCGCCGGCAAAACTCCGGCATATCCCGTTTCACAAAGAAGAGAGGCACCCAACACCCCGGCACCCAGGGAAAATGTCTGTTTCAAAAACGAACGGCGCGAAAAGGTTGTCATAAGCCAAGAAAATAAGGGTTCAATGAGAGGCAATAGAATTTGAAAAGACTAAATTACTATTTTTCTGCTTATTTTGCAGAAAACCCCACCGGCCATGCAACTACTTGAGTCTCCCGCATCTGATCCTGCCTGGAATCTGGCCGCAGAGGAGTATTTGCTGAAGCAGACCGATCTGTCGGTATGCTTCATCTATCGAAATAGCCCTGCTGTGGTGGTTGGCCGGAACCAACATCTCGGTTCGGAGGTGAATTTGCCTTACCTTCAGGCTCACTCCATCGGACTCTATCGGCGGCTATCAGGAGGCGGTGCCGTTTACCACGATGAAGGCAATCTGAATGTGGCATTCATTGAAAACGGCCATTCGGTTCGGTTCGACCTTCACCGCGAGCGAATTTGCCAGGCCCTGCAACAGATGGGTATTCCTGCCGAACCGGGACCCCGCAGCGATATTACGCTTCAAGGAAGAAAAATATCCGGGAATGCTGCCGCCGTAAGCCGGAATCGCGTTCTTCACCACGGCACACTCCTCTTTGCAGCTAATCTCGACCACCTGCAACAACTCCTCATCCCACACGCATCACACATCGACTCTCCCTCATCACATCATCAAATCAACTCATCTTCAAATTCTCAAATCTCCACATTAACCCCTTCCTCCCCACAACCGCATAAGGGTGTTCGCTCAATACCCAGCCAGGTAGTAAACATCCGGGAACTTTACCCTCGCTTCGAATCGATAGAAAGCTTTCAACAGCTCTTTGTCCGGGTGCTTCAGAAACAGTTCGACGAATGGATATCCTTAAACCTAAGCGATGGCCAGCTGGAGGAGATTGGCCGTCTGCGCATTTCAAGGTACAGATTGCCGGAGTGGATTCTTGGCTCCGGAACCGCATACCAGACTGAATACAGACTGACCCTATCGCCCTGGAAACCATGACCCAAACCCGCTTCCACTTCAAACAGTTCAGCCTCAGCCAGGAGGGATGTGCCATGAAGGTAGGAACCGATGGCGTACTTTTGGGTGCGTGGGCAGAAGTACCCGTAGGAGGAGCCCTACTCGATATTGGGTCAGGCAGCGGACTCCTCTCACTCATGGCGGCCCAAAAAGGTGCAGGCAGCATCGATGCCGTAGAAATAGACCCCGTAGCGGCATCCCGAGCCCGGGAAAACGTTGCCCAATCGCCCTGGCCTACCCGCATCAGGGTAACCTCATGCAACATCATGCACTTTACACCCGCCACAAAATATCACCTCATCCTCACCAACCCCCCCTTCTTTCAAGCCTCCCTTAAAGCCCCCGATCCGGCGCGCACTATGGCCCGCCACACAGATACCCTCACCCCCGAAAACCTGATACAACTTGCCCTGCAATGGCTGCTAAGCAACGGCCACATCTGCCTGATACTCCCCTCCGAAACCTCTGAAACCTTTGTAAAAGAGGCCATGAGCAACGGCCTTTATCTATACCGACGATGCACAATCACCACCAAAGCGGGCAAACCGCCCAAACGAACCCTGCTTGACCTCACACCCACCCCACCCCGGGCAACCCACGAAACCCAACTCATCCTCCAGGACACCCACTCCAACCAACGTACCCAAGACTATCAAAACCTGACCCGCGACTTCTACCTCGATACGAAAACGGCCATTCAACAGTTCAAAGATGAAAAAACCTAAAATCCAATACATTAAAACACTCTCTTTCAGTACATTTGGTCAGCCTAATTGGAAGTAACTGCCTCTTCAACAAGATAAGTTTGTCTCCGAGGCAGCTACCTCCAAACGGCTAAATTCTATGTCATCCAAATTGTCACATTTTCAAATCATCGAATTATCGAATCGTCACATCATCACATCACTGTTCCACCCGCGCGCAGCGCAGCATTAGAGCATTAGAGCACTAGAGCATTCGCGCGAAGCGCATTAACCATTCACCATTAACCATTCACCATTAACCACTACAATATGCTCTCCCTCCGCCCCATGACCCTCCAAGAGGTCTCCGACATTGCAATAGCCTGGGCAGCTGCCGAAGGCTGGAATCCCGGTCTGCACGACGCCGAAAGTTTTTATGCCACCGATCCTGAAGGATTCTGGGTGGGATTAGTAGATGGACAACCCATTGCATGCGTTTCTGTGGTAGTCTATAACCCTCAATTCGCCTTTGCCGGCTTCTATATGGTGAAACCCGAATTTCGGGGACAGGGTTATGGGGCACACATCGGTCAGGCAGTGCTTGGTCGTCTTTCGAGCCAGACAGTCGGCCTGGACGGCGTGGTAGCCCAACAGGAGAACTACAAAAAAGCGGGATTCCGGATGGCCTGCCGCAACATCCGGTTCGAAGGCACAGTAGTACATACCACGTCAGGGCAGGAAAAAACAGCAGAAGTGTCGATAGTAACACCCAGTGAAGTCGACTTCTCACACCTCCTGGCCTACGACACCCAACACTTCCCTGCCGAACGCCCCGGCTTCCTGCGCCACTGGATTGCCATGCCTCAAAGCAGAACCTTTGTAGCACAACAAGATAACCGAATCAAGGGCTATGCCACCATACGAAAATGCCTGCAAGGCTACAAGATTGGCCCCCTCTTTGCCGAGCAACCGCAAATTGCCCACCGCCTACTCGCAGCCTGCCTGAACTATGCACCGGCCGGCACCCCCTTCTACCTCGACATACCCGAACCCAATCCCGAAGCCTGCCAACTCACCCGGGAATACAACATGCGCATGGTATTCGAAACCGGCCGCATGTACAACGGCCCCGCCCCGGAACTCCCCCTCAAAAAAATCTACGGCATAACCTCCTTCGAATTGGGATAAAATCCCAAAAAAACTATCTTCGCCAACAGCAGCTCTTTTCCCTGCTACACTGCTACACTGCTACACTGTTCTACCAACGCAATAGAACATTGCGCGCAGCACTAGAGCACTAGAGCATTAATAATTAACCATTAAAAAAAACCGCGTATGAAACAACGGCTCTTTACCATTACTCTTTGCATCTTCTGCTCCCTACTCTCTGAAGCTCAGATCATCAATAATTGGCGAGGGCCGCTCCGCGACGGAGTTTATCCCGAATCAGGGCTCTTAAAGAGCTGGCCGCAAAACGGGCCGGAGATGCTGTGGGCATTCGAAAATCTGGGAAGCGGCTTTACCTCCCCCGCTTTTGCCAACGGCAAAATTTATATTAACGGTTCCGAAGACTCCATCGGGTATGTCTACGAACTGAATGCCTCGGGTGCGCTGCTTTCGAAAATCGAATATGGTCCCGAATATACCGTGAGCTACCCCGGAAGCAGAACATCGTCGCTTATCGATGGCAATCTGCTCTACAAAACCAGCGGTTTGGGAGTTCTCTACTGCATTGATCTCACCACCCGCAAGGTGAAGTGGTCTAAAGAGTACTTTAAGGAGTACGATGGCAAGAACCCCCGTTTCGGGTTTACCGAAGGGTTGCTCATCAAAGACAATATGATCTTCTGCCAACCCGGGGGTGCCAAATACAACATGGTGGCTCTCAATAAACTTACAGGTCAGGAGATCTGGAGCAGCCCCGCAAAAGGAGATTTGTCGGCCTACTGCAGCCCCATACTCTTTACCCACAACAACCGCGAGATGCTCGTAAATATAATGGCCGAAAACATCATTGCGCTCGATCCCAAAACCGGCACGCTGTTATGGAGCCATCCCTACAAAAACAACCGGAGCATTCACCCCAATGCCCCCATCTATCAAAACGGCATGCTTTACTGCTTCAGCGGATATGGAAAGGGCGGTATCATGCTTCGTATCAATGAGGCAGGGAACGGCGTCACCGAAGTATGGGCCGATACCAAACTGGACAACCAGATGGGAGGAGCCGTAGTGGTCAATGGCCGCATATACGGATCAGGACAGAACAATCCGAAATGGACCGTTCTGGATTGGAACACAGGCCAGGTATTGGGCGACGCTACCGATCCCGGAAAAGGGAATGTCATCTTTGCCGATGGCATGCTTTACATCTACTCCGAAAAGGGAGAACTGGCCCTGGCCGAACCCACAGCAACCGGCATCAAGGTGGTCAGCAAGACAAGCATCACCAAAGGCACTGAGCAGCATTGGGCACACCCTGTAATCCGTAACGGCGTTCTTTACGTACGACACGGGAGCGCGTTAATGGCCTACAAGATCAAATAATAACCGGAATTAGAGATTTCAGCTGTAGCAAATAAAAGAGGCTGCTTCGAACCCACTGAAGCAGCCTCTTTTCTATTTTACAGGAGCGACTTTATTTCGTCAATAATCCGAAGTGCCAGGCAATTTGCTGCCTCTTGCGAACCACTTTCGGTATAGATCCGGATAATCGGCTCGGTATTCGACTTCCGAAGGTGAACCCATTCTGAGGCAAAATCGATTTTTACGCCGTCAATATCGTTCACCTGTTCGTGGGCGTACTTCTGCTTCATCTTACGCAGGATTGCATCCACATCAATACCGGGAGTCAGTTCAATCTTATTTTTCGACATAAAATAGGCAGGGTATCCTGCCCGAAGGGCCGAAGGCGTCTTCGCGGATTTCGCCAGCCAGGTAAGGAAGAGGGCAATACCCACAAGCGCATCACGGCCATAGTGCAACTCAGGGAGAATGATTCCTCCGTTCCCTTCACCGCCAATCAACGCACCTGTCATCTTCATAGTGTGTACCACGTTCACCTCACCCACTGCAGCCGCCGAATAACTGCCTCCGTGCGAAACGGTAACGTCGCGAAGCGCTCTCGAAGAGGAGAGGTTCGAAACGGTATTGCCCCCTTTTCGGGCAGACAGCAGATAATCGGCCACGGCCACCAGTGTATACTCTTCGCCAAACATCGAACCATCTTCATTGATGATGGCCAGCCGGTCGACATCAGGATCGACCACAAAACCCACATGCGCACCCGAATCACGAACCACTTTCGAAATCTCGGTCAGATGTTCGGGCAGCGGTTCAGGATTATGGGGAAAATGACCGTCGGGGGTGGTATAAAGTTCTACCACCTCTTTCACACCAAGCGCTTTGAGAAGACGGGGAATCACCAGACCTCCCACAGAATTCACACAATCTACAGCCACCTTGTACCGAGCCGAACGGATGGCCTCCACATCGACCAGCGGCAGCGTCAATACCTGTTCAATATGATAATCGGTATACGAACGTTCCGAAACCGAACCCAGTTCATCTACCCCGGCAAAAGTAAAGTTTTCGGAATCGGCCGAGGCCAAAACCTCCGCTCCCTCGGAGCCGTTCAAAAATTCGCCATACCGATTCAGAAGTTTAAGAGCATTCCACTGTTTGGGGTTGTGGCTGGCCGTCAGGATAATCCCTCCATCGGCCTTCTCGGCTGTAACGGCCATCTCGGTGGTGGGGGTAGTGGCCAGATCGATATCAATCACATCAACCCCCATTCCGGTAAGGGTACCTATCACAACCTGTTTCACCATGGGTCCGGAGATACGGGCATCACGTCCCACTACAATCCTGACCTTTTCATTATTTCCGGCCTTACGGGCGGCTCCGATAATCCATGCTGCAAAGGCAGCGGTAAACTTCACCGTATCGAGCGGAGTGAGGCCGTCGCCCGGTTTCCCTCCAATGGTTCCCCGTATTCCCGAAATAGATTTAATTAACGTCATATCTATGATAATTAATAATTTACATGTTAGTTTTCAGCTTCATTCACAGAAGGAATTCTCAACAGCCAAAGTCCGGTAAAGGTAATCAATCCATTCACGATGAGCAATTCGAAACCAAACCGATACCCCCAAAACCACTCCTCCGAACAGGCGTTCAGCAGATAGCAGAGAAGCGGGGAAAGAATAGCCACCACGGGTACCGCCATGTCGCGCACCTGCCAACGGGTTAACATACCAAAAGCAAAAAATCCCAGCAGGGGCCCGTACGTATAACTGCTGATGGTATACAATTTATCTATTACCGCACTATTATTCATATACCTGAACACCACAATCAATGCCAGAAAGAGAAGCGCAAACGAGAAGTGAATCATATAACGTACCCGTTTTTGCTTTCGGATATCCCAACCCCGTTTTTCTATCCCCACCAAATCGATGGCACATGAGGTGGTAAGCGAGGTGAGTGCCCCGTCGGCACTGGGATAAGCAGCCGAGATCAGACCAATGACAAATATCAGCCCGGGAATCATGCCAAGATGGTGAATGGCTATTTCGGGGAAAAGGGTATCGGTGTTTTCCACCGAGATACCGTTCTTTTGGGCATAGAGAACCAATGCTGCCCCCAAAAACAGGAAGAAGAGGTTTACCGCCACCAGGGTAAAGCTGAAGGTCATCATATTCTTCTGTGCATCGCGCAGATTTCTGCAACTGAGATTCTTCTGCATCATCTCCTGATCGAGCCCTGTCATCACAATGGTGATAAAGATACCGCTGATAATCTGTTTCAACCAAAAGCGCTTGTCTTGCCAGTCGGTTACCACACTCTGCGAAAGTTCGCTATGCCGGATTTCTCTTACCAGCCCCCAGGGGTCGAACCCCATTTCGCGGGCAATCAGAAAAAACGAAAGCACAACGGCACCCAGCATAAAGGTGGTTTGGAGGGTATCGGTCCAGACAATGGTCCGTATACCCCCCTCAAGGGTGTAAAGTAGGATGAGCACAACAAAAATGGTTCCTGTGAGCCAAAAGGGCACTCCCCATGCACGAAAAACAAACTCATAAAGTACATTCACAACCAAAAACATCCGAAGTGAGGCCCCCAGCGAACGACTCAATACAAAAAAAGAGGCGCCCGATTTATAGGTAAACACCCCGAAGCGTTGTTCAAGATAGGTGTAGATAGAGGTTAGATTGAGCCGATAATAGAGGGGCAACAGCAGATGAGCAATGATAAAATAACCCACCAGAAAGCCAACTACCATACCCATATAGGTGAATTGGGTATTTTGCACCCAGCCCGGCACCGACATAAAGGTTACCCCCGACAAAGAGGCCCCAATCATGCCATAGGCTACCACAAACCAGGGCGACCGGCGATTACCGGTGTAAAAGGTTTCACTGGTGGCCCGGCGCGAAGTGAGCCAGGTAACAAAAAAAAGGAGAAGGGTGTAGAGTCCAAAAACCAGCAGAATCAGCGATGGGGTCATAGAGAGCTAAAGAGGTCAGATGAGAAACTATCGGAAAACATAGGTAGAGGGGGGGCCCGGACGGAACAAAGGGGCTTTATAGGTGGGTTCGTCCGAGAGCTTAAAATACTCAAAACGGGCTCCGTCTTTGGGAATATTCGGAAACCAGGCCAACCGGATCTGCAGTGTATTAAACACCAGCATCTCGTTGCGAATCCGCAAACCGGCACAAACAGAGGTATAGGCAGAATTCTCGAAAACACTGGTCGAAGATTCACCAATCCAGCCAATCTGGGTTCCGGCAAAGACCACAAAACGGAATCCGTGAAACTTCCACGGAGTGAAAAGGTCCAGTTCAACGTCGAGATTAAGCCGCTTCAGTCCCGAAACCGAGTCGCTGTGAAACCCCATAAAGTAAAAATCCCGATTCAGTGTGGCGTACTCATCGTCGTATGTATGAAAACCACGGGTGTAACGGTTGTTGACAAAACCGCGCAATTTGTATCTGCCCAGCGTGTAAAGAGGCGAAAAGTATTTTACCTCCAATTCGAATACCCCCTGCTCCGTTTTACTCCCGTTATAAAAGGAGCTGCCTGAGATCGTAGGCGAAATATATCCAAACCGATTCAGATACGATCCGGTCGATAATTGTAAACCAAAATAGGCTCTCCGACCGAACTCGTTGTGTTCTACGCCTCCGGTTGCTGTGAGCAGCGAACCGGTAGAAATGTACTCAACCCTGCCAAAGTTGTATATCATTGAGCTGGTAAAAAAGGTTTGACGCGAAAGTGATACCGAGCCCAAAAAGGTGGTTCGATTCTGAATGGAATAATAATCTCGAGCAAAATCGGCATCGCCCGGACGTTTGAAGAAATGCTGATTGGTTAAGCTGACGGTAAACGTGAGATTTTTTTTATGAGAGCGCCCGATATCATTGTTCTTCAGTGGAATAGAGTACCCAAGCCAGCCGTTGGCCGTGCCATAATTGCGCAGATGCTTCACAGAATCGCTCAGTGTCAGTATTTTATGTTCGGAGGTCCTGGCATAATACCCTCCCCCGGCCAGCCGGATAGAGGGAGTCAGAAAGGGACGGTCTAACTGAACATAGAACCACTCCTTATCCTTGCGGTTCTGATAGGCAATTTCCGAGCCCAGGAAGGTTCCATACCAGTTCTCTTTACGGTATCTGAATTCGGTGCCCCAGGTCCTGTCGGCACTCTGCTCCCACACCACCTTGCTTTCCAAAAGGTTTCCACGGCCAAAGAGATTTTTTTCATTGAGCCCGATCTTCACAAAATCGGCCTTGGGAAGAGGTATGTCGAACGAAATAGACCAGACATCGCGCACAACAACCCACACCTCAACCGCATCCGGCTGCTCCGCATCGGGCGTAACCTCAATCCTGGCGTTATAAACAAAAGAGAGGTCGTTCAACAACCGTTCACTCTCGGCCAATAGATCCGGATTCAGAGCATCACCCTCCGAAAAGAGGAGGTTTCTGCGTATCACAGGATCCTTTGTTCGGATATGGGCCCTGTTTCCAAAAAGGTTTAACCCATTGGTGACCACACGAGAAGTATCCTGAATGGAGGTGCCGAAGGGATCGAGGCTAACCATATGAATGGCACTGATTACTCGCGATGCA
The DNA here is from genome assembly GCA_964451605.1 of uncultured Bacteroidales bacterium. GTDB lineage: Bacteria > Bacteroidota > Bacteroidia > Bacteroidales > UBA4181 > JAQVSH01. Next base: position 6,359 of record CAYVJA010000035.1, on the reverse strand, counting down.
AAGGGCTGAAAAGGAACATCACTTCTCTGATTGTTACGACGGTCAGTATCCTCTATGTACTCGGGAATCCGAATCAGAAAGCCAACCATCTCGCGGGTAACCCGCCTTCGGGAGGCTTTTTCGATGATTCGTGAGTAGATGCGTTGTTCGCGCGGCGAGACATACTCCATCAGCGAAGGAGTTCCTGCCTCCTTCGTGCTGCGATTCAGCGAATCGTGCTGGTATTTAAGCCACTCTTCACGCCGGATACCGCGCGATAGCGATTGTGCATAGATGGTCTCTGACAAAAAGGTGAAGAGTACCGCCCACAAAAGCGTCCCTGTTACCCTGTCCCGGAGCAAAGGGGAAAGCCATCTCCTGCCTCTGCAAGCACAGAGAAAAGAGAAACGGGGTGCGGCGGCTCTACACACTACATAGAATTTGGGTGATTACTCGGTATAATAGCCCAACGTTGTCCAGCGATCCAACCAGGGTTGAAGATCACGGGTAAAACGAGAGGCATCTTTCTTGCGGGCGGGAGTCCAAAAAACCTCGGCATAGGCTGCCAGTCGGGGGAACACCTGCCGGTTCATGGCCTCGACAGTAGGTATCCATTCACTCCACATCTGACATCCACCGCCCAGAACCCGCGATTGCAGCGCTTCGGGCATCCCTTCGGGAATGGGCGAAAAAGAGTAGGCCTTCTCTAAGGGTATCTGCTTCAGGCTATAATCCAGATAGGTAAAATCATTTTGGGAGTTCACCACATCGTAGCCCTTCTGCGCAGCATCAAGAATCCGGTCGGTCTCTCCTTCCCAGAAATGGACAATGGTTCCGGGCGCCAACTTAACCTCCGAATTTTCGGATCCGCTCCCGGCATAATCGTGCAGGCTCTTACCTCCCATAATCTCGTTCCATCCCATCATTCTGCGATCTTTCGAAGCAATAAACGAGGCCATATCGTTTGTAAACCAAACCTGCAAATCGGTAAGACTCTTTATCTGCTGTTTCTGCATAAATGAAGCCACCTCGGGGCTCGATTGCCATACCTGATGGCGAACCTCATCACCGCCGATATGAATCACATTGCCCGGGAAGAGATTCATCACCTCAAGAAGAATATCCTGCAGAGCCTCCCGCACTTTGGGATCGTGTACGCCAAATACGTCGTATGCCACACCAAAATTTTTCTTTACCGAAATCTGCTTTTTCTGGGTGCCTAAAAAGGGATAAGCGGCGATGGCTGCCTCAGCATGTCCGGGCATCCCAATCTCGGGCACAACGGTAATATGGCGTGCCCTGGCATAATCGACAATCTCGGTAATCTGCTGCTGCGTGTAAAACCCGCTATGAGGCTTCCCGTCGTACCGGTTCGAACCCCACCCTCCCACTTCGGTAGAATCGCGTTTCGAACCGACCTCTGTGAGAAGGGGATACTTCTTGATCTCGATGCGCCAACCCTGATCGTCGGTAAGGTGCCAGTGAAAGGTATTCATCTTAAGGGCAGCCATCTCATCGAGAAGTTGTTTCACCACATCGCCCCCTTTGAAGTGGCGAGCCTCATCGAGCATAAAAGCACGCCAGGCAAAGGCAGGTTTATCAAGAATAAAGAGGCGGGGAATCTGCTTTTCGCCGGTTGCCGAGTCCTCCTGAATAAGCTGACGCAGGGTCTGAAGACCGTAAAAGACTCCGGAGGGAGCAGCCCCTTCAATCAGCACCCCTTTTCTATCGACCGTAAGGGTATACCCCTCAGGACCCAATTCTGCTTCGCGTCGGGCATCAATCCACAAACGGATGCCTCTCTTTGGCTGAGGCCGGTGATCTACTATCGATGTAAGCCCAAACTCTTCCAAAAGCATCTCCTGAAGAAAACCCACTTCGGTTTCACAATCCGGCAATCCCGATACAATTGGCTCCTCGTCCAATACATAGAAACCCTTTTCGATGCGAACCGAATCAGGACGTGGCAGCACAGAGATGTCTTTAGTCTGTGGTCGGTTTCCGCTGCAGGCGGCAAAAAACAGAAGCGAAAATAAAAGAAGAGATCTCATATGTATTGATAACTTGCGAGTTATAATTGATTAGCTATAATTTCAGCTATTTGGGCGGCTCCCTCTTTGTTGGGATGGATGCCGTCGGGCAACAGCTCTTTTTTATCGACAAAAGCTTTGTGGAGGTCAATCAGGTGTACCTTCTCACTGACAGCTAGTTTTCGAAGGGCCGGAACTTGTTGTCCGGCAATTACCTCAGCACGGATATCCCAACCTGCACTAAAAGCAGGAAGCGGGGTGCAGAGATAGATTTGGGGATGAGAGGGCAGGTTGCGGAACGTATCAATCAGCGCCTTACAGTCGGACAGGTAGGTTTCGGTATTGCTCCAGTACTGAGGTTTCGAGTCGTTAGTGCCTAACTTGATAATGACAATATCGGGTTCGGCCTGGAGCCCTGCTGCCAACGCGGGCGTATCCCAATACGATGAACCACCCGCCTTTAACAGGGTTTTCCCGCTTCGCCCGTAATTGTACACCTTGTACGGGGCGCCTAATTTTCGCTGTAACACATAGGGCCACGCCTCCGCAAAACGGTCGGCCAGCCAGTCGCCCTCGGTAATGCTGTTGCCCACACAAACAATCTTTTTCACCTGCAACCGCCCGGCCACAGGGGGAACAATCTGCTGCAACCATTTTTCTGCCAGAAGGGGCCAGGTTTCTGCAGCCACATTCCCTAAACGAACACCATACCCATGTCCTCCCTTGGGCAGGTAGTGCAATTCGGCAGATACCTTAACTTTCCGAAGAGCCGAAGCCATAACAAGGGCACTATTCCCATAAGGATCGTCGTGCGTCGAAAAAAGGAACATAGGCGGCATCTTATCGAGCGGGAGCAGCTCCGGCGTCACCGTCTGATTGGGTCCCTCATCGAGATATGCAGGATAGATAGGCAGTGTAAAATCGGGACGGGCTGATAAGGCATCGGCCGCATCGACCGGAGTATAGAGTGAATCGGCAAACCGACCGGAGATTCTTACCGAAAGGCTTGCACCCGCCGAAAAGCCCATTACACCCACCTTATCGGCTTTCAGCCCCCATTCGCTACAGCGCGAACGGACCACCCTAATGGCTCTCTGCGCATCCTGAAGTGCTCCCATCCGCTTATCAGGCACTCTGTAATGGAGCACAAACGCAGTAAATCCTAAAGTATTAAGCCATTTGGCAACTTCGTAGCCCTCCAGATTCATTGCCAGAATGCGATAGCCACCCCCCGGGCAAATCACCACGGCAGCACCATTCGCATCCTCCTTACGCGGCCTGAACACCTCCAATACAGGACGTGTCACATCCGTCAGCCGAATAACCCCGTTACTCTTATCGTCGGTAACTACAGGATCGGCTTTAGCCGCACTCTCACCCGGCACCCCGTTGGGCCAAAGATCAATCACAACTTCACTCTGCGTCGAAAACCGCACAGGCTCCTTCGCCGTCGCCTGCCCGGAAACCTGAACAGACACCATCGCACCCAACAAAAACAACATCAAACCCCTCATCATCATTAATCATTAATCATTCACCATTAACCATTAACCATTCATTTTTGCGCGCCAGCGCAGCGCTTGAGCATTAGAGCACTCGTAGAACAGCGCTTTCTGCCTAACAAGCAGAATGCGCTGTTCTGCGAATAATCTCCTCCTGTAACTCCGGCGACAAATCGTTGAAGTAGTCGCTATATCCGGCAACCCGAACAATCAAATCGGTATATTTTTCGGGGTGCTTCTGGGCATCGCGCAATAAATCGGCCGAAACTACATTGAATTGAATATGATGGCAATCCATCCGGAAATAGCTGCGCACCAACCCGGAAATTTTGGCAATGCTTTCAGGATCGTCAAAAAATTCAGGAGCAAACTTCTGATTGAGAAGGGTTCCTCCGGTGCGCAAATGATCGAACTTGGCGCACGATTTCAAGACGGCTGTCGGGCCTTTACGGTCGGCACCCTGAACGGGCGAAATTCCTTCCGAAACGGTGTCACCGGCTTTACGCCCGTCTGGCAAAGCTCCGGTCACACTGCCAAAATAGATGTGACAGGTGGTGGGAAGCATGTTCACCCGATACCGGGCACCACGTGGGCTCGGACGGTTATCGACAGCCGAAAAAAGCATATCGAATACCACCGACGCAAAGGTATCGGCGGCATCGTCATCGTTTCCAAACTTAGGCGTATCGTAAATCAACTGAGCCCTCTCCTCCTCAAATCCTTCGAAATTGGCCTGTAACATTTCGACCATTTTCGCAAGCGAGAATCGATTGGTTTCAAAGACATTATGGTGAATTGATGCAAGACAGTCGGTAATGGTTCCCAATCCCACTCCCTGGATATAGTTGGAATTGTACCGGGCACCGCCGGCATGATAATCCTTCCCGTTCTTCACGCAATCGTCGATGAGCAGTGAGAGAAAAGGAGCCGGAAGATACTCGGCAAAAATCTGCTCAATACGGTTGCTGCCCTTAATCTTGATATCGATAAAATGGCGCATCTGCGCCTCGAAGGCTGCCAGCAGGCGCTCCATGGATGTGAACTCGCCGAGCGTTCCTGTTTTGGGGCCCAACTGGATACCGGTTCGCGGATCGAGTCCGTTATTCAGAGTAAGCTCCAGTATTTTAGGAATATTAAAATAGCCGGTGAGAATATAGGCCTCTTTGCCGAAAGCTCCCGCCTCTACACAGCCGCTGGCCCCCCCGCAACGAGCATCTTCAAGGCTCTTGCCCTGTCTGATCAACTCCTGCACAATGGCATCGGTATTAAAGATAGAGGGCTGTCCAAATCCGGTCTTAGCAATT
>CAYVJA010000035.1:0-1510 GCA_964451605.1 uncultured Bacteroidales bacterium | reverse complement strand
GCAAAAGACGCATCTCCTCTATCACGTCGAGAATCATGTAGGAGAGCTCATTCGCGGCATCCGTTCCGTCGGCCTTTACCCCACCCACATTGATAAGGGCAAAATCGGTATAGGTTCCGCTCTCCTGCGCAGTTACGCCGGTCTTGGGAGGAGCAGGATGGTTATTGAACTTCACCCAAAACGAACAAAGCAACTCCTTGGCGCTTTCGGGAGTGAGTGTTCCCTCGGCGAGCTCCTTCCGATAGAATGGGAGCAGATGCTGATCGAGCCTGCCCGGATTGAAGGAGTCCCAGGGGTTCATCTCAGAAACCACACCAATGTGTACAAACCAGTAATATTGCAACGCCTCATGAAAAGTTCGGGGAGCATGAGCCGGCACATGACGGCAGATTTCTGCCATCCGGGTAAGTTCGGCACGCCTCTGCGGATCCGCCTCGGCCGAAGCGGCCTCACCGAGCGCCGTTGAATAACGTGAAGCCAGAACCATCAAAGCCTCCGAAGCATAGAGCATTCCGGAGAGCTCCTCTCTTTTGCGAAATGCCTGCGGATCGTTGAAATCGTCGAGTGCACCAAGCGCCTCGCGGATGTCGGCCTGAATAGCAAGCATCCCTTTGTGGTAAATCTTATCTCCGCAAACCGTATGGCCGGGCGAACGCTGCTCCATGAACTCTGTAAAGATCCCTGCCCGGTAAGCGTTCAGCCAATCCTGATCGGCTCCTGACAGGATTTTTTCACGGGTCGACCGGCCAGTCCAAAATGGGATAATGGTAGATTCATAGAGATTGAGCGTCTCCTGATCAACCCGGAACCACACTTTCGGCCGGCTGTTCAGCACCTGTAAATCCTCCACCGAATGAACACACAATTCCGGATAGGTGGGACATGCCTTGGGCGCAGGCCCACGCTCACCCACAATCAACTCATCGGGATTAATGCACAAGGCCTTATTTTGCATCAGATAGAGCAAGAACTTACCCCGTTGCACAGGTATCGGGTCGCCAACCACCGACTTTTGTTTGTAAAACTCGGTAATCAGGCGGGCCCTTTCGGGCGAAATCACCGGGGTTGCCTTAAGAGAGGCCTCGCGCAATCGTGCAATTCTGGGATTCATAGCTATAGAGGTATAAAGCACGGGGTTTAGATATCCATTAACAAGCAAAGTTACACAAAAGGAACCGATAATATCACCGATAGGCACTATCTTTGCCCAACCCCTCTTCCAGCCGTCATTTTACACCAGATCGGCCATGAGGAGACGCAGATCAGCACCATGGAAGAAGCAGAAGGAATCATTTTCGACCTTAAAAGATACGCAGTAAACGATGGCCCCGGATTGCGGATTACCGTCTTTATGAAAGGGTGCCCGTTGCGTTGCGCCTGGTGTCATAACCCTGAAAGCCAGTCGATGGTTCCCGAAGCCATCATCAAAGAGCAAAAAGTGGGCAACCGCACATTTCGCCGGAACGAAACCGTAGGGAAAAAGTATTCCGTGAGTGCGCTGATGGCCGAA
>CAYVJA010000034.1:29426-29708 GCA_964451605.1 uncultured Bacteroidales bacterium | reverse complement strand
ATCTGTATCTCTTGTAGTTTTGGGCTTCTGCCGCTCCCCTTTATCTGCAGCCCTTTAATGACATAGTCGAATTGGAGGCGGATGGTGTTGCGGTCAATTTCCATCGATTTGTACATGGGGCCGCTAAAGGTAAAACCGTATTGCAGATAGGCCTTCGAGAGAGCCCAGGCTGCAAGACGACGACCTACCTCCTGCTTGTTCTGAGGATGGATGTTGTCAAGTTTCCCGATGTCGGTGGTTACCACCAACATCGGGAAACTTGACAACATCCATCCTCAGAAC
>CAYVJA010000034.1:23274-29416 GCA_964451605.1 uncultured Bacteroidales bacterium | reverse complement strand
GCGGAGTAACCGACCGTAGTTAAAGGGGTGCGAGGTGTTGCTCTCGCCCTGATACCAGATGACCCCGGCCATTTTAAAGGGAATCAGAGGGGCAATCATCCCGTTGTAGATCTGACTGTATTTGCCTTCGGGACCCCCTTTTTTGTTGAGTTCGGCCGATTTAAGAAAATCTTCGTCTTTTTCGATGACTTCGGGGCTAAGCCACTGTTCAATATTGGTACCTCCCCAGGAGATGTTAATCAGCCCGATGGGAACCTCTAACCGTGTGGCCAGTTCGCGTCCGAAGAAGTAGCCTATTGCACTGAAATTCTGCATGGTTTCGGGGGTGCAGGCGGTCCAGTAACTGTTCAGGTCGGAGAGGGGAGCGGTTGCAGAGGCAGCTTTTCGCACATTAAAAAAGCGAATATAGGGGTGGTTTGCAGAGGCAATCTCTTTGGCATCCTCCAGAATGCCATCCTTGGGCCTCCATTCCATATTGCTCTGCCCTGCACACAGCCACACTTCGCCCGGCATCACATTTTCGAGCACAATAGAGCGGCTTCCTCTGATAATGATGGTTTGTGAACCCACTTTTGCATCGGGGGTTCTGATTACCACTTTCCATTTGTTTGTGTAGTCGGTGGTGGTTTCGTAGATTTTGTCGTCCCAGCTGCAGTGAACCGTAATTTTTTCGCCGGGAGTACCGGTACCCCAGACAGGTACATCGGCGTTCTGCTGAATCACCATGTTACTGCTGAAGACAGAGGGGAGTTGAATAGAGGCAAACAGGGAGAGAGAACCCGGGAAAAGCAGAAGAACAAAGAGTGCAAATATTCGTACCAAGGACATCATAATCGGAGAAAATGGGTGTGTAAAGGGGTAAGACACAAATTATGCCAAATATAGCGCAATTTGACAACTTCATCAGAATTCAGCAGATGATTGGCTTTTTACTGCCTCTTTTGCCGCCAAAATGGAGTACCTTTGCCCCGAGTTGTTATGTTCCGATTCGGTTGACGACCTCCTTCTTTCAGTGATACAAAAAATGAGACACAAGTCTAAACACGCACCCAATACCCGTTATTTCAGCTCCGACCTGGCCATGATTCATGATGAGGCCTTTGGCGATTTTGCCCGGCAGGCCTGTCGGGAGGTGCTGGCTACCCTTCAGGGACACCCTATAGAAAACCCCCGATTGTTAGACCTGGGGTGTGGGAGCGGAATTTTCGAAGAGGCATTGGTGGGGAGCCGTTTTGCACTTACCGGTATCGATGTCTCCGAATCTATGATCGAAAGGGCGCGGAATAAGGTGCCTTCGGCTACTTTTTGGGTCGACTCCTTCTGGGATTGCGATTTTCCCGATTCCGATATTGTGGTTTCTATCGGGGAGTGTATCAACTACGAGTTAGACCAGGTAAACAGTTTCCAACGGCTCGAGGCCCTTTTCTCGAAGGTGCACAGATCGCTGTCGGATGGAGGTTATTTCATCTTCGATCTGCTCATTGACAAGGCTACCGAAGAGGATTTCAACGCGTCTGCGGTGAGGGTTCACCATCACAAAGATTGGTCGGTTATTCTGGAGCGAACCGAAGAGGATGGTCTGATTACCTCGCGTTTTACCACGTACACCTCAGTAGGAAAGGATCTCTACCGAAAGAGTGATGAGGTGCATATTCAACGGCGCTATAATCTTGCCCGGGTATTAGACATTCTCTTGAAACTGGGCTTTCAGAACCTGCTTAAGCACGGATATGCCAACCTTCGATTGCCGCGGGGACATGTAGTGATAGTGGCCACCAAATAAGGGTTTCCGGTTGTGAAAAACAACGATATTCCGCTGAGGCAGATCTGGAAACTGGCTTTCCCTTTGATATTAAGTCTGCTGGCGCAAAATCTGGTAAATGTAACCGATACAGCCTTCCTGAGCAGGGTAGGGGTCATTGAATTGGGCGCCGCGGCCATTGGCGGGGTTTATTACATGATTTTCTATATGTTGGGCTTCGGTTTTTCAGTGGGCCTGCAGATTATCATAGCCCGCAGGAACGGAGAGAGAGCTTTTGCCCGGATTGGGCCGGTAGTGGAGAATGGTCTGTTTTTTCTCTTGCTGCTGGCAGTGGCCCTGGTTGTGGCCTCGCGTCTGCTGACTCCCGTACTTCTGCCCATGGTTTTGTCGTCGGACGAGCTGGTCACGGCTTCGTCAAGATACTTGAATATCAGGATTCTGGGCCTTCTGTTTTCGGCCATTAACATGGGCTTCCGGGCTCTTCATATTGGTCGTAAAAATACAGGAGCTATCTCAGTGGCCGCCTTTCTGATGGCCGGTTCGAATGTGCTTCTCGATTATCTGCTTGTTTTCGGAAAACTGGGGCTTCCCGCAATGGGATTAGAGGGGGCTGCCTGGGCTTCAGTGGCAGCCGATGCCATCTCGGCACTCTATTTTGTATTGCAGGCTTCGCACCGCGGGATAAGGCGGCACTACGCTCTTTACCGCTTTGCCCCGCTCGATATGACCCTGATCAGGCAGATTCTGAGCATCTCTGTCTACACCATGTTGCAGTATTTTGTCTCCATCTCTACCTGGCTCACCTTCTTTTTGGTAATTGAGAAGACCGGTGAGGCCAACCTGGCCTCTTCGAATATCGTGCGAAGCCTCTATGGCCTTATATCCATTCCCACCTGGGCCTTTGGTTCCATCATGGCTTCGCTCACAGGGAATGTGATTGGGGCCGGACGAGCCGATAAAGTCTTTCCGCAGATGTACAAGGTGGCTGCGCTGGGATTTCTGACCGCACTGGTTACCAATCTTCCCGTCGCGTTTTTTCCCGGTCTCTTTCTGTCGCTTTTCACTTCCGATCCGGTCATGGCAACACTTACCCTGCCCTCCATGTATGTGGTTTTGGGCGCCCATCAGTTTCTGGCAGTGGGGCTGGTTGTCTTTAACGTAGTAAGCGGAACCGGTAAAACGCAGGTGGCCATGTGGATAGAGTTGGCCGTACTGGTTATCTATGTCTTTTCGCTGATGACTCTTGCACACAACTTCCCCACACGCCCCGAGATGATCTGGTACTCTGAATGGGTCTACTGGATTTTATTGGGTCTGTTTGCCTGGTTCTATCTTCGCACCGGCCGATGGCGCAGGGCAAAGGTATAACCCATGCGATAGCGGCTATTTGTGAATATGAACATCCAGTTGCGCAAAGGGGAAGGAGACACCCTCCTGAGGAAGCGTCTGGTAAATCTTTTGGTTCATACTGAAATAAACATCCCAATACAGTTCGGTTTTTGTCCAGGCACGCACTACAATATTTACCGAGTTGGTTGCCAACTCATTAAGTGCTATAAAGGGTTCGGGATTCGTCAATATCCGTTCGTCTTGTGCCAGCAGCATTTGAATCACATCTCGGGCCTTTTCATAGCTATCGCCGTACGAAATGGAGATGACCCAATCTACCCTGCGCGTGGTCTCAATATTGAAATTCTTAATCAGACTGTTTAGAATCATTCCGTTAGGAACAATAACAATCTTGTTATCGGGGGTATTCAATACAGTGCTGGTAATCTGAATGGCCTTTACTGTGCCGAGTGTCCCGTTGGTCTCGATAAAGTCGCCCACGCGGTAAGGTTTGAAGAGCAGGATGATTACCCCGTTGGCAAAGTTCTTTATGGTATCGCTCAGGGCAAGGCCTACGGCCACACCCGCCGAAGCCAGCAGCGCTATCACGGAGGCGGTTTCGATGCCCAGAATACCTACAACAATAATGATGAGAAGCGTAGTGAGCGAGATGCTCAGCAAGCTATAGAGAAATGTTTGCAGCGATGGGTCGGTTTCACGCCGTAGCATCACCCGTTTGGCCACCTTTTTTACCTTCTTAATCAGCCAGGAGCCTATCATATAGACCAGAACTGCAGTCAGAATCCTGCCTGCCAGCTCTACCCCCATATCCAGCCCCTTATCAATCAGGGTTTGAACCGCTTCGGGTTTGACTCCCATTTTTTCGATGAGTTGGCCGGCATCCTGTGCCAGCACAGAATTGTTGAGAAACAGAGCGTGAAACAACATAACAAAAGATGATTTGATACTTGGCGAAGATACCCATTTTTTGCCGGCTTTTCTTACCTTTATAGTTCAAATTCTATGTTATGAAGGTATTCCGATCTTTCCCCAAGACCTTTTGGGTGGCCAATTTGATAGAGTTACTCGAAAGATGGGCCTGGTATGGTTTTTTTATGTTGTTTGCCAATTACCTCACCGGATCGACCGAGACCGGTGCATTAGGGTTTACTCAGGCTCAGAAAGGTACCATTATGGGGGTGGGTACCGCCATCCTCTATTTTCTGCCACTACTCACCGGTGCCATTGCCGACAGGTTCGGGTATAAGCGGGTGCTCTTCTTTGCCTTTGTAATCTACTCCTCGGCCTTTATTCTGCTGCCCCTCTTCGACACCTTCACTTCGGTGTTCCTGATGTATCTCTATCTGGCCGTGGGTGCAGCCCTTTTTAAACCGGTCATATCGGCAACCATTGCCAAAACCACCAACGAAACCAACTCCTCTATCGGCTTCGGCCTCTTTTACATGATGGTGAACCTGGGGGCCTTCTTCGGGCCCTTGCTTACCCTCTTGTTCCGGGCCGACAACTACGATTGGGTCTTCTATATTTCGGCCGGTATTATCTCGCTCAATTTTATCATGCTGTTCTTTTACAAAGAGCCGGGACGCGTTGAGAGCTCCGCATCGTTTGCATCATCCATGAAAACGGTTTTTACCAATATCCGTGTGGCGCTCTCCGATGCTAAGTTCCTGCTTTTTCTGGTGCTTGTGGCCGGATTCTGGACCATGTACAACCAACTCTTTTATACCCTTCCGGTGTTTATTGTGCAGTGGGTTGACACTTCGTCGGTTTACAATTTTTTTGCCACCTGGCTTCCCTCTGTGGCCACTTCGTATGGAAGCAACGGCCAGTTGGATGCAGAGTTCATTACCAACTTCGATGCCCTCTTTATTATCTGTTTCCAGATTCTGGTCTCGTCGGCCATTATGCGCTGGAAGCCGTTACATGCCATGATAAGCGGTTTTCTGGTCTGTTCGCTGGGTATGGCACTTACCCTCTTTTCGCAGAACGGAACCTTCACCCTCGTTGCTATCTTTATTTTTGCAGTAGGCGAGATGGCCGGATCACCCAAAATTACTGAGTATCTGGGCCGAATTGCCCCTCCCGATAAGGTGGCCCTCTATATGGGCTGCTCATTTTTGCCTGTCTTTGCGGGAAATATCTTTGCCGGGTATATTTCGGGCGTTGTCTACGGACAGCTTTCCGACAAAGACACCCTGGTACATCAGGAGGTGGCAAAAAGAGGGCTGGAGCTCTCAGAATCGCTCACCAAGAATGAGTACTTTGCCGAGGCAGCCCGGCAGATGCAGATGAGCGGCAGTGAGTTAACCCAATACCTCTGGGCAAACTACAACCCCTCGTCCATTTGGATGGTGGTATTGGGCATCGGACTCTTTGCTACGCTGGGCCTCTTTCTGTACGACCGCTTCCTGATGCGTAAGTAGAGCAATCATTACGGTTAGTCGGGCTTTTTTTGTACCTTTGCCGCCCCTTTCCACCAAAAGGGGGCATACTAAGGCAAAACAGACATGATTACCGTATCGAATCTCGAATTACAATTTGGCAAAAGAGTTCTGTTCTCGGAGGTAAATCTCAAATTTACTCCCGGAAACTGTTATGGCATTATCGGAGCCAACGGGGCAGGAAAATCTACTTTTCTGCGGATTTTAAGCGGCGAGATGGATCCTTCGAAAGGGTCGGTGAGCTTTGGAGCAGGCGAACGGCTGTCGGTGTTGAAGCAGGATCACTTTGCCTTCGATGCTTTTTCCGTAATGGACACTGTACTTCAGGGGCATGCTCCGCTGTGGGCTATTATGCAGGAGAAGGAGCAACTCTATGCAAAACCTGACTTCTCGGACGAAGACGGAGTCCGGGTTTCGGAACTGGAGTCGCATTTTGCCGAGTTAGACGGCTGGAACGCAGAGAACGAAGCCGCAGCACTTCTCTCAGGGCTGGGTATCGAAGATTCATTGCATTACAGTTCGATGGCCGACCTGAGCGGTAAACTCAAGGTGCGGGTACTCTTGGCGCAGGCTCTCTTCGGTAAACCCG
>CAYVJA010000034.1:16152-23216 GCA_964451605.1 uncultured Bacteroidales bacterium | reverse complement strand
ATACCATTCTCTGGCTCGAGAATTACCTCTCAAACTTTGAACATACGGTTCTGGTGGTTTCGCACGACCGTCACTTTCTGGATGCTGTCTCTACCCATACCGTAGATATCGATTATAGCCGGATTGCCCTGTTTTCGGGTAACTACAGCTTTTGGTATCAGTCGAGCCAACTGGCCCTGAAACAGCAGATGACCCAAAACAAGAAGGCAGAGGAACGTAAAAAGGAGCTCCTTGAGTTTATCCGGAGGTTTAGTGCCAATGTTTCGAAGTCGAAGCAGACCACCAGTCGCAAAAAGATGCTCGAAAAGCTTAATTACGAGGAGATTCAGCCCTCTACCCGAAAATATCCCGGAATTCTCTTTTCGCCCGAGCGTGAGCCCGGAAATAAGATTCTGGAGGTAAAGGGAATCTCGAAACGGATTGAGGGCGAGTTGTTGCTGAAGAATATCCACTTCGAAGCCATGAAGGGCGACAAGATTGCCTTTCTTTCGCGCGATCCCCGCATCATTACCGCCCTTTTCGAGATCATTTCGGGCAACGACACACCCGATTCCGGCACGTTCGAGTGGGGAATCACCATCACTCCGGCCTATTTGCCGCTCGACAACTCCTCTTTCTTCACCTCCGATCTTTCGCTGCTCGACTGGCTCGGACAATTCTCCGACGACACCAGCGAACTCTATCTGCGCGGCTATCTGGGCAAAATGCTCTTTTCGGGCGAGGAGGTCTATAAGCGCGTGAACGTACTCTCGGGAGGCGAGAAGATGCGCTGTATGATTTCGCGCATGATGTTAAAGAATGCCAACGCCATGGTGCTCGATTCCCCTATGAATCACCTGGATCTGGAGTCGATTCAGGCCTTTAACAATGCCCTTTCGGCCTTCAAGGGGAATCTCTTTTTCACTTCGCACGACCACGAATTCATTCAGACGGTCAGCAACCGGATTATTGAGATTGGCCCTTATGGGATGATCGATAAGATGATGGACTATGACGACTATATCCTGGACGAAGAGTTGAAGGTTGTCAGAAGTCGTCTCTACCGGAAATAGCCGGTTTTTGGACCCGTAACAGCGGCTCCTTTCGGGTTATCGACGAAGAGAGGGGTTGGAAAGGAATTGTTCGCAGAGAGGTGGCGCGTTCGGTGCCCGAAATCCGTTGCAGTGCTTCCGATAGCAGAGGATCGCGACTGTCGCCGTATCGGTATAGCAGGACGCTCTCCGAAACAGTAGCGTCGGGAATAAATCCGCCGGAATAGTTCGATTCGCCTCTGGCATTATACACCTTTACCACCAAAGGGTGCATTTCCCAGGGATTATCGGGGTTATCCTCTTGCGTAAGCGATATCGAACCCATATTTTTTCCCACAGTGGTTTCGCCAATAATCACCACATTCATGTAAACTTTCAAAGAGTTAATGAGCAGTTCGCCTGCCGAAGCGGTAGCGGAGGAGGTAAGTACATAGAGTGTGAGGTCCGGTTGGTTCAGGTTTTCCAGTACGGCTCCGTTAGCACGGGTAAGGAAGTATTCCGGAAAATATCCCTGCCCGTCAGCCCTGTAGTAGCGGGCGATGTCGGCGCTGTAGGTGCTATTGTACTGTTTCTTGGAAAAGAGTAGCTGGTCTGTGAGATGGGGTACCATCAGAGAGGAGAGTAGCCTGGCACTGCTTTCATATCCTCCTCTGTTATAGCGCAAATCGAGAATGATACTGGTCGTCCGGGCTTCCCGGAAACTCCTGAAAATCTGATTCATCCGGGAGTCGAATTGGGTAGAGCCGGTACTGTTTCCCGGTGCAAAAAAGTGGTAAACCAGATAACCGGCATTGCCCGTAGGGAAACGAAAGAGGGTATCGAAGGCAATGGGGTTGTCTTCCAGGTAGGCTACTTTCGAAATGGTGACCTGCTTTTCGTCGGCCTGTACCCCCTGAGCAAGTTGTTCGCGATTGAGCAGGGTGAGTCGAAAGGTATTGCTCCGGTTCTCAATGAGGGAGGAGTAATTCAGATAGGTAAGAGGAGAATCGTCAACTTTCCAGTAGAGGTCGCCCCGCCTGAGTCCGGCATTCCGGGCCGGGGTACCCTCTTTTACATACAGTACCTGTCCTACAATCCGATTGATGTTGTTGATATAGATGTAACGATATTCAAATCCGGGGTCATCGGCGGTAATACCCACATCGAAGGAGAGTTCCCGGCTGCGGGGAGCTTCAATTTTTTCTATCATCACCGAGAACCGATCTTCCGGAACCAACAGGTTATCGAAAAACAGGGAAGGCGGAGGGGTAGTGTCGACAGTTTGAGGAATGCGGGTGTTCCAGTAGTAGTAGTACCGCATATTGTTTAAAATCCAGCTGTTGATACCTTTCTCTTTGATAGAGGCGGGGCCCGGGAGCGAAAAATCCTCCTTTTTGGCACACCCCGCCGAGAGCAACAGGAACGAAATTCCCGTCACAATCAGGCTGTTTCGCAGCAAACCGGCTAATCTGTATGGGGTAGGATGAACGAACCACTTCATAATGCAGTCAATAGAATCATTTCATTATCTTCGTAAAGACAATCATATACATCGGCTATTTGGAAATGCAGGAGAGTTCGCCTCATACAAAGAAGAAAACCGGCCTTTTTTTCGGTTCGTTCAGCCCTATCCATTTGGGACATATGGCTATTGCCAATTTTATGGTGGCCTATACTGATCTGGAAGCGATTTGGTTTGTAGTGTCGCCGCAAAATCCCCTGAAACCGTCCACTCATCTTTGGGATGAGCAGTTCCGGCTGCAACTGGTAAAAAAAGCGGTGGAGGGTATTCCCTTTTTCGCGGTGTGCGATCTGGAATTTTCCCTCCCCCGCCCATCCTATACCATCGATACGTTACAAGCCCTTACAGAACAATACCCCGACAGAGAGTTTGTGTTGGTAATGGGCTCCGACGGACTGGCGCAATTCTCGCTGTGGAAAGCTGCCGACGAGATTATTGCCCGATACCAACGCTATATCTATCCTCGTCACGATTCGGAACCGTTCGGTGAGAGCCTTCACTCAATGGCCATTGCCAATGCTACTGTGGTTCAGGCACCCCGAATAGAGATCTCCTCCACATTTATCCGAAAGAGCCTGGCCGAACAGCGCGATGTACGTTGTTTTGTGCCGGAACCGGTGTGGCCGCTGATTAAAGCGAGGTATTGATTACCACCTGATTACCGGGAACCATGACTTTGGCGTTATCTTCGGCCGTCAGGAATACCCTTACCGGGGTAAAGGGGGTAATGGTAGTGAGCGATCCCTTCAGTTTCTTTGAGACTTTTACCGCACCCAGATTGATTATGCCGGCTTCACTGGTTTCGGCCCAGAGAACATAGATTATCCTCTGTGGCTGCAGACGATCGGCCGATGCAAGATGCAGAGAAGTAAATTCAATTTTGTTGTTCTTGTTATTGTCGGTCGAGGTTTTGAGGGTTGATATGGCAGCAGGAACCATCGTAGAAACAGGGAAGGTGTACTTTTTTGCAGCTGCTTCGGGCATAAAAAGGAGGGCCAATGCAAAAACCAATAGTAGGGAAAGATTTTTTTTCATATTGTCCGTTATTAGAGTAAGGAGCAATGTTTATTGCTTATGAAGGTAACAAATTCCCATCACTTTTGTTCTTCTTTGGGCCGAAAAAAGCACCTATGTAAAGAGGAAATTGTACTTTTGTGCCCGCTAAAGAAGAGGCATGGAAGAGAATAAGGCACATAGTGTTGCTCCATTGGTGTTGTGGATTTTTTTTCTGCTGAGCGGTATTTCGGCCGCGGTGATGTTCTTCCCGGGTTTTCCCGGCGGGGGTAAAAGCAACATCTACTCGGATATCATTAAAAAACAGACTACGGCTCCAAATCATACCGTATCGCCTTTGGCCATGCCTTTGGCAGCCTCGTCGGCCGACACGCTCTCTTCGGCTGTTAATCCGTTCGGAAGGCGTGACCGCCAAAGGCGAAGGGGTGCCGGGAGCCAATCCGGTACAGGTTTGATTCCCATCGAAGATTACTCACCCGACAGTAGTGCACTACAACGTTTTTTTACTGCATTGCATGGCCGCGACTCTTTGAAGCGGGTAGTACGCATTGCCTTTTTGGGTGACTCGTTTGTCGAGGGCGATATTTTTACTGCCGAGTTACGTGATTTCCTGCAGGATTCGCTTGGCGGGCGCGGTGTAGGCTTTGTGAATATCACCAGTCCTGTGAATAAGTTCCGTCAAACGGTGGTTCACGACTTTTCGGGATGGCAAACCTTCTCGGTGCTCAATACAGAACCTCAGCCCGAGTGGTACAAAATTGGGTTGAGCGGTCAGTATGCGCAGCCCGAAGAGGGGGCATTGCTCAGTTATAAGTTGCCTTCGGGCAGATATAAGCAATTGGGAGCTGTCGATTCGGCCCGTCTTTTCTTCAGGAATGAGAAAAATACCCGTATTTGGGTCTCGGTCAACAGAGCTCCGGAGGTGGCTTATCTGCCGCCTTCCTCTACGGAAATACAAGCGCTTTCCTTTGGTGACTCCGTTTCGGAGTTGTCGTTCCGGTTCGAACAGTGCGAAGGGTTTACCGCTTTTGGCCTCCATTTCGATGCATCCAGGGGGGTAAGTGTCGATAATTATGCCTTACGGGGCGCCTCGGGCGGTTCGCTGGCATCCGTTTCGCCCACGCTGGCAGCCCAGTGGAACCGTCTGGCTCCTGTCGATCTGTTGGTGTTGGAGTATGGCTTGAATGTGATTTCGGAAGGGGTGCTCGATTACTCCTATTACCGGGTGCGTATGTTGAAGAGTATAGCCAATCTGAAACGTCTCTACCCCGAAGCCGATATTCTGTTGATGGGAATGGGCGACCGCAGTGCAAAGATTGACGGAGAGATGCAGACCATGCCTGAGGTGCAGGCCATGGTGGCCTTGCAGCGCAAAATGGCTCGTGAGGCGGGAATTGCCCATTGGAGCCTCTACGATGCCATGGGAGGCGAAAACAGTATGGTAGGGTATGTAGAGAGAGAACCGGCCTGGGCGGCCAAGGACTATACCCATATGAGCGCCTTGGGAGGCAGGGTTCTGGCCCGGAAGTTTTTTGCCGCTTTGATGAACGAATACAGCCTGTACAATGACTAGGGTATTGTACAATCTAAGGAGGGTGGCGCCTGTCCTGCCCGTTCTGCTTCTCTCGCTCCTGCTGAACCTGTTGCCGGGATCGCTTCATGGCAACCTTTCGCGCTTAAAAGAGGAGCGGGCAAAAGGGTCGGCTCGTTTGGAGCAGCCCGTTCCAGTGGCACTTTTCCCCGATTCTTTGAGTCGCTATCCCTTCCTCTCGCTCTCGCATAATGGTATTTCCGACAGTACAGGGGTGCTAAACCCCTTCTTCGAAGCGCTTAGTCATCTGGCAGTGGGCACCTTAGGGGCTACAGAGGTGTTGCCCGTACTGCATATCGGCGATTCGCATCTCCAGCCCGATATCCTTTCAGGTACGTTACGGACCCATCTACAGGCCCTTTTCGGCAACGCGGGAAGGGGACTGGTGGTTCCGCTCAGGCTGGCCAAAACCAATCAACCTGCCGACTATACAATCAGCTCAGCCAATGTTTGGAAAGCCTCACGTATGATTCGCTCGTCCGAGAGGTTACAGGCCGGGGTGGGGGGGAATCTGCTCTTTACCCTCAATACAAGGGTGGCACTCGATTTGTCGTTGAAAAATTCGAGCGGGAATGAGGCTTTCAGTCGGATTTCTGTTTTTAGTTCGCCCAATCTGAAAATTTGGCGGGGAGTGGTAGGGAGAGACACCTTCCTTTTTCGTCCTTCGGGCCTTTCACGCACCCTTTTTCAGCTCTCCCTTCCCGATACCACCTCGCAGATCAGACTTACCGCCGAAAAGGTACCCGGTCGTGATTCTCTCTTTGTGTATGGCATGGTGCTCGAGACGGGTAAATCGGGGATCTTGTATCACAACAGCGGGAGTAACGGGGCCAGAATGGTCGATTTTACCCGTACACCTCTCTATTTCGAACAGGCAGCTGCGCTCGATCCCCGGTTGCTGATTGTATCGCTGGGTACCAACGAGGCTTCCGGAACGGGCTTTACCCCGGAGGTATTTTACGACTACCTCGACAATTTTTGCCGTAAGCTTGAGAAGGCCTGTCCCGGCGTGCCCATTTTGCTTACCACTCCGCTGGCCTGTGGAAAGCGCTATGTGGTAAACCGCAGAGCACAGTATCGACCCAATCCCAATATGCAGAAGGTTCGTGATATTCTGGTGGCCTACGCTTCGGAAAGGGGGTTTGCGGTGTGGGATCTCTTTTCGGCAGGGGGTGAAAACACCATGGAGAATTGGTATGGTGCAAAACTGTTAAGTGCCGATAGAATGCATGCCACCCGCGAAGGATACCTGTTACAGGGAAATCTTCTCTATCATGCTCTGATGACCCAATACAACCGCTATGTGGAGAGTAGAATGGAGTGATTTCTGGCAGCAATTTGCCTATCAGGAGGCTGCTCCGCTGATTTTTAACAGCGGCATATTCCTGTTTCTTTTTACCGCCTTTATTGTAATCTATCACTTTATCAGGCGGCACAACCGCACCAAGGTAATCTGGCTCACGCTTTTCTCGCTCTTTTTTTACTACAAGACCTGCGGGTTATTTGTCTCTCTCTTGCTATTGGTGGCTACCTCCGATTTTCTGATTGGCAGGGCCATGCACCGAAGCGTCGCGACGGGGGCGCGCAAAGGGTGGATAACGGCCAGTATTGTAATCAATCTGGGTCTGCTGGCTTACTTTAAGTATACCAACTTTTTTGCCGGAATGGTTGCCCAATGGGCCGAACTATCGTTTACCCCGTATAACATAGTCCTTCCGGTAGGTATCTCCTTTTTTACTTTCCAGTCGTTGAGTTACACGCTCGATATCTATCGCAAACGGATTGAGCCGGTACGCCAATGGGTTGATTATCTCTTTTACGTCTCCTTTTTCCCGCAACTGGTAGCAGGCCCCATTGTACGCGCCCGCGACTTTCTGCCCCAGATTTATCGCCCCGATTTCGTAAGCCGGGCGATGATAGGGGAAGG
>CAYVJA010000034.1:7782-16142 GCA_964451605.1 uncultured Bacteroidales bacterium | reverse complement strand
TTTCTGATTCTGTCGGGGCTCTTTAAGAAAGCGGTAATATCCGACTATATCAGTATCAATTTTGTCGACAGGATATTTGATAATCCCTTGTTGTATAGCGGATTGGAAAACTTGATGGGTGTTTATGGGTATGCCCTGCAAATCTATTGCGACTTTTCGGGCTACTCTGATATGGCTATCGGACTTGCCCTCTTGCTCGGTTTCCGTTTCAATATCAACTTTGATGCGCCCTATAAATCGGCCACCATTACCGAATTCTGGCGGCGATGGCATATTTCGCTTTCGAGCTGGCTGCGCGATTACCTCTATATCTCGCTGGGCGGCAACCGGAAAGGGAAATTACGCACCTATGTCAATCTGATGCTCACCATGCTGTTAGGCGGACTTTGGCATGGCGCAGCCTTACAGTTTGTCTTCTGGGGGGCATTGCACGGTATTTCGCTTGCGTTGCATAAAGGCGTAATGGCCATCTTTCCTTCGTTCAAGGCCACGGGTGCAGAGATGGGTCGGTTTCGCCGTTTCTTCGGTATCTTCTTAACCTTCCACCTGGTCTGCTTAGGCTGGGTATTCTTCCGCGCAAAATCGTTCGGTTCGGCCCTGGAGGTACTCTCACAAATTGGGAGTTCCTTTGACCTCTCGCTGCTTCCGCAACTTTTTATGGGTTACAAAGCAGTTTTTTCGTTGATGCTGCTTGGCTATTTTCTGCACTTTCTGCCCGTAAGGCTCGATTTGCGGGCACAATCCCTTTTCTCGTCCCGTCCTCTCTGGCTGCAGGGAATGGTGGTGGTTGCCATGATTGTGCTGGTAATGCTGGTAAAATCAAGCCAGATTCAGCCCTTTATCTACTTCCAGTTTTAACCCGCCAGCCCCTGCACGGCGATTAATAGTAAATCTGCGGGCTTTTGGCAATCACCTCGGAGAAGGGCTTTTCGAGCCCGCTTGCCACCCTGTACATGCGCTCGTGCGAAAGCTGTGCTGCCTGGGTGAGTTCGGGGTAAGGGCGGAAGCAGATGTCGAGGAATCCGATATTGTAGTTCTCCCCGTCGAACCGGCCGAAAATGGGCTGGTCGTTCCATTGAAACCAATGGACGCCGATAATCTCTGGACGGGCCACCCCCTGCTCAAAGTAGTAACGGTAGGCTGTGGCACGCTCTTTCTGACTGGCGGCACCCTGAATTCCGGTGGCGGGAAGGCCCCTGTCCATGGCACTCCCAAAGTGCCACTCTCCAATCAGGACCGGTTTGCCGCTTCGCCGCGCCACCTCATCGGTAGCGGGGGGAGCCGGGTTGCTGTATCCGTTAATGGAGAAGACGTCGAACCAGGCCCCGGCTCTGTAACAGAGTTCCGAGCTGATCCAGGCGTAGCGCATGCCCAGGTTAAGGTGATTCGGGTCTGCCTTCTTTACCTCCGTGCAAACCTGTTCCACGTACCTGTCGACCAACACGCCTGAGAATTCGCGGCAGTCGGCTTTTGCCGCTTCGGACGGGTACTCCCGGAGCGCTATCTTTTCCAGCTGGCCGAAGCCGGAGAGTGTGTAGTTCCATGCCTCATTCAGTTTTTGCAGCGAGCCGTACTTCTTTTCGAGCCATGCTGCAAATGCCCTCTTGCTGTGGGCTTCGAAGGGAGTGGCAAGCATTTCGAAGGCAATATCGTTGTCACCGAAAGCCCAGTGGGGCTCGTTTTGCAGGAAGTAACCCATCAGATACGGATCGTCTCTATAGTTTGCTAACTGGGCTGCAAACCGGGTAGAGGCCTGCTGATAGGCAGGATCGAACACATCCGGAAAGTCGCGGTAGAGTTTAACAGAAGTGGTTGGGAAACCATTCATGTTCAGCACGTAAGGAACCTTTGCCTTGCGGGCAAACGCGATATCCGACCAGTTAGCCACGGTATTAACCCGCCAGGCCTTCATCAGGCCGGCAGTTACCGACTCCCACTCTTCGCGCCATTTATCGCCGTATATGCGCATCAGGTTGGCCGGGAGAAAATCGATCATGGTTAATCCTCTGGAGTTTCCGTAAGCCTGCGCAAAGATCCCTTAGCGGGGCAGCAAGGTTGAAAAGGGCTCCTCCTGGTTGCCTAATACTCCGCTGGCGTTGGCATTGATGCAATCTACACCTGCACTCAGGAAGGCGTATCCGTCGGGATCGACCAGCCACCAACGTTTCCCGTCGTGATGGGTGCGGAAGAATCCGGTTTTTTCGAAGGCAAGTTCCTTCCAACCCCCGTACTGACTCCACTCCTGGGGGTATTTCCCCTTTTTGGAAAGGGCTTTGGTGGCGTTAATGGAGGTTTTCAGCTCCAGAGAGCTATGAACCTTTCCGGGCCAGTCGCGGGCAGTCCACTGTCCAAACTCGTCTACCACCGGACGGGCGGGGGCTTCGTATGGGAGGGGAAGCGATTCGGTGAGGGTTACAGAGGCAATTTGTATTTTGGTTTCGAACAGCGGTGAGGATACCGGCGAGATTGCCACCGAGAATTTTCCTATCTCCTGCAGGTCGATTCTCCGGCCACTGAGTGTACCCTTCATTTGCCGGGGATAGCGGGGAAGAAAGATCTCCTGCGCATCAAGATAACTGAGGGGAAATATCACTTTGGTCTTTAGCAGAGGCATCACCCCGATTACACAGGTAAGGCGTGGCGACTGTGCTGACGCCGTTTCGCCCTGTCGCTCGGCACCCTGGTCGGAGAGGTTTCCTTTTCGGAAAAAACGCACATTTAACAGGGCGCTGTAAGGGCTCTCGTTGAAAACCTCCATCACCACATATTTGGGTACACTCCAGTCGATCCGATCGGCTTCGGTTACGAGCACCAACTCGTTCGACACCCCGCTCCTGACTTGCAGATGAAGGGCGTTCGAGCCAAACGCCTCGCTTTTTTTCCACTCGCTGGCAAAAGGTGTTTTACCGGCCTTACCGGCCAACGGAATCGAAACAGGGTCGGCGCCCCGGATTGCCGGGTTCCATCCCAAAAGGATCAGAACCAGAGCCGAAAGCAGGAGGGTACGTTTCATGGTCTCAGGGTTTGGGTATTTGAATGTTTTTCACGAGTTCTCCGGTGTTATCGCGAATCTCGATGGCTATGCCCTTTTCATCTGCTTTAACGTGGTATGCGTGTTTGTTGTGGTTTATCAGGATGGGGAAATTGCACCCTTCCGAACCGTTGGCAAAGTAATGATGTGCGTGGAGATGGCCGCACAGCATCAGCTGAATGTTAGCCTTGTTTAACAACGGAATCATCTTTTCTTTAACCTGCACATTCCCGTGCCAGGTACTTGCGGTAGGAGGCACATGGGTAATCACCACCCGGTAAGGAGCCTCTTTGCAGGCCTGGCTTTCGATGACCTCTTTCAGCCATTTGGCCTCCTGGGCACGATAGTTGTCGAAATCGCCCAGCCCGTGATACTCGATATCATTATCGGGTTTGTCTTCGCCGGGATCGAGCACAATAAAGAAGACCGGCCCCTGTCGGAAGGTGTAGTAAGGGGTGCCGGTAGGGGTGGGAAAGTAGCGGATAAAGGCCTCCGAAAAGGTGCCCCGTGCTTCATGATTTCCGCGCGCAAAGACAATGGGTGTCTCCTTGGCAAACAGATTGGCCGAAAGGCCCATAAAGCCGTCAATCAGCTGTTTCTCGGAGCGCATATCGCTCAACATGTCGCCGTTAAAGAGCACAAATTCGGGTTTCCGGGTATTTACATCTTTCAGCAGGGCCCGCAGCAGCGCGGTATCGGCATGAATGTCGTTAACCACCGAAAAGGTGAGACTTTTGTTCTGGTTTGAGGGTGTTTTCAGCAGCAGCGGTTTTGCCGAATAGACATTCGAGGCGATAATCTGGCCTGCCTGTACGTAATAATCCTCTTCGGTGAGAATCTCCTGCGAGAAGATCCGGTAACGGTAGCTCTTTCCGGGTTCGAGCCCGGTGATTTTCACCGAATGAAGGGTGCCAATCCGGATTCTTCCAAACAGACTCTCATAAAAACGGGGGCGTTCGCAGTTGTAGAAATGGGTTTCATCATCGGGAGCCAGTTCTACCCATGCTGTTGCACGGTTATTGGTAATCCACATCACTGTGGCTTCGGTTTCGGATACCTGTTGTAACCATGGACCGCATAAAAAACGAATAGCTTCCTGCGCCGATACGGTCAGAAAGCTATTCAGGAAAAGAAGGGTGGCAAAGAAGAGTTTCATGAAAAGGGAATTTTGAGATTGGTTATCCCAAAAATACAATAATTCCCCGATACTCTTCTGCTCCGACTATTTGTAGAGAGGCCCGTAATTGCTGCAGGCTCTGTAATCGGCCCCCTCGGCATCCATTCCAAAGGCATCCCATACATGCGGACGGAAGATGGCCGACGGATCTACATTGTGCATACAGACGGGAATCCGCAGTATAGAGGCCAGCGTAATCAGATCGGCACCGATATGTCCGTAACTGAAGGCGCCGTGGTTGGCTCCCCAGCGTGCCATTACCGTGTAGACATCAGCGAAGGCACCCTTACCGGTAAGCCGCGGGGCAAACCAGGTGGTGGGCCAGGTTTTATCGGTCCGGTTGTCGATGGTATTGTGTACCGACTCTTCCAGCTCTACCGTCCACCCTTCTGCAATCTGGAGTACCGGTCCTAATCCCTTTATGAGGTTGAGCCGTGTAAGGGTAATGGGCATCCCCTCTTGCGAGGTGAATTTCGATGAGTAACCACCACCCCTGAAGTAACCTCTGCTGGCAGGGAACCAGGTGGTGGCTTTCAGGCAGGCTTCGGCCTCTTCCGGAGCAATCTCCAGGAAGGGTTTCATAGCCGGTTCGCCATTTTTGCGTTGTTTTCCACAGCCGTCCAAACTGGCCGAACCCGAATTAATCAGGTGGATCACTCCGTTTGCGGCTTCTCCCGAGAGGGTTTTCCCGGTAACCCGTTTCACTGCTTCGGGGCTCCAGTAGGTGCGAACATCGGCAAATACCTGGGCTGTATGTGAGAGAAGATGGCCAAAGAGCATAGCCACCCCGTTAAGGCTGTCGTTTTCGGTGGCAACGACAAAAGCTTCGCGAATTCCGTTCCAGTCGAACGAAGAGTTCAGAATGGCTTCGCTGAAGTCGCCGTTGGGCATATAGTCGGTCCATTGCCGTTGTCCCTGGAATCCTGAAGCCAGGGCGTTATGTCCCATAGACTCTTCGCCAAAGCCCATCTCCTTCAGTTTGGGGTTCCCGGTCATCAGGTCGCGGATGATAAGGGTCATTTTTACCACGAATTCCCAGTCGGCATCTTTCTGTGCCCGGGTTTTCTGCAGCGCCGGTTCGTTAAAGTCGGTGCCTTCGTTGACGACACAGTGCTTTTTGGTCCAGGCCATGGCTTTGGCAAACTCCTCCTTATCGTAGATGCCCAGATCTATTCGGCGCAAAATTTCCACCGATTCAACATACTCATTTCGCATGCCCAGGTACTCCTGGAAAAAATCGGGATTCACCGTCGAACCGGCAATACCCATAGATACCGATCCGATGGAGAGATACGATCTGCCTTTCATTGAGGCTGCTGCGATGGCTGCACGGCCGAATCGAAGCAGTTTTTCGCGGACATCTCCGGGAATGGTTGTGTCGGTGGCATCCTGCACATCACGGCCGTAAATGCCAAAGGCCGGAATTCCCTTTTGGGCGTGAGCCGCGAGGGCTGCAGCCAGATAGACGGCTCCGGGCCGCTCCGTACCGTTAAAACCCCATACCGCCTTAATGGTGTTGGGATCCATATCGATGGTTTCGGTACCGTAACACCAGCAGGGGGTCACGGTTAGGGTAATCTGCACCCCTTCTGCTTCAAATTTTTCGGCACAGGCAGCCGCCTCGGCCACTCTGCCAATGGTGGAGTCGGCCACCACACACGCTACAGGTGTGCCATCGGAGTAGGTGAGTTCGGTTTCGAACAGTTTAGCTACATTAAGCGCCATGCCCATTGTCTGGGCTTCGAGCGATTCGCGGACGCCGTTCATTCTGCCGTCGATAGTGGGCCGGATACCGATTTTTGGGTGTTTTACTGAAGGTTTCATGGTGAGAGGGGTTAGGTTGTATACTAATTGAATGGGTTTAGAGTGAGGCACGCCTGAGATAGCGTGTGGGCACGGTTTGGAAAACCGGGGTTCGGGTCTCGATAAACCGGGCCGCTGCAATTCCCATCTCCTCGAAATGGGCCGAAATCGCGCTGAGTAACACGTGGACAATCTGCCCCCCGGCCCGATCACCTCGAAAAGAGGGGTGTCGTTCAAAGCCAGAAGCCCGACATCCTTTCCGATGGAAAGTCCTTTATCGCGGCATATTTTTACGGCATCTATCACCGTTTCATGGGGAATAATCAGGTAAGCCTGCCCCGGCTGCATATTCTCAGGCGAAAGATGGGGCAGAAAATGCCACGCTATCCTGTTTTCACGGCAGAATTCGGCAAATACAGTGCGCGAAATCTCCGGATGCAGATTTTGGGCGGGCTGCACGTAATAGAGCTTTTTATAACGATGCAGATCGGGTAGCGCTGCTACGAGGGCACTTTTAAACCCCTCCCGGTAATCTTGTGCCACATACGAAAAGGATTTCGAAGAAAGATGGCCCCAGTCAATCATAATCAGCTTTGCCGGATCAATCTTATCGAGAACCGGATGGAGCGCCCCTGACGAATGGTTCATCACCACAAAGAGATTGTATTTGGAGAGACTCTCCTCAATGCGAGTGGCAAAGATGTCGGGATTATAGTAGTGAAACAGCAGATCGAGGCTCACCGGAAGGTTCCGCGTGTGCGCTGCCAGCGCATTGTAAAAAGTGTCTTTAAATGATGAGTAATGGTCTAGCATCACCAGTACCCTGCACACCGGTTGTTGCACAAAATAGCCCTTTGCCGGGGTTGAATCAACCAATCCCCGCTCCTTGAGCCTGCGATAGGCCTTAAAAACCGTATCGCGCGAAACGCCCTGTGCCTTACTCAGCCGGTTTACAGAGGGCAGGGGTGTACCGGGCGGCAGAGGCCCCTTCTCGATAGCCAACGCGATAGCCTCCGACAAACTGTTTTGTTTGGTCGAACCGTTTTTGGGGGTAAGAAGGTCTGGAAAGGGCTCCATAAGAGAAACTGTGCTGAACTGTGCTGATTATATGCGAAGCTACCGATTCCTTTCTCTTTTTACAATAGATTGGGAAAATTTTCGATAAACAACCCCTTTTTTCTATACCTTTGTGAAATACCGAACATTCGGGTTCCTTATTATTTGATTGTTTATCATGCAAACCAAAGAGCTTATTCTGCGCACGGCATTCTCGCTGTTTGCCTCCGAAAATTTCGAATCGGTCTCTATGTCCCGCCTCGAGAAGGCCACCGGCTTAAGTAAGGGCGCCTTCTATCACCACTTTAAAAGCAAAGAGGAGATTTTTGTCCAGGCTATGGATTTGCTCTTCTTTGGTACATCGAAAGAGACTGATAATGAGGAAACTGAGAACAAACCGACCGTTAAGTATGATTCGTTTCAGGCCTTTTTCGGTTCGAGGCTTCCCAGTTTAACCGGCATTGCCATGCAGGCGGCCGCCATGCAGCCGAATCCGTCGCTCGATTTTCCGCTCTTTGGTATCATGACCACAGCTTTGCGTCACTATCCCGATTTTCCCCTCAAGGCGGCAGAGATGGAGCTGAAAGAGCTCAAGATCTGGAAGCGTGAAGTGGAGGAGGCACAGGCCAGAGGTGAACTGCGTGAGGGGCTTGATCCGTTGGAAGTAGCTTCACAATTTTTAGCCATTGCCGACGGGGTAGGGATCAGAGCCATGCTCACCGGCCGGCAAAGTCTGTTGCAGGAGATGCTCATTACGCAGTTCGAACAACTCTATCAGTTGCTCCGGTATCAGCAGTCGGAAGCTCCGGCCGTTCCGGAAGAGAAAAACCGGGCTAAAGAAGAAAAGCCTGCAAAGGCCGAGAAGAGCCCCGAAACACGGCAAGGTTCGCATTTTGTGCAACAATCGTTATTCTAGATGGGGTGCCGTAGTTCGTCGGGCAGCTGCTGCCCTCATCGACACCACACCCCCGGTGTGGTGATAATGGGTACCGGAAATGTAGCCACCCATCTGGCCCGTGGCTTGTACGACGCAGGTGTGGATATAATCCAGATTTTTGGGCGTAATCTTCAGGCGGCCACAAAACTGGCCCACCTCACCGAGGCCAGTGCCATCGGGCGGCCCGAAGAGGTGGTCCGGGATGCCGATCTCTACATTCTTGCGGTGAGCGATAGTGCCGTAGAGGGGTTAGCTTCTGCGCTGCCCCCTGTGAGCGGGGTGGTGGTGCATACAGCCGGGTCGGTTCCCCTTTCGGCCTGTTCGGCCCACGATAACCATTTTGGCGTTCTTTATCC
>CAYVJA010000034.1:0-7772 GCA_964451605.1 uncultured Bacteroidales bacterium | reverse complement strand
GAGAAGTCTCTTGGGACACTGTACCTATCTTTATAGAAGCCGATTGCGATGATTCTCTTCAATCTATACATGAGGTAGCGAATTGGCTCTCTGACCAGATTATTCCCCTCTCTTCGGCTCTCCGTTTGCAGCTCCATCTGGCTGCCGTTTTTGTATCGAATTTTGTGAATCATTGTTACGCCGCCGGATATACCCTAACCACCCAAAACGGGCTTAATCCCGACTGGCTTCACCCCCTGATGCAGGAGACCCTCGACAAGGCAATCTCTCTGCGAAACCCCCTTAAAGGACAGACGGGGCCCGCTCTTAGGGGAAATACCGAAATCATTTCTCTTCATCTTGCTCTGCTGGAGCAGGTTCCGGCCCTAAAAACGCTGTATCAGACCTTAAGCGAATCTATTTCGCTGCTGCACCATCCCGATTCGTCTACCTAGAAATCCCTATATGACAACATTCCGAGAAAAGTTACACCAGATTAAAGCATTTGCCTTCGATGTCGACGGCGTCCTTTCGGACGGCGTATTTCTGCATCCGGCTGGCGATATGATGCGAACCATGAACATTAAAGACGGATACGCTTTGCAGTTTGCCCGCAAATTGGGTTATCCCATTGCCATCATCACGGGCGCTGCTTCCGATTCTATTACCAAAAGATTTGAATCATTGGGAATTACCGATATTTACTTAAAGTCAGGCAGTAAGATGGATGACTTCAACGATTTCTTGATGCGATATGAGTTAACTGCCGATCAGGTGCTCTATATGGGCGATGACATTCCCGATTACCCGGTTATGCAGTTGGCCGGTGTCGCTGCCAGCCCGGCCGATGCCTGTGAGGAGGTAAAAGCCATTTCCGACTATATCTCGCCTCTATACGGAGGAAAAGGATGTGCCCGCGATGTGATTGAGCAAACGTTGAAAGTTCAGGAAAAGTGGTTTTCGGGAGGGGCCTTTGTATGGTAAAAGCTCCTTTTCTTCCCTACGAATGCCGGATTGTACTGGCATCCAAATCGCCCCGCCGGCATGCCCTGTTACGCAGCCTGGGTTTCGAAGTGATTACCGTTTCGAACGGCGATGCCGATGAGCATTACCCCGAAGAGCTGATGGCGGCAGATATTCCCCTCTATCTTTCGCGCAAAAAGGCAGAGGGCTTTTCCGGACAACTTGAGGAGAACGATATTTTACTCACCGCCGATACCATTGTGTGGCTCGATGATGAGGTGATCGGAAAGCCCTCGGGCCGTGAGGAGGCCATAGCTATGCTCAGGAAATTATCGGGCAGGACGCATGAGGTTTTTACCGGTGTGTGTCTGCTCTATCGGGGCAGGGAACACGCCTTTGTGGCCTCGTCTAAGGTGAGTTTCGCAGCCCTTTCGGAGGCTGAAATCACCTACTATGTGGATAATTTCAAACCTTTCGATAAGGCGGGGGCATACGGTATTCAGGAGTGGATTGGCTATGTCGGTGTCGAAGGCATCGAGGGTTCTTTTTATAATGTGATGGGCCTGCCGGTTCAACGGCTCTATACCGAGATGACCCGATTCCTGAAATCTGTGGGAAGACGATAGCAAATAAATATATCTTATAACTTAAAAATCAGATAGCTATGAATGCAAAATTATCGGGCCTGGCAGTGATTCTTCTTTTGGGTGCCTGTGCCCCTGAACCCCGGAATCCCTTCTTTGAAGAGTGGAGTACACCATTTGGCGTTCCTCCTTTCGACCAGATTCGAATTGAACACTATCTCCCTGCTTTCGAAAAGGGAATGGCCGAACACGACAAAGAGATTGCTGCCATTGTGGCCAATAAGGAGGCTCCCTCCTTTGCCAACACCATCGAAGCGTTCGACAACAGCGGTGTATTGCTGCAGAAAACCGCCTCTGTCTTTTTCAACCTGAAAGAGGCCGATGCCACCCCTGAGATGGACTCGCTGGCGGCCATTATCTACCCGCTCACCACACGTCACAGCGATAATATCTCCATGAATGCCGAGCTCTTCGCCCGAATTCGTACGGTCTACGAGAACAGAGCCACGCTGGGATTAAACCGCGAACAGACCATGCTTCTTGAAGATACCTACGAGGGCTTTGTTCGGGGAGGTGCCGCGCTTCAGGGTGCGCAAAAGGATCGGTTGCGTCAGATTAACGAGCGCCTCTCGACCCTTCAGCTGGAATTCGATAACCATTTGCGCGCAGAGACCAATGCGTTCGAGTTGGTAATAGAAAACAAAGAGGATCTGGCCGGACTTCCCGAATCGTTTATAGCCATGGCCGCCGACGATGCCAAAAAGGCGGGCAAAGAGGGCAAATGGGTGATTACCCTTCAGCGTTCCAGCTGTATGCCTTTCCTGCAGTCGTCGAGCCGCAGGGAGTTGCGCGAGAAGGTGTTTAAGGCCTATACCGTGCGCGGAAATCAGGGCAATGAGAACGACAATAAGGCCAATCTGGCCGAGCAGGTGAAATTGAATACCGAGAAGGCACAATTGCTGGGATTTCCCAGTTATGCCGCCTTTAAACTCGACAACAAAATGGCCAAAACACCCGAAGCCGTGAACGAGTTGATGCAAAAGATTCACGATCCGGCTCTTGAAGCCGCCAAAAAAGAGGTGGAAGAGATGACCCGGATTGTACGGGCCGAGGGTGATACCTTTACGGTTGCCGCCTGGGGTTATGCCTACTATGCCGAAAAAGTGCGTCGCGAACGGTATAATTTGGATGAGGCTATGGTTCAGCCCTATTTCAAACTGGAGAATGTACTTCAGGGTATTTTCGAGGTTAGCGGAAAACTGTACGGCCTGCGTTTCAGCCCGCTTGCCACTTTGCCTCTCTATCATCCCGAGGCGGTAACCTTTCAGGTAACAGAAGAGGATGGGAAAGAGGTGGGAATTCTCTACTTCGACTTCTTCCCCCGTGCCACGAAAAGCCAGGGCGCCTGGATGACCTCCTTCCGCGACCAGCAGCGCGACACCGCAGGAAACCGTATTCAGCCCATCGTTTCTATTGTCTGCAATTTTACCCGTCCTTCGGGCGAAACACCTGCACTTCTTACCATGGATGAGGTAGAGACCATCTTTCACGAGTTTGGTCACGGTTTGCACGGGCTGCTTTCGGACGTGAACTATCGCGGTCAGGCAGGTACCTCGGTTCCCACCGATTTCGTGGAGTTACCGTCGCAGATTATGGAGCATTGGGCATTTCATCCCGAGGTGCTTCCTCTCTACGCCAAGCATTATAAGACAGGTGAACCGATGCCAAAAGAACTTATCAATAAGATTGTTGAGAGCGCTAAGTTCAACCAGGGCTTTATGACAACTGAGTTGGTTGCCGCCTCTATGCTCGATATGAAATATCACCAACGTACCGATACTACCCTGATAACCGATGTAAATGCTTTCGAGAAGCAGGCTATCGAAGAGATTGGAATGATTTCGCAAATTGTCCCCCGTTACAGAAGTACCTACTTCGCACACATCTTCGCGGGAGGCTACACGGCAGGATACTACAGTTATCTCTGGTCGGAGGTGCTCGATGCCGACGCTTTTGAGTCGTTCCGTGAAAAAGGGGTATTCGACCGTGAAACCGCCACTTCGTTCCGGAAGAACATTCTGGAGAGAGGCGGAACCGAAGAGCCTATGGTAATGTACACACGCTTTAAGGGGGCCGAACCTAAGATAGAGCCGCTTTTAGAGGGTCGTGGCCTGCTATAGCCCGGAGCCGGGAGATACCTGAGATTAGGCGATATAGGGCCCCTTCTCGGTAATAATTCGGGTAATCAATGAACCCGGCGTGACATCGAACGCCGGGTTTATTGTTTTGATTCCGGCCGGTGCCATGGGGCGGGCGTACCACTTGTGGGTAATTTCGCTTGCATCACGCTGTTCAATCACAATCGATGCTCCGGTAGGGCAGGCAGGGTCGAGGGTGGTAGAGGGCGCCAGAATGTAGAAGGGAATTTTGTAGTGGCTTGCAAGTACTGCAAGCCCCGAAGTCCCGATTTTATTGGCGGTATCGCCATTCACGGCAATTCGGTCGGCTCCGGCCACAACGGCATCGATTTTGCCCTGTTGCATGAGCCAGGAGGCCATATTGTCGCAGAGAAGGGTTACATCCAGGCCGGCGCGCTGCAGTTCCCAGGCCGTTAAGCGAGCCCCCTGCAGTAACGGACGGGTTTCGCAGGCATACACCCGGAAGTTATACCCCTGTTCGTGTCCGAGATAGAGCGGAGCCAGTGCTGTGCCGTAAGCCGAGGCAGCCAGCGATCCGGCGTTGCAGATGGTGAGAATTCCCATCTCCGGCCGGAGATATTTCAGCCCCTCTTCGCCAATTTTACGGCAGGTTTCGGTATCCTCACGCTGCATATCGGCAGCTTCACGGTAGAGTTGTGCTTTGAGTGCCTCAACAGAGAGGTTTGTATGGAGCATTAAGGCCTTTTCCATCCGGTTGAGCGCCCAAAACAGGTTCACAGCGGTTGGACGCGTCTGTGCCAGCCTGCGCGAGGCTTTCATAAACTCTTCGGTAAGCGCGGAGGTATCAGGGAAGGGACGGTTGCGGACGGCCAAAACAAGCCCGTAGGCGGCAGCAAGCCCGATTGCGGGTGCACCCCGCACCATCAAACGTACAATGGCCTCACACACCTCTCTTACCGAGTAGAGCGACACATACTCCTCCTTTACTGGCAGCAGTGTCTGATCCAGAATGATGAGTGCACCCGCTTCCTCATCGAAAAAGAGTGTTTTGGGTAAAAGGTTCTGCAACGTTTGGGCTTCCATAGTACGGGTAGAAAGGGGGTGGGGCAGGATAGAAGAGGTCCGTTGAGAAGAGGAGCCGCTAGAGGTGGGGAAGCATAGCCGAAAGAAGCATATGTACCTCTCCGGCAGTCTGTTGTACCCGCTTTATACAGGCTGTTCCGTTATCCTCCTCTTCGGGGGTTCCGGCAGCGTTCGAAATCACTGATAAGCCAAACACCCGCATTCCACAATGGCGGGCCGCAATTACCTCCGGAGTGGTCGACATGCCCACGGCATCGACTCCTACCCGCTGCAGCAACATACATTCGGCGGGCGTTTCGAAGCTGGGGCCCGGAAGTCCGGCATAGACACCCTCCTGCAGCTCCAGGCCCAGTTTCCGGGCCTCTCTGAAGGCTAGATCGCGCAGTTCAAGGCTATAGGCCTCCGACATATCGGGATACCTGGGACCCAGGGTTTCGTCGTTAACTCCGCGCAAAGGATTGGGCATAAAATTGATATGATCTCTGATCATCATCAGATTCCCGGCACGGAACAGAGGACGGAGGCTGCCGGCAGCATTGGTGACAAAAAGCGTCTTAACCCCGAGAAAATGCATCACTCTCACCGGCAGGATAACCTGTTCCATGGGATAGCCCTCATACAGATGAACCCTGCCCTGCAGGATAATTACCGGAACTCCGCCCATTGTCCCGCAAACCAGATTGCCGGGATGGCCATCGGAAGTGGAGGGTGCAAAGTGGGGAAGGGTAGCGTAGGGAAGGATGACGGCATTATCCAGTTTTCCGGCTATCCGGCTCAGACCGGTGCCCAGAATGATTGCGGTTTTCGGAATGTTTGTAAGGCGTGACGCAATGTAGTCGGCCGCTTCGCGGTACCTTGCTATTTTTTTCTTCATAAACAATAGAATTCAACTCCTGACGGGCAGGTTATTATGGGTTTAAACATCTCCTTTTTACGCAGGATCGTCGGCCACCAGCCGATGTGCGGTTTCGTTTGCCTGCGCCAGAATCTCCTCTTCGCCCGGAACAACGCGGCCCCTCATGAGTATCCTCCCATTGCAAATCACCGTGTCGACACACGAGCTGTTGCCCGAGTAGACCAAATTGGAGACGAAGTGGAAATTGGGCGTAAAGGCGGGTTCATTGAGGCGGATCAGCGCCAGATCGGCCAGCGCCCCCTCTTCTATCACCCCCAGGTGCCGGTTCATAATAGCCCCTCCGTGGGCAGTGGCCATGGCAAAAACCTCAGCTGCCGGCAGAGCCGAAGAGTCGGCCCGCCAGGCCTTTTGCATCAGGGCAGCCAGTTTCATGGCCTCCATCATGTCGAGGTTGTTCGATGACGAACAGCCATCGGTGCCCAATCCCACACAGACACCCTTATCGCGCAACTCGTTGTAAAGAAAGCGATAACCGGATGCCAGCTTTAGGTTTGATGCGGGATTGTGCACCACCTTCACGTTGTATTCGGCCAGGATATCGATATCTTCGGGCGAAAGCCAGAGTGCATGGGCTGCAATGACCCTCGGCGAAAGAAAACCCAGATCGGCCAGATAGCGCACAGGGCTCTTTCCAAAGTTTTTTATGGCATCGGCCACTTCCGCTTCGGTTTCGGAGAGGTGAATATGTACAGGGAGTTGATATTTTTCAGAAAATCGGCCAATCCAGCGCAGCGAATCGGCCGAAACGGCATACACACTGTGGGCCGCCAGCGCAAACTGTGTCAGACCCGAAGTCGACTCTCCCAACGCGTTGTGGTAAGCCTCCTCTGCCTCACGCTGTACGGCAGCAGCCCGGTCCGGATCGAAAAAATCCATCAGGAGGCAGGGCTGATCCGAACGCAACCCCATCTCTTCGGCTGCCCGAACCCCCTCTTTGCGACGAAAATACATATCGACAAACGAAGTGGTTCCCGACTTGATCATCTCCAGGCAGGCAAGTCGGTTTCCATGATAAATCATTTCGGGCGTAAGCCGGGCTTCGCGGGGCCAGATCTTGGTTTTGAGCCATACATCGAGCGGCATGTCATCGGCATACCCCCGAAGCAGGGTCATTGCTGCGTGGGTATGCCCATTGACAAAGCTCGGGATAACTGCCATGTTATCCCCGTCAATCACTTGAGCCTCGGGATGGAAGAGCTCTTCTCCGAAAGTAATTCTTGCAATGCGGTTTCCCTCAATGGCAATATTTGCCTTGCGGCCGTCGAGCCAAACGCGGGTAATCAGAATATCCATATGCTTCGAATGATGGCGCAAGATACGCAATTCGAGGCAATTATTCCCGGTTACCGAAGAGCGATCTGGCAATTCCCATTTCGAGACCTCTCAATTCGGCCAAACCTTTCATCCGCCCGATGCAGGAGTATCCGGGATTGGTCTTTTTATGCAAATCATCGAGCATCTGGTGTCCGTGATCGGGCCGCATGGCAATAGAACAACCTCTGCGCTGCTGTAACAGCAAAAAGTTTTTCATCACCCCATACATATCCACATCGCCCTCCAGATGGTTGGCTTCATAAAAGTTGCCCTCGGCGTCGCGCTGAGTACTGCGAAGGTGCACAAAATCAATTCTTTCGCCCCATTTTTCCAGAATGGCAGCCAGCTCATTATCAGACCGGACGCCAAACGAACCGGTGCAGAAGCAGAGTCCGTTCGAACGATTGGGAACTGCCTTCACCAGTGCTTCAAAGTCGGACTCGGTACTCATAATCCGCGGCAGCCCCAGAATGGGGTAGGGAGGATCGTCGGGATGAATCACCATCCTGACCCCTGCCTCATCGGCAACAGGAGCAATCTCTTTGATAAAGGCAATCAGGTGCGACCGCAACTTCTCTGCGTCAATCCCTTTATAGGTGTCGAGCGCTTTCTGGAACTGGTCAAGGGTAAAACTCTCTTCCGATCCGGGCAGGCCTGCAATCATATTCCGTGTAAGGGTATGAATATCATCGGCACTCATGCTTTCGAACCGCTTCCGCGCCTTCTCAATCTCCTGAGCCGAATACTCTTGCATAGCAGCAGGCCGTTTCAGGA
>CAYVJA010000033.1:22186-30899 GCA_964451605.1 uncultured Bacteroidales bacterium | reverse complement strand
ATTACAAACATGACAATCAGGGTAAGAATTCGGGTTACAATCCCAAAAGCCCCCACAGCCATATCGCCTCCATACTGTTCGAGGGTGTGGTTGGCGGTGGCATTCACCAGACTGGCGGCACCTTGTACCAGGAAGGGGGAGAGACCCAGCGCAACAATCCCGCTTATAATCCTCTTTTGGGGCAGAAATGCGCTCCACGAAAAGTGAAGTGCCTGTTTCCGGCTCCAGAAATGCCACATTACCCATACTGCGCCGGCAGATTGTGCCAACAGTGTGGCGATTGCCGCTCCCCGCATACCCCAGTGAAATCCGAAAATAAAGAGTGGAGCCAGTGCGCTATTAATCAGCGCACTGATAATCATGGTAATCATCGCCTTCTTGGGAAAGCCTGCAGCCCGTAACATGTTGTTGAACCCATAAAACAGGGTTGAGATAAGGGTTCCGGCCAGCATAATCTCCAGAAACTCCCTGGCAAAGGGAATGGATTGGGGGGTACCGCCAAAGGCCACCAGCATCTCGTCGAGGAAAAGGAGCGAAAGAAAGGTGAAGCCCAGGCCGATGGCCAGTGACAGCAGAAACGAGTTGGCAAGAATCTGTTGGGCTGCAACCTGGTTCTTTTGCCCCAGACGAATGGAGAGAAGAGCCGCTCCACCGGTACCGATTAACATGCCAAATGCCCCCGACAGATTCATGATGGGGAAGGTGAGTGCCATGCCTGCCAGCGCCAGAGATCCCACCCCGTGTCCAATGCAGATGGTGTCGATAATATGGTAGAGACTGGTAATCAGTGTGCCCACAATTGCCGGAACGGAGTACTCCCGAAGTAAACGGGGAAGAGGTGCGGTGCCTGGGGGTGATGGGCTTTTTTTCATGCAATAAGAGGCCGAAGCTTACACAAAGATAGCTTTTCGGCAACATTTTGCCCATGGCACTGCAACGATTTGCTCTACTTTTGCATCTAACGGCCGGATAGCCTCCGGAGGGAGCTCCTTACACCTATTTCCGGTTCGTGGCATATTTTTGAAGTAGATGAGAGTTGAACACATACGTGCATTTGTCTGACGACCGGATCATAGAGGGATGTTGCCGCGGTAACCGTGATGCGATGCGTGCTTTGTACGAGCGGTACGCACCCACTATGCTTGCCGTTTGCCGAAGGTATGTTTGCGATTTATCGCTTGCGCAAGATCTGCTTCATGACGGATTTGTTACGGTCTATGCCAAAATCGGTGATTTCCGCAAAGAGGGTTCGCTCGAAGGATGGTTACGCCGTGTGTTTGTGACAACCGCATTGGGATATCTTCGTAAGCAGAAAAATTTTCGGGTAACGGATCTCTCTGATTCGGCGCTGCATCTGCCGGATAACAGCGTTTCGGTACTGGATGCGCTTTCGGCCGGGGAGATTCTGCGTTGTGTAGATAAATTGCCGGAAGGTTATCGACTGGTTCTGAATCTTTACGCGGTTGAGGGTTATTCTCACCGCGAGATTGCCACAATGCTGGGGATTTCGGAGGGTACCTCCCGTTCGCAATATAGTAGGGCCCGCTCGGCACTGCAAAAAATGGTTATCGATATGCAAACATCAAATGCTGTATGAGAGACCTTTGGGAAAATAGATTACGAGAGAAGCTCTCTTCGCTGAGAATGGACGAAGAGACCCCGTCGTGGGACGATTTCTCGTTGGCTATGGGTCGCTCTCCCAAAGCCCCTTCCGGAGGCAAAACCCGCTGGCTCTTTCTGCATACTGCACACCGTTGGCGGGCTGGGGCCGCTGCTCTCATGTTGTTGCTGGCAGGTGCAGGGTATTATCACCTTTTTCGTGTTGAACCTGCCCGGGAGAGTGTACACTTACTCCCCAAAGATGCGATTTCCAATCCTCAGATGATTGCCGCGACTCCTCCCTCGATGGCGCTAGAAACGGCCGCTCTCTCCCTCTTTCGCTCTCCATCATCCGCTTTGCTCTCCGGCTTATCTGAGACAGATTCCACCTCTTTTTCTCATCCCTCACTGCCTGCCAGGGAAGGTAGTAGTGCGGTTGTGCCGGAGAGAACTACCCCTTCACCGTTTGGTTCGAGGCCTGGAGAGGGTAGAACCGCGGAGGAGATTGTGTACGTGTCGGGAGTTGACCCTGCGCTTTCGGGCGGCGACTGGTCGGCTGCCCTATACGCCTATGGCCAGGGTTCCTGGGGGCAAAGGGGTCTGGAGCGCTCGATGGAGCGGACGGGTACTTTCTTGAGTGAGCAGAGTGCGGATATGCAACTTTCTGTTCCGCGTCTGGGGGCATTGCATCATTCGCCCCCTTTGGTGTTGGGTATAAAGCTGCGGCGAGCCTGGAACCCCCATTGGGGTTGGGAAACGGGTCTGCAATTTTCGCGTTATCGTTCTTCAGGCACTCTGGAGGGAGAGATGGTGCACTACACTTATCGGCAAACGGTAGATTATGTGGGGTTACCCCTGGGGCTCTTTTATCGTCTCTTTCGCCATCAAACCTGGAGCCTTACGCCGATTGCCGGGCTTATGGCAGAAACCGCCCTTTCGGCAAAGGGCGTGCTCAGGATTACTTCCGATGGCGGCGTGACTCCCTCCGAATCGTATCGCCTTGATGCAAACGGCATTCTGCTTTCGGCCTATAGTGGTGCAGAGCTATCGGCCCGTATTGCCGGAAATTGGTGGCTAACCGCCGAACCCGGAATCACACTGCCCATTAGCGGAGCATCGCAACCTGCCACCTATCGCACAGAACATGATCTCTTTTTCAGGGTAGTTTTTGGGATTCGCTGCGATTTTTAGCCTTCCGTGCAACGAACCTGCCGAAGCCTGCATCTGATGAGCAAAGTGTTTCTCTTATTTGCTGTTTCACCCTTTTAATCTCTACGCTTATGAACCTGAAATCGTTTTTGAAAGAGGCAACCTTTTATGCGCACAATCAACATGACGGCCTCCTCCCTGCTGTAAAGAGTGTATATGTACGGATACGTTCGTTTACCGGATGGCTTACTCTTTTAGCGGTTTTTGCCCTGGCCCTTCCCTCCTGTTTAGATGATGGCGATCCTTATCCTGCCTGGGCGGAATTTTGGGTCAGCTATGGGGTTATTCGTGGCGAATCTGCGCATTACGATATTCTTACCGACGAGGGTAAAATTTTGTATCCGGAGTATCCCCTCTCTTCTTCGACCGGGATTTCGGATGGGAAACGGGTAGCTGTCTCCTACTCAATTACGGGAGCCAGGATGGATGGCTATAGTGTGAGACTTCGTGCCATTGAGCCGATTTTGACCAAGCTTCCGGTGCACAGTACCGGATTAACGGTAGCAGAGGAGGATAGCATCGGGCATGATCCTGTGCATATTATTGATGCCTGGTTTGGCGGAAATGTCTATTTGAACGTCGATTTCGACATTCTGCGCAGCGATCCCTCCATTGTGCATTATGTGAATCTTTGGGTCGATGATGATGCCTCAACGCCCGAGCGAAAGGTGGTGGTGTTTCGGCATAACGACAACTCCGATCTTCGCCATAGCTGGGCTTCGGGTAGTGTCTCGTTCAAAGTAGATGCATTGATTCCCGAAGATGCCGACTCCGTAAAGGTGGTGTTTCGGTGGGAGACATACAGTGGCAGGGCGATGGCCGATTCCGGTTATATCGGACGCCGACCTGCGCTTCCACCATCCTTGCGTGCACTGCCAGGAGAGAGTTCTTATGCACCTCTGTTGGCCGAATAGCAGCGGCTATTCACTGATAAAAAGCCGTTTGCTCGAAAATTCCGGATCGCAGGTCAGGTTCACCTTCAATTTGCGCAGACCCGCTTCATCGCCCGGGGTGGGGATATGGGTAGAGTGCACCTCGCAACCGTTTAATTCAGTGAGTTTTTCGAGTGCCATCTGTGCGGCAGGGTTGGATAATGCGCTAATAGCCAATACAATCAAGGTCTCTTCTACGTCCAGGCTAACCATCTTCCCGTTTAGCAGATCTTTCTTCAGATGGGTTACCGAGTCGATAATACTTTGTGGCAGAAGATACATATTGTCGGGGAGTCCGGCCATGTGCTTGGTAGCGTTTAGTATCAGGCTGGAGGAGGCGTGCAACAGGTGGGAATTTTTCCCGGTAATGATGGTGCCGTCTTTAAGCTCTATGGCCGATCCGCAAAAAATACCTGCATTTCCTTTTCCCATGGTTTCGGCATCTTTAGCGGCTTGTCGTGCGGGGAGGACCACTTTACGGTCCTCCGCGGTGGCACCTACCCGCTCCATAATTTCGAGCGAGCGGTTTAGCGTGGCTTTGTCGGCCAGCCCCATGGCATACTCTACCGCACAACGAAAATGCCGACGGATAATCTCCTGGTAAGAGGCTTGCACAATTATAGCATCGTTCACAATGCCCGCGCTGGCGCGATTTACCCCCATATCGGTGGGAGAGAGGTACATCGACTCGCCACCGGTAATCTTCTCGAGGATCTTTTTCAGCAGATTAAAAGCCTCGATATCGCGGTTATAGTTGGTGGTCTTTACCCCATAGGCCTGGAGGTGATGCGAGTCGATCATATTCACATCATGCAGATCAGCGGTAGCGGCTTCGTAGGCAATGTTTACGGGGTGTTGCACCGGAAGATCCCAGATAGGGAATGTCTCGAATTTTGCATACCCGGCTCTCTTTCCCCCTTTGTATTCGTGATAGAGATTACACAGGCATGTGGCAAGTTTTCCGCTTCCCGGGCCGGGGCCGGTGACTACCACAATGGGGCGTGAGGTTTGGATATACGCATTGGCCCCATATCCCTCGTCGCTCACAATCTTCTCGACATCGGTGGGATACCCTTTGGTGGGATAGTGCAGATAAACTTTTACGCCCCGTAACTCCAGTTTGTTTTTAAATGCGGTGGCAGCCGGTTGCTTTTGGTAGCGCGTAATCACAACCGCGGCCACCTGAATGCCATACCAACGCAGATCGTCGATGGTTTTCAGGGCATCGACATCGTAGGTAATACCAAAATCGGCCCTGATCTTATTGCGTTCTATATCGCCGGCGTGAATACAGAGAATTACATCGACCTTCTCCTTTAACTTCTGAAGCAGTCGAATCTTCACATTCGGATCGAAGCCGGGCAAAACCCTGGCTGCATGATAGTCGTACAAGATTTTTCCTCCAAACTCAAGATAGAGCTTGTCATTGAACCGGCTTACCCGTTCAAGAATAGCATCTGTTTGCTCCTGAAGGTATTTCTCGTTATCGAATCCTATGGGGTGTGAATCTTCTGGTGTGGTCACGCTGATGGCAGTTTCGGTTGTGAATAGAAGCGCCAAAATTAGCAAAAATAATGGCTACTATTTTCCCGGGGCATTGCCGGGAAAGAACTTGTGCAGCAATACAATCACTGCCCAAAAGATGACCATGAAGAGGAAGATGCCAAGCATTCCTATTCCCATGATTTCGAGCGAAATATAAAAGGTTTCGTTTAGCATAATTTTATCCTCCTCAGATTAGCTTAAAAAATAGGGAACCAGCGACAGGATAAGTCCGCCTGCCACAACCGACCCAATCTGGCCAGCAACGTTTGCACTAACGGCAGGCATCAACAGATAGTTGGTAGGGTCGGCCTCCTGCCCCATACGGTGAATAACACGGGCCGACATAGGGAAGGCCGAGATGCCTGCGCCGCCAACCATAGGGTTGATTTTAAGCCGTTCCGGGAGTACCATGTTAAGGAATTTGGCAAATAAAACGCCGCCTGCAGTATCCATGATAAAGGCTATCAGGCCCAGCCCGATAATATAGAGGGTCTGCAAATTGACAAAGCGATCGGCAGTCATGGTGGAGGCAATGGTAATACCCAGGAGGATCGTTACCAAACTGGCCAGTTCGTTTTGTGCTGCAAGCGATAATTTCTGAAGAACACCGCACTCACGAATCAAATTACCAAACATCAAAAATCCAATCAGAGCCACCGAGGAGGGGGCAATCATACCGGCAGCCAATGTTACCAGAATGGGGAAGAGAATCAACGTGCGTTTCGAGACACTGCCGGGGTTTCCTGTCATATGGATACACCGCTCTTTATGGGTGGTCAGTGCACGGATTACCGGCGGCTGGATAATGGGAACCAGTGCCATATAGGAGTAGGCCGCCACCGAAATGGGACCCAACAGATTAACGGCAAACTTCGAGGCAACATAGATAGAGGTGGGGCCGTCGGCGGCTCCGATTATACCGATTGAGGCGGCTTCTTTCAGATCGAAACCCATCAGGGTGGCTACACAGATGGTAAAGAAGATGCCAAACTGGGCTGCAGCACCGAAAAGAAGCAGAGAGGGGTTCTTAAAGAGAGGAGTAAAGTCGATCATGGCCCCTACCGCAACGAAGATTAACAGGGGAAAAATTTCGGTATGGATTCCCGCCTGAAAAAAGACGGTTAAGGCCCCTTCCGGCCCGATGGCCGACGAGAGAGGAATGTTAACCAATAAGGTTCCGAATCCCATGGGTAATAAGAGGTTTGGCTCGTACTCTTTGGCAATAGCCAGATAAATCAGCGTGGCCCCCACTGCCATCATGAACGCCTGTTGCCAGGTGAACAAAGTGAAGGCTTCGAAGAGGCTCGAGAAAATTGATGCATCCATACGCGGGAGAAATGATTAAGTAAGGTTAATAGTGTGAATATGTTCGATAAATTCCGACGCCGAGGCCATGTTGGCTTCGGCGAAAGTGTGGAGAGAGGTGGAAAAGGGGGCAGGTTTTGTATGAGCAGCCTCCTGCAAAAATAGTGAACTCCGCGCATCTTTGGCGGGCAGCCAGGCAAAAAAGGGGATGGCCAGGCGGGCGCAACTATTCCAGAGTTGTAGGGGGAAAATGGCCGGGGGGGTGGGGAGATCCGTGATTAACAACTCAATATGGCGATGTTGGCTCTCTAAAAGATTGGGGAGTTCCTGGCCCGACACGGTTTGGAGCAAGGATGAAACCGTTCCGGATTTTGCGTGTGCAATATCCCGGAACCCTTTGTTAAACAGTGTAGTAGTAAGTAAATCGATCCAGTGGGCGTTGTTACTATGCAGAATAATCATCAGATCTGTTGTTTGCAGCACGAATGTAGCTTTTTTTTTACTCATTCAATTTTTTTTATACTTTTAACCTTCGTGTTTAATCCATCAACCCTCCTTTATTGCTCCTTTTTATGGAAAAGAAACCCTCTTCTCTCCATCTCCTCCCCATTCTCTTTGGTTTTTTTGTGATGGGCTTTGTCGACGTAGTCGGGATAGCCTCTAATTATGTGAAAGTCGATTTTGCGCTGTCGGATACTGTAGCCAATCTGCTCCCATCGATGGTCTTTCTCTGGTTTTTTGTCTTTTCGGTGCCAACCGGTATACTGATGAACCGGATAGGCCGCAAGAATACCGTGTTGCTGAGCATTTTTGTTACCGGCCTTGCCATGTTGGTACCTCTGATTTCATACACCTATGTGGTGGTATTGGTGGCTTTTGCGCTTTTGGGCATTGGCAACACCATTCTGCAGGTTGCTTTGAATCCGCTACTTACCAATATTGTTTCGGATAAACAGTTGGCCAGTAGTCTTACGCTGGGCCAGTTTGTAAAAGCCATCTCTGCTTTTCTGGGCCCTATTCTGGCGGGATTGGCTGCTTCGCGTTTGGGCAACTGGAAGTTAATCTTCCCCATTTTCGCGGGCATAACCCTCCTTTCCGGTGCTTGGTTGCTTGCCGTGCCCATTATAAGAGAGAAGGCTGCAGAGTCGGGGTCTATTAAAAAGAATTTTACCGATTCGCTTTCGCTTTTGGGCGACCGTTTTATTTTTGCGCTCTTCCTGGGTATCCTCTTGATTGTGGGGGTAGATGTGGGAATGAATACCTCTGTGCCTAAACTGTTAATGGAGCGTTGCGGTCTGGTGCTCAGTGAGGCAGGGTATGGCACCAGTTACTATTTTGCAGCCCGTACGGCCGGCACCTTTTTGGGCGCCATTATTCTGTCGCGAATTTCTACCCGTTACTTCTTTCCTGTAAGTATGGTGTTGGCTATGGCCGGTGGTTTCTGGCTGTTGGTGGCATGGTCTGAGCCGGCTATTTACGGAGCCGTTGTATTGATTGGTCTCTCTTGTGCCAATATCTTCTCTGTGATTTTTACCCTTGCC
Organism: uncultured Bacteroidales bacterium; assembly: GCA_964451605.1. Classification (GTDB taxonomy): domain Bacteria; phylum Bacteroidota; class Bacteroidia; order Bacteroidales; family UBA4181; genus JAQVSH01. The sequence continues at coordinate 22,768 of CAYVJA010000033.1, read as the reverse complement.
ATGCAGCATAAACCTGAACGTGCCAATGATATTTCGGGTCTGATGATTATGGGTGTGGCCGGTGGCGCTATCTTCCCGCTGTTAATGGGTATTGCGTCGGATGGATTAGGCGGACAGCACGGTAGTGTAAGCGTGCTGCTGGCCTGTATGGCCTACATCACGGTTTTTGCTGTTGCGCGTTCGAGAAAATAGCCATCTCTTCGGAGCTGAGGTTCCTGATGACTATTGAGTCGGCCACGATTCCGCCCGTATTATTTCCGTCGTAAACCCTTACGGCCAGTACGTTGTTTTTTCCTCTCAACAGACAGGATGCCGGTACTTTATAGTTTCGTTCGGTACCAAAAGCCGACACATAACCGGGAGGGAAAGAGCCGGATCCGTCTATCAGCATGCCGTTGACATAGAGCTGATCCACGTCGTCGATAGTGCCCAGATAGATATTCATTCCACCCACGTGCCATATTTGCCGCTCTAATTCGGCAGGCATGGTGAAGTGTTTCCGGTACCATACGTAGCCGTCTACATGGGGGAATCCCTGAAATTCGAAGGCTTGGTTTGAGGAGATGATTACCCAGGAATTGT
>CAYVJA010000033.1:5417-22176 GCA_964451605.1 uncultured Bacteroidales bacterium | reverse complement strand
GAAAAGGGGCTTTGCATAGGCAATGTCGTCGCCCTGCACAAACTTCCATTTGTGGGTTAATGTGTGCGAAACTACACGGGTATGGCCATTATCGCAACTGCCCGCCATAAGGATCAGAAGGAGGAGGCTCAGGCTGTTTATCAGGTAGGTTCTGCGAGGGTAAGGCATGGATAGAATCTCATTGATAGGAGATGTTCTCAACTCCTGAATAGTTCATTCGCTGCTCGGCACTGCCCCTGAAGAGCAGTTGAAGGGCTTGGGGATCTATGGCAAACGATGGGTCGAAGGCGTCGGATCGCACATAGTGCAACAGTGCGTGGTATAGCTGTCGGCATTCGGGATGTTGAACCAGCTTATGGAGGGGCGACATACAGACCATCAGTTTTCCCGGGCCCACCTTGCATTCGAATAGCATACCCAGGCGGTAATTTCTTTCAATATTGTCGATGGGCTGAACAATGGGTCGGAAGGTAGAATCTATGGCATTCATAATAAGCGGACGGCTCTCTTTTACAATGTTCCACCATTGCCAGTTGGAATGGTATTCGGTGGGAAACTCCTTAAAGAGGGGATGGTCGTTCCGAATTAAAAGGCCCAGCGTACCCGGCGAGACCGGTCTCTTCCCGTTCTCCGAGATACCCTTAAACATTCGGTAATTCCAGTAATCGGGGGTAAATAGTCCGCCAATGGTCACTTGCGGATAGGCATCGGGTTCGGGTAACAGAACTACCCGCTTGCCTTCGGCAAGAGCACTCATCATTCTGGCATCGGCCTGCCGGGTAATCAGAATTGCGTTTTGTACCAAAGGTGAGGCAGGAGTGGGATAGACCCATACCGGATAGCTATTGCGGTATGGGGTGCCGGTAAGTTCAATCTCAACCGACAGCTGCTCGGCCGAGGCAATCTCTGCGAGTGGTACCGAAAGGGAGCAGAGATCTATGAGCAATCCGGGCCTGAGGGTTGCAAAGGTATCGCCCGAAGCCATGACTCCGCCGTCGCTCTGCCGTACCTCCCAGTGTATTCGTTGGTTCCGAAGGGTAAGCGCGGAGTATTGGGCAACCTGGATGGCCCCTTTCAGGGTGTCGTCGGCAGAAAAACAGAAGCGATCCATACGTAACAGGGGCACCACTTCACTGCAGAATTCCCGGAATTTTTTGGGTGTGATTAAGTTTTTGCTCTCCATAAAGGCATTCAGAATGCCCACCAGTGCAGTACCTTGTCCGGGAAAGTCCTGCAAATCGAGCAGTTGAAATCCACCAAATCCGGGAGTGCGGAGGGCCATCTCGATATCGGCTTTATAACAGAGGACACTGAGTGCGCCCGATGCCTTAAAAAAGGTATCTGCCTGGCTTCCCATGCCCGCCTGCACGAGGCGCTCTCTGAAAATTTCGAGGTTTCGCGGGGCCAGTACTCCTTTGTACTTCACGATTTCGGAATAGTCGGGATAGATTTGGAATTGCCCTGTTTCATGGCTGATTACAGGTACCGTGCAAGCGGCAATAGCACCGGAGTAGTCGACCCGACTGTTGGGAGCCATTCCGTTGAGCAGCCCCCCCTGCCAGGCATCGGCAAACGAAAAGGAGGAGCGGGTGTGGGTACTGAAACTTTCCGGACTCTCGCCACCTGCTCTGCAGGTGGTAAAATAGTCGTCGCCCGGGGCCGCTCCTCTGAATCCGAGAAAATTATTCGATCCGGTTGCCATCAGAGGGCGGTTGTCGAATTGACGGAGGGTATCGCGAAGCGCTGTAATGGTTTCGGGATGGCCGGAGATCTCATTTCCCAGCGCAAACATTACCAGTGAGGCGTGGTTTGCATATTCATTAAGCAGATGTTTTCCCTCCTTCCGGAGAAAGCTGAGCAGAGGTTGGTTGTTGGCCTGCAGTGAGCCCCAAAAGGGAAGTTCAGGCTGCATATAGATGCCCTCCATATCGGCGGCCAAAAATGCGGCTGCCGGAGGACACCAGGAGTGGAATCGGTAGTGGTTTATGCCATATGTTTTGGCAATGCGGAACAGTTGTCGCCAGGAGGCTGTGTCCATGGGGGGATAGCCGGTAAGCGGGAAGACACAGGCATCATTTTTTCCGCGCAGAAATATCCGTTGTCCATTGAGTGAGAATTGTGTTCCTTCGGTTTTGAATTGCCGCAAGCCGAAATGGGTGTGGAAGCGATCTTCTACTTTACCCGCTTTATGCATGATAGCCCCTTCCAGGCGGTAGAGTACCGGGTGGTCGGGGCTCCAGAGTTGCGCCTTTTGGCCCATCGGGTAGGTAAAGCGGAAGCTGTTTTTCCCCGGAGCTAACTTAACCGGAAAACTACGCTGCTTCAGGTTATGACGTATCGGGCTGTTCCAGGCGCCTGCGCTGAGCCGAATGGTTCTTTTTGCTGCATCGCCGCGATTTTCTACAACCACCTCTACCGTTACCTCTCTCTTTTCTATATCGGGGTAGGTGCGAATCTGATCAATAAAAAGGGCGGCTGTCGATTCCAGGGCAATTTTTCCAATTACGCCGTTCCAATTGGTCTGTGTATGTTCTACATAGGCATGCGAGGCGTTGCGTATAGCTTCGGGAACCGAACGGCCATTGTCAATTAAGAGGGTGATACGATGTTCGCCCGGTGTGAGCAGAGTGCTCAAATCGTGCCGTTGAGGAGTAGTGATGTCGGTACTTGTGCCTGCCTTCACGCCATCGACCCAAACCATAGATGGCTTGGTTCTTTCCAGAATGAGTCTGATCTGGCTTCCTTTCCATCCCACGGGTATCCGGACTTGCTTACTATACCAGGCTTTACCTGTGTAGGGATATCTGCGGGTAAGGTGCGACGTTTCGGACCGATCTCTATTCGGACTCCCTTTTTTCGAGAAGTCTGTGCTGCCCGGCAGCCGGATAGTGTCGGTCAACTCCTTCGAAAACCAGGCCTCCTGCTCGCCCACGTCAGAGGGGTCGAGTCGAAATTCCCAAGTGCCGGATAAGTCGATGGTATCGCGGCTCTGCTGTTCCGAAAGCGAACATCCTGATGCCGATATCAGCAGAAGCGCCATAAGGGGAAGGAGAAACGATGAGGCTGTTTGCCGGGAGTAGAGAGCTGTTATGCGTTGCATGGCAGGCAGTATAAGGTTTGTAGACGGTAAGTGGGTTATTTCATCTCTTTCCAGAGGTCAAGAAAAGCACGATGCAAAAGAGGGCCAGTTTCGGGTCCCAGCGAATTTTCTTCGCCGTATTGGGGTTTAGACCGGAAGCTGTATGGGGGGTTGGCATCCCATTGGCTTTTTGGAATCACATAGCCAATTTGGTCGTTCGTAGTGCCAAATACAAATTTGAACTCGCCGGGCATAATCCTGCGCATGGAGGGATCTTCAACGGGTCGGGTCAGGTTAAAGTCGTTTCCCATGAGTGCCAGGATTCCTCCATTAACCATCTCGGGATACATCTCGCCGGGCAGTGTGGCAAAAGAGGCAGGCCCGATTTGCCATCCTGCAATCTCACTTCTTTTTTTCATCCAGCCGCTCATTCCTCTTCCCATCAGGCCCGTTAGAGAGGCCCAACGAAAAAGGGGATTGTCGATGGGCAGGAAGAGGGTCTGAACTTTAAGCCGGATACCTGCGTTTTCTACCTCTTTCCCTTGGGTTTCGAGTACTTTTTGCGCCTCTCTGGCAATGCGGTAGCCCTGTGCACGGATTTTTGCGACAGAGGGGATTACAAACAGAGAGTCGCCAAAGGGATCGGGTATAGCTGTCTCTGCCCGGGTTGTCATCAGTCCGCCAAGAGCACCGTTGGCGTAGATGGAGATGCCTCCGGGGCCGAATGTGTGCAGAAGCGTATCGTGAAAATAGCCAATCTCCATGGCCTCTCTCACATAATGCGGAAAATCGGAGGTAATCAGGATATTATTGCTGCCCATTGTCTCCGGATGGTTAGACCACTGTACTATGGAACCTAACGGGCTTCCACTCTCCTTGTCCAGCGCATGCATCACAAATAGATAGGGATCGGGAGTAACAGGATGCCGGGTGTCGTTTTGGGTTTTATCATCTTCAAAAAAGCCGACGGCAAAGCGAAGTTTGGCAGGCCGAAGGCTCCTCACGGCATCTTCGGCCGAAAGGGCAATCTGTTGTTGTACAAATTTGAGGTAGGCCTTGTCGACGCCCGTACGGAACATTTTTTTGCCCCAAAGACCCATTAAGTCGGGTGCCGAGTGAACATGGGTGGCGTGTATGGCCAGATAGTCAATGCCGAGCGTATTGTCCAATAATTCTCGGGTTGCCTCAACATCGTGCAGAAACAGGCCGATGGCGTCGATGGCTGTAAAGGCAAGTCGGGTCTGCCCATCGTCGAAAACCACTGTGCGGGCCCACAAATCGTCCCGGATACCTGCTGCAGGACGGTTGTTATGGTAACCTGCCAGCCACACCTTGTCGAACTTGCCATTGTTATTACCATCGGTAAAGCTGTCGCCATCCTCCGGATTGAATCTGCCGTCTCCGTTGTGGTCCACCCAGCTGTCGGGAAGCTGAGGGGTTATTTTTCTGGCCGAAAATCCAATGCGCAATAAAGGTTGTTGCGGAGGCCGGATATCCAGTAGGGTAATGGCTCCGGAATAGGGGTCGCGAATGGCATAATAATAGAAGCCTGCCAGGGATCCGAGAATTACTACAAATAGAGAAACGATCAGTCGTTTTATAATCAGTCTTTTAGCTGTGATAGCCATAACTCGAAGAGAAGGATGAGAAAAACCTGTGCCGAAATATACTACATCTTTTCAGATCTAAGGTTGGTTTATTGCAAATTGTGTGTTAACGATTTGTGAAATATGGTTGATTTTGTTTACCTTCGACACGACTTTTTGTTATCCGTTAAACGGGTATACCTGAAAGTTTCTTTCCTGTATTGTTTCATTGTTACTACTTTTTGCATACTACTAATAAAAACCAAATTACTACAGCATGAAATCTTTCTTCTTTTCTCCTCTGCTTCTGGTGATGTCGCTTTTTCTCTTCTCTTCCTGTCAGAAGGAGGAGGGTGAGGGGGGTACCTCCACCGTGCAGGGTTATGTTTACAAAGTGATCCATCAGGACGAAACCTATGGTTTTCGTGTCGACACGATTCCGGCTGCCAAAGAGGATGTGTTCATTAAATACGGAGGCGGGCCCATTTATGACGACGATATGGAGACCGGTCCCGATGGCTTTTTCCGCTTTAAGTATCTGCAAAAGGGCACCTACACGGTATTTGCCTATACCAAGTACCCCGACGATATGATGGAAGATGTGTCGACAGAGGTAAAGGTGGGCGCAGGAAATACCGTTACGGCAGATCCTATTTATATCCATTCCGGAAAGATGTTGGGGCGCGCCACTATACAGGGCAGACTGATGGTTCGCTATTTCTATAAAGGTGTGTTGATAGGAACCGGACCCGGGATTGACGAACGGGTTACCCTAAAGCTCAAAGGGTCGCCCCTTGTGGTGATGGATGCCCGTGCGGGCGCCGATGGTACATTTGTTTTCCCAAAGGTTCCTGTTGGCGAGTATGAAGTATATGCCGTTACCGAAGCCATTGATACGGAGATAGTAACCACCATTTCGTTCGAGGTAAATGTAACCCCCGCCAATTTGGAGGTTGTCATGCCCGAGGATATTATTGTGTCGAAAAATACCAAGATTAATTAATGTTCTTTAGTGATTAATACATGAAAAAATTAAGTCTGTTCGGTTTGTTTGTGGGTTTATTCTGTCTGTTCTCTAACGCGGTTGCACAGGATAATGATGTTTCGGCTAAGCAGGAACGAAGAAAGAATCTGGTGGTTAAAGAGTGGAATACAGCAGGGAAGAACCGTTTCCTCGACCACATAACCGTCTATAACGACCGAGGGTTAAAAATCGAAGAGATTGAATATACCCAGTATGGTCAGAAAGAGCGTGTGACTTCGGAGTATAATGCGTTGGGCGTATGTATCAAGCAGGTGGTTTACGACGATCGTAACCGGATTACCCGTATCCGGAAATTCGAATACAATGAAGACGGTTCCAAAAAGATGCAGTACAACTATCTGCCCAATGGGAAGCTTTACTCATCCAAGTCGTTTGAGTATATCTATACAGAATCAAAATAGGCAGGCGTGAGTTTTCCCACACATATCATCCCCGAAGGTTTCGAGACCATCACCCTTGCAGAGATGTCGGAGGTTCGTTTAATGAACAGGACCGACTCAAAGTATCTGGCAAACGTGTCGAAGATAGGCGAGGTGTTGAAGCAGGCTGTTCCCTATTATTACATTCAGCGTATTGATGGTGTAGCGCCAGCCCACTACGGCACACGCTACTTCGATACCGACGACCTCTTTTTCTATCGCGAACATCATAATCGGCGGTTGTGCCGGCAGAAGGTGCGGGTCAGGAGCTACCTCGATTCGTTGCTCTCTTTTTTGGAGGTAAAGAATAAAAACAATAAGGGGAAGACCCGTAAGTTACGGATCAGGGTGCAGGAGGAGCTTCCCGAGAGTTTTGATCAGGAGGATTCCGTCCATTTTCTGGAGGAGATTATACCCTTTTCGCCCGATGCGCTGCACCCCAGTCTTGATAACGAATTTTATCGGATTACCTTGGTAAACAAGGAAAAAACCGAGCGTATTACCATGGATTTCGATCTTCGATTCAAGAATGTCCGTACAGGCTATTCCTATCATCTTCCTCAGATTGTGGTGATTGAGATTAAGCAAGACGGAAATCTCCCTTCGCAGATGCAGCAATTGTTGCTGGAGGCGCGCATTCCCCGGAAATCGTTCAGCAAGTATTGTATGGGCATTGTGCTTACCGATCCGGATGTTAAACAGAACCGCTTTAAACCCAAAGAGCGTTACCTGGAGCGGCTTTGTCAAGCGCCCGATTGTGATTGCTATTCGCCCGCACAACCCGTAGCCCGGAGTCAGGTGTAAATCGTTTTTCAACCCCATTAAACTACATAAACTACTACCCAATGCTTCAAGATTTGCCAATGTTCGATCCGGAGATTGCCGCGGAATACGGAACCCCCTCTGCAGGCGCAGCTGCCGGTATTTTTGGCCCTGTTATGGATTTTCAGGGTATTATTCTCCTTCTGGTTCACTTTGCAGCAAACCTGCTGGTTTGCTGGATTCTGATACAGTTTTTCTACTACAAGAAGAGCAAACGCCGCGATTACTATTTTACCTTTATTCTCTTTTCAGTAACCATCTTCCTGTTGCTCTATCTGTTGGATAGTGTGAAGATTCAGGTGGGACTTACGCTGGGACTTTTTGCCATCTTCGGGATTATCCGTTATCGAACCGAGATGGTGCCTATTCGCGAGATGACCTATCTCTTTATGGTAATTGGTATCTCGGTTATTAATGGATTAGGTGCCGGGATGCCTTTAATGGTGCTGGGTGTTACCAATGTGCTCTTCATTTTGGCCACCTGGGCTATGGAGAGTACCACTTTCCTGAGCCACATCTCCTACAAGATGATTCTCTACGATAAGATAGAGTTGATTCAGGTGGGACGCGAACAGGAGTTGAAGACCGATCTGGAGGCAAGAACCGGATTGCGTATCGACCGCATTGAGGTAGGACACATCGATTTCCTGCGCGATGCGGCGTATGTGAAGGTTTACTATCATCCCGGTTCAGCCGAGGTAAGCACCATTGATACTATGGTAAAACTCAAACAATTCAGCGATGATCAGAATCCCGGCTAACCTGTGCAGGCATATTCTCCGATGGTTTTCGGCGGCTCTTCTGTTGCTTCCGTTATCACTGACGGCGCAGGAAGACGACTTTACAGCCATCGTTAGCGGTGAAGTGAATATGCCGCTGGTTCGGCGGTGGGATGCCTCGTTTGAGCAGGAGTTTATCTTTTCGAATAACGCATCCAATTTTTACCGCTCAAAATCGACAATTGGTGTCGATTACGGCTTGATTCGAAAAAAACTGAAAGCGGGTTTTGCCTACAGCCTGATTCGAAAAGAGGAGGATTACGCTTATTTCGAGACCCGGCATCGGTTTGCTGTTACACTTTCCTACAAAGAGGAGGTGAAGCGAAACCTGACCATGGCTTTTCGTTCGCGCATCCAAACTACACTGCGCGATGAGTCGCGTGGCGATTACCGGATTAATCCCCGTAATTACTGGCGAAACCGGCTTCAGGTTCGCTATCAGATGCCTCGTCTGCCTCTGCGACCGGAACTCTCCTGCGAGGTGTTCTATCCGCTGAACCGTGAAACGCCCAATCTTATTGATGCATGGCGAGTCACCGCGGGAATGGAGTATCAATGGAATAAACGCAATGCGGTCTCGCTCTATTGGCGTTTAGACCGTGAGCAGAATGTGTCCAATCCTCTCCGTACCTACAGTGTGGGAGTAGGGTATGTTTTCTCTATGTAACGAGGTATGAACCGGATGGCTCTATATGGGCTCCTCGCTGTGCTTCTCCTCTCCGGCTGCGTGGCTTGTCAACGTTCCGACGATGACCCCGCTGCCTATGTCAATCCCTTTATCGGAACCCAGGGTAACGGCCACACCTTCCCGGGAGCTTGCGTTCCTTTCGGCTTGGTTCAGTCCAGCCCTGAAACCGGGAACGGTTCGTGGCGCTATTGTTCAGGATATCAGAACGACGATTCGCTGATTTACGGTTTTTCGCAGACCCATCTGAATGGTACCGGGTGGATGGATCTGGGCGATTTGTTGATTCAGCCTTTTACCGGGAATCCGGATTCATCTTCGCTCCCAAGTCGGTTCGACAAGACCGGCGAGACTGCATCGCCCGGCTATTACTCGGTTTTTCTTTCCGACTTCGGGGTAAAAGCTGAAGTGACAGCTGCTGCCCGGTCGGCATATTACCGCTTTACCTATCCCAAAGGAGAGGTTCCCGGTTTGTTGCTCGATTTTCAGAGTGGACTAACCGGCGACCCGGCTCAGGTATCCCGGCATGTGCTTACAAGCCGGGTCTCCTTTCATAACAGACAAATCCTGACCGGGATGGCATGTACCCGTTATTGGGTGGAACGAACCTACTACTTTGCCATCTGGCTGGACACCCCCTTTTCTGATACCATCCGGCTGGAAAAACGCAACCGCTTTGAAAAGGCTCCCCGTTTTCTGCTCCGTTTCCCCGAGTCAAAAAGAGAGGTGGAGGTAAAGATAGCCTTCTCTACCGTCAGTGAAGCGGCTGCCACGGCACATCTTGAGGCTGAAGTGAAATCGGAGAGCTTTGCTAAATGCCGCAACCGGGCCAGGAAGGCCTGGAACGGCTATTTGAATCGTATCCGTATTGAGGGCAGTGATCTGCAGAAAGAGAACTTCTATACATCGATGTATCATCTTTTGATTCAGCCTACCAATATTGCCGATGCCGATGGGCAATACACGGGTGTCGACGGGAAGGTGGCCAGTGCTGCCGGAGGCGACTATTTTTCGACGCTTTCGTTGTGGGATACCTACAGGGCGGCACACCCGCTCTATACCCTGTTGCTTCCCGAGAAAGTAGATGCCTTTGTCAATACCCTGATTGCCCACCATCGTGCTCAGGGTTTTCTCCCCATCTGGACTCTTTGGGGGCAGGAGAACTACTGTATGATTGCCAACCATGCCGTGCCGGTGATTGTGGATGCCTATCTGAAGGGATTCAGGGGTTTTGATGCAGAAGAGGCTTATCAGGCCGTTAAGCAATCGCTTACGCAGAACCACCGAAACTCTCCCTGGGATATGTACGACAAATATGGCTACTATCCCTTCGATCTGATTCCTGTTGAGTCGGTTTCGAGGACGCTCGAGTCGGTCTATGACGATGCCTGTGCTGCCCGCTTTGCCGAGGCTCTGGGGAAAACCGACGATGCTCTCTTTTTTGGCAATCGGGCCAACTACTACAAGAATCTTTTCGATTCAGAAACCCGCCTGATGCGCGGGCGCGACAGCTCGGGTAACTGGCGAACCCCCTTCCAGGCTCTGTTCAATACCCATGCCACTGTGGGTGGCGATTATACCGAGGGCAATGCCTGGCAATACACCTGGCATGTACAGCACGATATAGAGGGTTTGATTGCGTTGATGGGCGGAAAGGAGGCCTGTATTGCCAAACTCGACACGCTCTTCACAATGGACTCAACGGTCGAGGGCCATTCGGCCGACGTGACCGGACTCATCGGGCAGTATGCCCATGGCAATGAACCCAGCCATCATGTGGCCTATATCTACACGCTTGCTGGAAAACCTTCGGCCACTCAGGCGTTGATCCGAAAGATTTTCGGTACCCAATATCAGAACCGCCCCGACGGGCTTTGCGGTAATGACGATTGCGGACAGATGTCGGCGTGGTATCTCTTTTCGGGGATGGGGTTCTATCCGGTCGATCCCTGTGGAGGCGAATATGTTATCGGAGCCCCGCAATTCCCGGAATTAACCATTCAACTACCCGGTAATAAACGGTTTGTTATAGAGGCTCGTGGCATTTCCGAGAGCAATATATATGTGGAGTCGGTTACCCTTAACGGAGCTCCTCTTTTGGGATATAAACTTTCGCATCAGCAAATCCTGGCCGGCGGGAACCTTGTTTTTACCATGACTTCACATCCCGTTTCGCCTGAAAACCTGTAATTATGAGATTATCTAACACCTATTTAGGCCTCCTTCTCATTGGACTTCTTTCCTCGTTTCTTCTCCTGGAGGCCTGTTCACCGAGTCTGCCCGAGGCGACTGTGACAAAAAATCTCAGGGCACCCGCCTATCCCCTTATCTCGCTCGACCCCTATACCAGCGCATGGTCGATAAGCGATCAGCTTTACGATGATGTGGTGCGTCACTGGACCGGAACCCGGTACGGAATGGTCGGTGCATTGCGGGTAGACGGAAAGGCGTATCGCTTCTTAGGGAAGGAGGAGCTTCCCCGCAAAAGTCTTCTTCCTATGGCCAATCTTGGAGGCTGGGATGCAAAGTATCTCCTTTCAGAGCCGGCCAGAGGCTGGGAATTGCCCGATTTTAAGGCCGAAGGGTGGATGGAGGGAAAGGGCTCGTTCGGCACTGCCGATCAGTCGGTGGTTGTGACACCCTGGGAGACACAGGACATATGGGTACGTCGCGAATTTACCCCTGACAGTTTCAGTAGCGAAAAACCCCTTTATCTGGTCTATTCGCACGACGATATCTTTGAGCTCTACCTGAATGGGGTAAAACTGGTTGCTACCGGATATGAGTGGAGACAGAATGTGGTTCTGTCGCTCGATTCACTTCGGCACCTGTTGCCTCCGGGCGAAAAGAGTGTTATTGCTGTACATTGTCATAATCGTACGGGCGGCGGATATGTGGATTTCGGCATCTTTACCGAAAGTGATCTTCCCATTGTATTTCCCGAAACAGCCGTTCAGAACTCCGTTTCTCTTTCGGCCACTGCTACCCATTACGGGTTTACCTGCGGCCCTGTCAATCTGAAGTTGACTTTCACTTCGCCCTTGCTCCCTTCTAATCTTGATCTTCTTTCGAGACCCATAGGATACATCGATTACGAAGTGGTTTCGAACGATGGGTTACCTCATTCTGTGGAAATCTTTTTTGATGTTACCCCTGAATGGGCAGTAGACGATCTCTCCCAAACGGTGAAGCTGGAGGCGGGTAAAGCCGGCAGTCAACCCTACCTGCGCAGCGGTACTACAGAACAACCGGTTCTTCAGAAAGTTGGCGACAATCGTCGGATCGACTGGGGCTATTTATATTTGTCATCGCCCTCTTTGCCCTCCATTACCTACGAAATGGGCGGGTATGCTTCTATAAAACAGCAGTTTGTAAAAGAGGGCCGGCTGAAGAGCCATCGCGATACGGCTTTTGTAGCATCTATGGCAGAGAGTATTCCGGTGATGGCCTGTTCCGAGCTTTTGGGAACGGTTGAGGGTTCTCCCAAATCGGGCTTTTTGCTGCTTGGGTATGATGATCTTTTCTCAGTAGAGTTCTTTGGCGATCGCAGGATGGCCTGGTGGAAAAAGGAAGGAGAGGTAAAGATGGACGATATTTGGTGAGCGCTTCTCACGATCACCGGAAGGTTCGCAGAGAGGCTATTGTGTTCGATAATCAACTCTGGAAGGATTGTATGGCAGCGGGAGGCGAAAAGTATGCCGAAATGTGTGTTTTGGCATACAGGCAGGCGATTGCAGCTCACAAACTGGTTCGGAACGGTGAGGGAGAACCGCTCTTCTTTTCGAAAGAGAATTTTAGCAACGGTTCTATTGGGACTGTCGATATAACGTACCCCTCGGCTCCGCTTTTTCTTTACTATAATCCCTTGTTGTTGAAGGGGATGATGAATTCCATCCTGTACTATTCGGAGAGTGGAAAATGGACCAAGCCTTTTCCCGCTCATGATGTGGGTACCTATCCTAAGGCTAACGGCCAGACCTATGGCGAGGACATGCCCGTAGAGGAGGCAGGAAATATGTTGATTCTGATGGCCGCCATAGCCAAAGCCGAGAAGAGTGCCGACTATGCTGCAGCCCATTGGGAGGTGTTATCTACCTGGGCCGATTATCTGCTTGAAAAGGGTTTAGATCCTGAAAATCAGCTTTGTACGGACGATTTTGCCGGACACTTGGCGCATAATGCGAATCTTTCGGCAAAGGCCATTATGGGTATAGCCTCCTATGGCCGTTTGGCCCGAATGCTGAAAAAAGATTCAATAGCCGCTACCTATACCGATGCAGCCAAAAAGATGGCAGAACAGTGGACCAAAATGGCTTTGGATGGAGACCATTACCGACTCACCTTTGATGGTCCCGGCACATGGAGTCAGAAATATAATCTGGTTTGGGACCAACTGCTCGGCTTTGATCTTTTCCCCCCTGAGGTGATGGAAAAAGAGCTGGCCTGGTATCTGACAAGACAGAACCGCTATGGGCTGCCTCTCGACAGCCGTCGTACCTACACCAAGTCGGACTGGATTGTCTGGACTGCCTCAATGGCAAAGGATCAGGAGACCTTCCAGGCATTAACCGATCCCATTCACCTCTTTTACAACGAGACCACCGACCGGGTGCCTATGTCCGACTGGTTCGAAACCGTAGAGCCTAAGAAGGTAGGGTTTCAGGCGCGTTCGGTAGTGGGAGGGTTTTATATGAAACTGCTGAAAGAGAAGTGGCAACAATAATGTGCTAGTGCGCATTATTGTTGCCACTTCTCTGATGCTCTGGTGCGCTTCGCGCAAATGGTTAATGGTGAATGGTTAATGGTGAATGCGCTTCGCGCGGATGCTCTGATGTGCGGATGAAACGGTGTGGCAGGGTGGTTACAGGAAGGTGGTGAGGAGCAGGTAGGTCAGGATGAGTATTACGGCTACGAGCACCGCGGCAACGGCCCACATTGTGGGGCCGTTTTTGGGCATAATGAGAATGGGGTCGTTGTTTCGCGAAAGGTTCATGGTGAATCCATACAAACCGTATCCGGTTTTCAGGATGTACTTATTGACCACTTCTCCACTGCGGGTCTGGAAGCGGTGTTCTGTGCCAAAAAAACTTCTTTTCTTCGAAACCTCGACCCCATTCACTGTAATGCGCTCCATCCCCGTTAAAGAGGCATCGATCGAGATGGTGAGCCCATCTGTTTTGAGCGTGGCGATGGAGAGGAAGAGGTTTTTCATTTGATTTTAGCGCTCCATTTTACGGCTTCGTACAAGTGTTGCAAGAAGAGGGGGCTTTTGAAGCACTCTTCGGTATGACCCAATCCGGTGTAGAAGGCACGTCCGCCTTCGTATTCGTGACACCAGATAAAGGGGTGTTTTTCGCCCATTTTGCCTCCCTTGTAGGAGGTCTCGTCGAGCCACGCCAATACGGTTACATCTTGGTTGAAGTTGGCAAAGTCGTACCATTCATCAAAGTTCTTCCATTCGTCGGGCAAAAAGGCGGTGGCAGGATGCTTTTTGTCGACAACTTTCACAACTGCCTCTTGCTGCTGGGGATGGCTAAGGAAGGTTCCTCCCGACATACGATAATAATATTCCCACTGTTTTTCGGTATCAGAGGCCCCGTGGACGCCCACGTACCCGCCTCCGTTTTTCATGTATCCCTTCAGCGCCTCTTTTTCCTGATCGTCGAATATCTTGCCGGTGGTGTTGATGAAGATGATGGAGGCATACTCTTTCAGTTTTTCGGGGGTAAAGAAGCCGTCCGACTGCCGGGTGGTGTCAACGGCAAACCCTTTCTCCTCAAGCATCGCCTTTGTAGCCTTTGTAGCAAAGGGAATGTTGGTGTGGAAAAACTCTTTGGTCTCGGTAAAGATCAACACTTTTTTGGGTTTTGCGGCTCCGCAGGCAGCGGGAATCATAGTAAACAGGGCGGTCATCAGGATAAACAGGGTAGATTTCATAGTGGTTTGCATTATAAATGAGCGAATTATTTGATTTCGGCATCAATCATCACGGGAAGATGGTCGGAGGGATACCGCTGGTTTTTGCTGTCGGTAAGTACACCGTACCGAATCACGCGGATAGTGGCGCTTACAAAGATGTAGTCGATACGGCTGGTTATCGGGGCAGTGAATTTGAATCCCTGAAAGGTACCTACAGGTCCGTAAGGGGGATTTTCGGTGACGGAATAGCTGTCGGCCAGTTTTTCGGATAGAATCTGAATCGGCTCGTCGGTGGGTGTTGCGTTAAAGTCGCCTGTACAGAAGAAGGGGCTTTTGCCGGCAATCGATTCTATTTTTTGCAAAAGGAGCTTGGCCGATTCCCGTCGGGCTGTGGGGGCCTGATGGTCGAAATGGGAGTTAAAGAAAAAGAAGCTCTTTCCGCTCTTTTTGTCTTTGAATTGTGCCCACGAACAGATGCGCCGTATCTTGGCATCCCAGCCTAATGAGGGCTCCTGGGGTGTGGTTGAATACCAGAAATCCCCTTTTTTCAGCACCTCGAACCGGTCTGTTTTGTAAAAAACGGCCGAATGTTCGCCACCCTCTTTGCCATCGTCACGACCTACACCTACGTAGGCAAAGCCGGCCAATTCGGAAATGTCTTTCAGTTGTCCGATAAAACCCTCCTGGGTACCAAAAATGTCGAACTGGTGAAAGGAGATCAACTCCCTGACCCAGGCTGCGCGGTTTGGCCAGGCGTTTTCCTTGTCGCCGGAGGTGTTCATCCGGATGTTAAAAGTAGCTACACGAAGGGGAGCCGCCTCTTTCCGGGCGAAAGTGGGGAGGAGAGACAACAGAGTGATCAAAATAAGTAATGAGGTACGTTTACACATACTAAAATGGGAGTTAAAAGGGAAAATATAAAGGTAAATATTGACTTGTCAGGGAAACCAAAAGTAGGAAAAAAAAGGCGTTATTGCTACCTTTACCACAAACTAACCCCCATTTTTATGGAAAGACGATCATTTATCAGGAACGCCGCCGCAATGGCAGCGGCAACCCTTGTACTCCCGGCAACTGCCACTGAAACTGCTGCAAAAAAGCGGGTTTCGAAAGAGATATATGAATGGCGCCGTTACTATTTTCAGGATGCCGCTGCCATGGAGCAGTTTCATGCCCATTGCCGCACCGCCTTTGTTCCTGCATTAAAGCGATTAGGCGTGGCTGTTGGTGCCTTTGTGAACACCGAAGGTGCCGATCCGCTGGTACTTCAAATGTGGCTTATCTGGAAAGATATGGCCTCCTATCAAAGGAGCAAGGATGAACTCTTCCTCGATAAGAAATTTACTGCCGATGCAGCAGAGTTTTTTGCCGCCACAGCCAAAAAGCCGCTTTACAAGCGGTTCGAAACCTTTTTGCTGGAGGGGTTCGAAGGCTTTCCCCAGTTGGTAGATCCCGGTAAGGAGAAGCGTTTTTTTGAATTGCGTATCTATGAGAGTCCCAACGAAGAGGCGGGGCAGCGTAAACTGCATATGTTTAACCATGGCGAGTTTGCCATCTTTTCTGCTATAGATTTGTCGATTGTGTTTGCCGGTGAGATTCTGGCAGGTCCTTCCATGCCGGGCCTGATCTATATGTTGGCCTACAAAGACAAGGCAGCGCGCGATGCAGGATGGGCCAACTTCGGCCCTCATCCTGACTGGAAGAAGATGTCGGCCGATCCCTACTACGCCAATACGGTTTCGAAGGTGATTAGCGGATTTATGTTGCCCACCGACTATTCCGATTTTTAGGCAATGACTCCTATAGCGCGATTGTCGGCCTTACGGGCCGAGATGGAGAGGTGTGGGCTGGATGCACTGATCATTCCTTCGAACGACCCCCATTTTTCGGAGTATGTGGCCGATCATTGGCGTTCGCTGGCCTATATTTCCGGGTTCGACGGGTCGGCAGGCACGGTAGTGGTTACCGCCAAAGAGGCCCTTCTGTGGACCGATTCCCGTTATTTTTTACAGGCTGAGATTCAGCTGGACCTTACCTGCTGGAAGATTCAGCGTCTGGCACTTCCCGAAACTCCTACGCTGGAGTCGTGGTTGTCGTCGGCTCTTACGCCGGGGAGTGTGGCGGGTATTGATGGAAAGCTCTGTTCGGTAGCCTCTTTTCGTTCGATGGAGAAGGCGTTGCAGCCGGTAACTCTGAAGGCTGTTTCTGACCTCCCCGGGCTAGTCTGGAGCAACCGGCCATCCATTCCTTCCGATCCCGCTTTTCTTCTTCCTGAATCGGCAGCCGGCGAGAGTGTCTCCTCTAAACTTGTACGACTTCGAGCCTGGCTGGCTTCGGTTTCGTTCGATGGTGTTTATCTTCTCTCGGCACTCGACGATATTGCATGGCTGTTGAATCTCCGGGGCAATGATATTCCCTATAGCCC
>CAYVJA010000033.1:5103-5388 GCA_964451605.1 uncultured Bacteroidales bacterium | reverse complement strand
GTTCTTCTGTTTACTGATGTGTCGAAGTGTATGGGGCCGGTTCTCGAGACGCTCCATTCGGCCGGGGTAAGTATTCTGCCCTATACCGATTTCTCGGCGTGGCTTTCCTCTCTCTCAGGGCGTCGGGTGATGCTCAATGAACGAAGGTTCGACATCTTTCATTACGAGGCACTCAGACAGGCGGGAGCTATTATTTCGGACGAGCCGGTTGCCACGGGAAAGGTGAATGGTATGAAAGGGTTGAAGAATCCGGTTGAGTTGGACGGATTTCGTTTGGCCATGCAA
>CAYVJA010000033.1:0-5093 GCA_964451605.1 uncultured Bacteroidales bacterium | reverse complement strand
GTGGCTTGAGTCGGCGCTTTCGCAGGGCAAGACGGTAACCGAGATGGATATTGTTCGTCAGTTGGATTGTTTCCGCGGGGAACAGGCGGATTATGCAGGGCCCAGTTTTCACCCTATTGTGGGGTATAAAGAGCACGGGGCGGTGGTTCACTACCATCCCAGCGAAGCCACCTCTATTCCCATCGATCCCGAAGGGTTTCTGTTGATCGATTCGGGCGGGCAATACCGCTATGCTACCACGGATATCACCCGGACTATTCATCTTTCGGTTCCCAACCGACAGGAGATGATTGATTATACCCTGGTTCTGCGGGGGGTCATTGATTTGTCGACGGCCATCTTTCCTGAGGGGCTTATGGGGCTTCATCTCGATATTCTTGCCCGTCAGCCTATGCTTTCGCACAGAATCAACTACCTGCACGGAACCGGTCATGGTGTGGGCCATTTCCTGTATGTGCACGAAGGGCCTCAGGCGGTACGGATGAACGCCAGTACGCTTCCGCTGGAGCCCGGTATGACCCTTTCGAACGAGCCGGCGCTCTATCGGAAGGGGTTGTATGGGATTCGAAACGAAAATGTAATGTGTGTGGTTTCCGATGAGGCAAACGAATATGGCCGGTTTCTGCGGTTTGAAGTGCTCACGCTCTGCTTTATTGATACTCAGCCTCTTCTGGCCGAATTGCTTGCCCCCTGGCACGTTGCCTGGCTGAATAGTTACCATCAAAGGGTATATGCCGAGCTGGCACCCTTTCTGGATGAAGCGGAAAGGCGTTGGTTGGCAGCCCGAACGGCGCCCTTTGCGAGCAAGGAAGAATAATTTGTACCTTTATCGCACCCAAATGTTTCGCATAACGATTGGTTCTTATGAAAATATCTAAGTTGTTCGAGTCATCGCCCCGCACCTACTCTTTTGAGTTTTTCCCGCCCAAGGATGAGATTTCCGCAGTCGATTTCGGGATTAATGTAGGGCAGCTCATCCATCTTTCACCTTCGTTTGTGTCGGTTACCTACGGAGCCGGCGGCTCTAGCCGGGAGCGTACTTTTGCGTTGGTCGATTATCTGCAGAACCGTGTGGGAATGCGTACTATGGCGCATTATACCTGTGTAAATGCCACCCGTCAAAAAATTCACGAAGATCTTTCTGCACTTCGGGCGGCCGGTATCGTGAACCTGATGGCTCTCAGGGGCGATCCGCAGAAAGGCCAGGAACAGTTTCAGGTGCAGGAGGGAGGGTTTGCCCATGCTGCCGATCTGATTGCCTGGAGCCGCGAACATTTCGATTTTTGCATTGGCGCTGCCGCTTACCCGGAAGTGCATCCGGAAGCGGTGTCGGCAACCACGGATATGGCGGCCTTGAAAGGGAAAGTTGATGCAGGCGCTGATTTTCTCATTACCCAGCTGTTTTTCGACAATCAGCGCTATTTTAGGTTTGTGCAGGCGGCCAGAGATGCGGGAATCGGCTGCAGAATCATTCCCGGCATTATTCCCATTACAGCCTATCAACAGTTGGCCCGCTTTACCGCGATGAGCCAGGCTGGGATACCCGATTCTCTGCGTGCCGATATGGAAGAATACAAAGATAATCCGGCGAAAATTACCCAGATAGGGATGGACTTTGCTGTCCGGCAGTGTCGCGATCTCTTAATGATGGGCGCGCCCGGGCTCCATTTTTACACCTTGAACAAATCGAGGGCTACCGTCGAAATATTTCAGACCCTCTTGCGCTAAGGAACGCTCTCGTTACTTACGCCTTGCATTTTCCAATCATTCTCGACAGACGATTGGCCAGATAGTGATTGGCCACGGAGAGGGTTTCCAGAATTTTTACCGACTCTACCTTGTATTCATCTGTCTGCTCCCGCGTGCGGTAGCCCGGCCGGTTGTGCAGATTGACAATGCGGTCGGCCATTTTTACCACCCACACTTCGTAGGGTTGTCGCAAAATACGTTCCAGACAGTCGTTAATCTGCTCATTCCTTGGTAGTTCT
Source organism: uncultured Bacteroidales bacterium (assembly GCA_964451605.1). GTDB lineage: Bacteria > Bacteroidota > Bacteroidia > Bacteroidales > UBA4181 > JAQVSH01. The sequence continues at coordinate 3,105 of CAYVJA010000033.1, read as the reverse complement.
GGATTTCGACTCAGGGCCAGCACGCCATCGGCAACCTGTTGTCCATAATCTTCCCTAAGGGTTTGGTAAGTAGTGTCGGTATCTTCCAGTACATCGTGCAGGAAAGCCACCTTCAGGGCGTAGTCAATGTCGAAATTGTTCATGGCGTGATGTGCCTCCATCACCTCCATAGCTACGTTATCTACATGAACCATGTATGATATGGGTGCATGAGGCATCTGCTGATTCCGATGACAGTGTGCGGCATAATCGGAAAGGGAATAGTAGAGATCCTGAATCATAGAATGTGGCGTTAAGTGCTGGTGCTAATGCCGAATATACAATTTTTTTTGTAGAAATGTAAACTCTGTCGTCTCTTTTTTTATACCTTCGGTCTCATAAGGCCGTGTGTCGGCATTGACTATCTTTCTGATTAATCACTTAACTACCTGCTATGTCTGGAAAATTAAAAACCTTGTGCCTCTTGTCGGCCATGGGGTTCTTTGTTTGCCTGTTTGGTTGTGGACCTGCTGCCACTGAAACGGAACGGGAACTCTTCACCCAGGATTGGAAATTCCAAATGGGCGACCCCGACAGCATGGAAAGAGTGCCGCTTGCCAAGATGCGTGAGTGGATGGCTCCTACCGGCGATTTTCTTCTTGATTCTGTGCCCGAGCGCAATTTCTCGGCCGATTCGGTGCTGCAGTACGCCTTTGCCGAACCCAAATTTGTGGATACTGCCTGGCGATCACTCAATCTGCCGCACGATTGGGGAGTTGAATCGGATTTTGATATCCAGCTTTCGGGTGGTACCGGGAAGTTGCCCTTTTTCGGGGTTGCCTGGTATCGTAAAAGTTTTGATGTCCCCTCAGCCGACCGGGGCAAGAAGATCTATCTCGATATCGACGGGGCCATGTCGTATGCATTGGTTTGGCTTAACGGGAAGTTTGTGGGCGGCTGGCCTTACGGCTATGCTTCATGGCGTCTTGATCTTACCCCTTATGTAAAGGCCGGTGGACAAAATCAGTTGGCTATCCGGCTCGATAATCCGCGAAACTCTTCGCGCTGGTATCCCGGTGGAGGTCTCTACCGCAATATCTGGCTGGTTAAGTCGAACCCTGTTCACATAGCCCAATGGGGAGTTGCGGTTACCACGCCTTATGCCACCCGCGACTCTGCTTCGGTGGGTGTGAAGGTTCAGGTTGAGAATACCAAAAGATCGGGGGCTAAAGTCTCTGTAAAAACTTCGGTTTATGCTCTCGATAAAGAGGGTAAACTTACCGGAGAGCCTGTGGCTGTCGGGCAAACCGAAGCTGCAGTGGTACCCGGTGGCGGAGCAACCGGTTTTGAACTGGCACTCTCCATTCTGAAGCCTGCCCTCTGGAATCTTCGCAATCCGAATTTGTATTGCGCAGTCAATGAGGTGTTCAAGGGTGAACAGCGGATCGATCGTCAGGAGGTGAACTTTGGTGTTCGCACCATTGAATATAATGCCGAAAGGGGCTTCCTTTTGAATGGTCGCAGAGTGCAGATGAACGGGGTATGCAACCACCACGATATGGGAGCTCTCGGTTCGGCTGTACATGTACGTGCTTTGGAGCGGCAAATAGAGATTCTGCAGGAGATGGGTTGTAACGCGATTCGTACCAGCCACAATATGCCTGCACCGGAGTTGTTGGAGCTGGCCGACAGAATGGGTATGTTGGTTATGGTAGAGGCTTTCGATTGCTGGGCCAGAGGGAAAACTCGCGAAGATTACGGGCAAGCCTTTAATGAATGGCACGAAAAGGATATGCGGGCTATGGTTCGCCACTATCGTAACCATCCTTCGGTGGTGATGTGGAGTATCGGAAATGAAATAAGTGAGCAGGGCCGTCCTGATCAATTTTATATTGCTGCCCGGTTAACCGAGATTGCCAAGCAAGAGGATCCCACCCGCCCCACCACAGCCGGATGTAACAACCAGAACGCCGGATTTAACGGATTTTCGAAGAACTTCGATCTGATGGGATATAACTACAAACCCCATATCTACGAGACCTTCCATGCGCAGAATCCCACTCAGCCCGTATACGGCAGTGAAACAGCCTCTTGTATCAGCTCGCGCGGCGAATACTTCTTCCCTGTGTTGAACGACAAATCGCAGGGTGCGCAAAACTTCCAGATGAGTTCGTACGACCTCTATGCTCCCTCCTGGGCCACACCTCCTGACTGGGAGTTTGCCTCGCAAGACAAAAACCGTTTTGTGTTTGGCGAGTTTGTCTGGACCGGTTTCGACTACCTGGGCGAACCTACCCCCTACAATGGAGATATGACCAACCTGCTCAATTTCTCGGATCCTGTCGAAAGAGCAAAGATGCAGGTCATTCTCGATTCGCTGGGTAGAATACGGGTTCCCTCCCGCAGCTCCTATTTTGGAATCATTGACCTGGCAGGCTTTAAAAAAGATCGTTTCTACATCTATCAGGCCAAATGGCGGCCCGATGTCCGGATGGCCCATATTCTGCCCCATTGGAACTGGCCGGAAAGGGTAGGGCAGGTAACCCCTGTTCATGTCTATACTTCGGGCGACGAAGCCGAACTCTTCCTGAACGGCCGTTCGTTGGGCAAAAAGAAGAAAGGGGAGTTTGAATATCGCATCCGTTGGGACGATGTTCGCTATGTTCCCGGCGAATTAAAAGTGGTTGCTTACAAGGCAGGCCGCGAGTGGGCTACCGAAACGGTAAAAACCACCGGCGAACCCTCGAAACTCATCATGACGATCGACCGGAACCATATCCAGGCCGATGGCACCGATCTCTGCTACGTAACCGTAGCTGTTGCCGACAAGGATGGCCTTACCGTTCCCCGTTCCAAGAATCGGGTTACTTTCAGCATCTCAGGTCCCGGCGAGATTGTAGCCACCGACAATGGCGACCCCACCTGCCTCGAGTCGTTTAAACTGCCCGAACGCGACGCCTTTAACGGCTTGTGCCTTGCCATTATCCGCACCAAACGCGGCGAACCCGGCGAAATCTCCCTGACCGCCACTTCTGAAGGACTCACGGAGTCGTCGGTGATGATATGGGCGGATGAAAAAAGTGAAGCGCTTTGATGGTGCTTTAGTGCTCTGGTGCTCTAATGCTC
>CAYVJA010000032.1:15777-31957 GCA_964451605.1 uncultured Bacteroidales bacterium | reverse complement strand
TGGGCCCCAGTCTCAGTCCGTTCAATGCCTTTCAACTGGTTCAGGGGCTGGAAACCCTCTCATTGCGGGTTCAGAAAACCGTCGACAACGCCCTGGAACTGGCACAATGGCTAGAAAAACATCCCAAAGTTACGCAGGTAAACTATCCCGGACTGCCCGGCAGCCCCTATCACTCGCTGGCCAAGAAATACCTTCGCAACGGTTTTGGCGGCGTGCTCTCGTTCCGCGTAAAAGGTGATGCCTCGAAAGTAGAAGGAGTCATCGACAATCTTCGCCTGATCAGCCACCTGGCCAATGTCGGCGACGCAAAGACCCTCATCATCCATCCCAGCTCCACCACCCACGAACAACTCTCGGCCGACGAACAGATCAAAGCAGGTGTTTACCCCAACCTGCTGCGCCTGTCGCTGGGCATAGAACACATCGACGACATTAAATGGGATCTTGACAACGCGCTCTCAACGCTGTAGTGCGCTGTGCGCAGCGCAGCATTAGAGCACTTGCGCAGGCGCGCATCAGCGCGCCTGCGCACTAAAACCTCGGTGTATAGCGGTGGCAATAGGGTTGGGTGCCTTTCTTTTCGTAGTAGTCTTGATGGTAGGTTTCGGCTGGCCAGAAGGGTGCCGCGGGTCGTAGTTGTGTGGCTACTTTATAGCCTTTTGCCTGTAACAGACCAATCAGTTTTCCGGCACTCAGCTTCTGGTTTTCGTCTTTATAGAAGATGGCCGACAGGTACTGTTCGCCCAGATCGGGACCTTGTCCGTTGGTTTGGGTGGGGTCGTGAATTTCGAAAAAGAGGCGAGCCACGGTTTCGTACGAAACCACCGCAGGATTGAATCGAACCTTCACCACCTCAAGATGGCCTGTGGTTCCGGTACACACTTCAGCATAAGTGGGATTTTTGGTGTGTCCGCCGCTATAACCCGACTCCACACTGATAACCCCTTTCTGTTTCTGCATCAAATGCTCCACCCCCCAAAAACATCCGCCGGCAAAGATTGCCTCCTCTATCTCGTTCTTTTTATTGGCCTCTTTGTTTTGACTCTCTGAGGCAGAGACCATCGGTGCCAAAGGCACAAACTCGAGCGATGCCGAATTCACACAGTGACGATGATTTTTAGGTGTAAATCCTTCGCCCGTAAAGAGATGGCCCAGGTGGCCACCGCACCTGGCACAAAGAATCTCCGTCCGTCGTCCGTCTGCATCGGGTGCCGTAGCCACCGCTCCCGCAATGGCATCGTCGAAACTGGGCCATCCGCATCCCGCATCGAATTTTGCATCCGACGAAAATAACCGAGCCCCGCACTGCCGGCAATGATAAGAACCCGCCTCGAAATGATCCCACAAGGCACCGGAGAAAGGGCGTTCCGTACCCTTATCAATCATAATACTCCGTTCGAAAGGAGAAAGTGCTTTATTCATAGTCTGGCCATTTAGTGAAAGCGAAGATAACAAACCCGCAACCACCAAAAAACTCCAAATGATTACCGAATTCATATCCATAATTTTTTCATAATAAACAATCCACACCCGCCCATTGTTCTCAACCCCAACCCACACCCGCCATTTTCTTGCAGCAAAAAAAAGAAGTTCCTATATTTGATCCCCGCATCAACACATCAACACATCATCACATCACTGGTCCACTCTTTCCTCGCGCGTAGCGCAGCACCAGAGCATTAGAGCATTAGAGCACCAGAGCACCAGAGCATTAGAGCATTAATTAACCATTCACCACTAACCATTAACCATTATCATGCGCCCCTTCCTTCTCCTCCTGGTTTTTCTCCTCGTTTCCTGCGCACCTGCTCCCAAAGCCACTCGTTTGCCCAACGGCGTGGTGGTATCAGTTTCGGATCGGAATCCCAAAGGGGCTCGTCTGGTCAGAGCACAGATTCTTACTGACGACATTGTTCGGATAAGCGCCCTCCCGGCCGACAGTTTCCCCTCCGACAACAGCCTTTCTACAGCACTGGCTGTTCCTGACAGCTTCCCCTTTACCCTCGAAGAGAGCGATGAGGAGGTTGCACTGTCAACCAAACGGGTTACTGTGAAAATCAAAAAGGCGAGCGGCGAAGTGGGTTTCTTCGATGCCTCGGGCCGGCTGCTTCTGCGCGAACAAAAGGGAGGTGGCAAACAGTTCGAACCGATAGAGGTGGAAAATGCCAAGGGCTATTCGTTCCGTCAAATCTTTGAATCGCCTGATGATGAGGCTTTTTATGGATTGGGTCAACATCAGTCCGACGAATTTAACTACAAAGGGCGCAATGAGGTGCTCTACCAATACAACACCAAAGTTTCTATTCCCTTTATTCAGTCGAGCCGACAATACGGCCTGCTTTGGGACAACTACTCTCTGACCCGCTTTGGAAACCCTTCGGCACCGGGCCAGATTTCGCAGTTCAACCTCTTCGACGAAACAGGGCAGGAGGGAGCCCTCACAGCCACCTATTACACCCGCGGCGACACCTCGCAGGTATTCGTTAAGCGCCCCGAGAGCGAGATTGATTACGAAAATCTCGAAACCGTAAAACGGTTTCCGGAGCGCTTCAATATGGGCAATTCCCTCATTACTTGGACCGGATCCATTTCGCCCAAAAAGAGCGGTCAGTACAACTTTTTGCTCTACTATGCCGGCTATACCAAACTCTTTATTGATGGGAAAGAGGTGGTTCCGGAGCACTGGCGGACTGCATGGAACCCCAATACTTGCAAGTTTTGGCTTTCGCTCGAAAAAGGGGAAAAATATGATATCCGCCTGGAGTGGCGGCCCGACGGCGGCGTCTCCTACATGGGCCTGAAGGTCTATTCTCCGGTCGACCCGAAAGAACAACAGAAATTGTCGTTTTGGTCGGAGATGGGCAACATGATTGATTACTACTTTATGTATGGCGAAACGCCCGACCGGGTAATCTCTGCCTATCGTACCCTCACCGGAAAATCGCAAATTATGCCCAAATGGGCCATGGGCTACTGGCAAAGTCGCGAACGGTACAAAACCGCCAAGGAGTTGCTCGATATCGTGGCACAATACCGTGACAAGAAGATTCCCCTCGACAACATCGTGCTCGACTGGTCGTACTGGAACGAGGATGCCTGGGGAAGTCATGAATTCGATGCTTCCCGTTTTCCTGATCCTGCCGGTATGGTAAATCAGGTGCATAAACAGAATGCCCGTATCATGATTTCGGTATGGCCTAAATTTTACGCTTCTACCCAACACTTTAAGGAGTTCGACGAAAAGGGATGGATCTATCCCCAGGCCATTAAAGACCAGATCCGCGACTGGATAGGAAGAGGCTATGTGGGCTCCTTTTATGACGCCTACCATCCCGAAGCCCGCAAACTCTTCTGGGGGCAAATGAAAGAGCATCTCTACAGCCTCGGTTTCGATGCCTGGTGGATGGATGCCTCCGAGCCCGACATTCTCTCGAATGCCAGCCTGGAGTACAGAAAACAACTCTCAACGCCCACATATCTGGGCCCCTCAACGCAGTATCTGAACGCCTACGCCCTGATGAATGCCCAGGCTATCTACGACGGACAAAGAGAGGCCGATCACGATAAGCGCGTCTTCCTGCTTACCCGCTCCGGTTTTGCCGGGCTGCAGCGCTACTCAACCGCCACCTGGAGTGGCGACATCGGAACCCGCTGGGAAGATATGAAGGCACAGATTTCGGCCGGTCTCAACTTTGCCATGTCGGGCATTCCCTATTGGACCATGGATATCGGCGGATTTTGTGTAGAACGCCGTTACGAACGGGCCTCCGAAGGATCGGAAGATCTGAAAGAGTGGCGTGAACTCAATGCCCGCTGGCACCAGTTCGGCGCATTTTGCCCGCTCTATCGCTCTCACGGGCAGTTTCCCTATCGCGAGATCTTCCAGATTGCTCCCGAGGGCAATCCCGCCTATGAGAGTATGGTCTATTACAACAAACTGCGCTACAGGCTGATGCCCTACGTCTATTCGCTGGCCGGGATGACCTGGTTAAACGATTATACCCTGATGCGTTCGCTCTTCATGGACTTTCCGGCCGACACGGCTGTGCGTAACATTGGCGATCAATTCCTTTTTGGGCCTCAACTGATGGTATGTCCCGTCTATTCGTACGGAGCCCGTCAAAGAGAGGTCTACTTTCCCCGTGCCGCTGCCTGGTACAATTTTTATACAGGAACAGCTGTCGAGCCTGGAGTAACAAAAACTGTAGAGGCACCCGTGGAGCGGGTACCCCTCTTTGTCCGTTCGGGTTCGATCTTACCCGTAGGCCCTGCTATTCAATACACCTCCGAGAAGCCAGCCGATACCATCAGACTGTACGTTTACGCCGGCGAAAATGGTTCGTTCACCCTGTATGAGGATGAGGGAACCAATTATAACTATGAAAGCGGCGCTTCGGCTCTTATTCCCTTCTCATGGGATGATGCCAAACGTACCCTTACCATTGGCAGTCGTGTGGGAAGCTTTGCCGGCATGTTGGAAGAGCGGGTTTTCGAGGCGGTTTTGGTGTCGAAAGAGAAGCCGCAGCCCTTCGCTCCCGACGCCCCGTCGGCTGTTTCGGTACGTTATACAGGCGTGCCTCTTGAAATCAAATTGTAACTGTACTAATTTGCATTAGATGATTCAGAACGAACGAGATACGCGCAGCGAACACCTTCGGTTTGTGGCGCAACAGATGATGACGGCTGCCCGAACCGCTCCCAAAGGAAAGGGGATCGATCTGCTGGAAATTCTGATGATAACGGGTCCGGATATCCTCCACCTGTCTGAGGCCATGGTGGCGCTGAGCGAAAAGAGTGGCATGAAATTTCTGCTGCGCGATGCCGAAAATATCCTGCAGAGCGAGGTGGTTCTGCTGGTAGGTTCGAGGGTCAAACAACAGAATCTGAATTGCGGCTATTGCGGATTCCCTACCTGTAGTCAGCGTCAGGCAATGGCCGGAACCTGGAGTGAAGAGGGGCATCCCGGCATGTACACCCCCGCCAACGGGCAGCCTATGCTCGAAGTACCCTGTGCCATTAACAGTGTAGATATCGGGATAGCCCTCGGTTCGATGGTGGCAACCGCCGCCGATCTGCGGGTAGATACCCGGGTTATGTTCTCGGTGGGGTGGGCTGCCATGCAACTCAACTGGCTGCCCGAATGTCAGTCGGCATACGGGGTTCCGGTGAGTGCATCAAGCAAAAACCCCTTCTTCGACCGACAGAGTACCCGTCCGGCCTAAATTACTCCTCAACAATCAGCAGGTCCCAGGGGGCTATCGAGGTATTGCCGTTTTTGGCAATGCTTTTACCCGAAAGCAGCTCTTTTCCTCCCGAAAATGGGTAGATAAAAGTCTGATTGGTAGCTGAATAGTTAAAAACATACCGAATGGTTTTTCCTTCGCCGTTTTTACCCGATCTCACAATCAGCGGGAAGGAGAGCCCTCCGGTCTGGTTGCTGATACCTGCCGTTTGGGCCACCTCCGAAAAGATCTTCTGCATGATTTCGAACGAAGGGTTGGTGCCGATATAGGTCATTGTGCCTTTGCCAAAACGGTTTTGGGTAATGGCCGCCCACTGCCCGAAGAAGGGGTGATCGTAGGTGGCTAACACCTTGGCTCCTTCGGGTATCAACATCTCGGCAATATCCGAAACCCTGTTTCCGTTTGCCACACCAAACGGATCCTCTTTCAGCGACAACCGGTTAATGGTTGAGACCTCCTGATAGCTGGCTCCCACCACTTTGCGAAGCGGTCCGGGAGCGCGAACAGGCCTTACCGCGTTGTATTCGTTGGTGTATCCGCTTTTGAAAAACATCACAGCGTGGCCGCCATTTTCTACATAACGGGCAATCTTTTCAAGCAGACTATCCGATGCCACATAGAGAGGCGGAATCACCACCATGGCGTAGTCGGAAAGATTTTCCCACTTGTCAACCGGCATAAAGTCGGTTTCCAGATTCATGCGATAGAGCGCGTTATGTATGCCCAAATCGTACATGTCGCCATTTTTATAGGGCATAAACTGCAGCCCGAAATAGGAGTCGTGACTGTATAGAATAGCCACCTGATTTCGTTTTTTCAGGTTAACCAGCTTGCTCCCTATCTTTTTCAGTTCGGAAGCGGCTCTCTGCACTTCGCCATAAATACGGTTAGGTGCCAGATCGTGTCCCAATACCCCTTTCCAGTAGGTTTCCTGCCCATAATGCAGGGTGTGCCAATGCCAGTAACCCACCATATTGGCACCCGAGGCCAGATGCGAATACATATTTTGCCGCAACTGGTTGTCGTAGGGCGGATATTGCCCTTTGGCATCCCAGCCCTGTGCCTGCGCGTTGGTTTCGGTTACCAGATAGTTTCCTCCCCGCTGAATAGAGCGCATAAAGTCGCCCGCGCGGGCAATGGCCTGTCCGTCCTGATTATCCTGCACATTGTGATAGACATTAATGGCCGGGTACTCCATCTGCTTAAAACTCTCCACCTGATCGATATCCTGGAAAGAGGGCATAAAGCAATGCGTGACAAACTGATCGGCCCGTTTATAGGCCTTCACCAGATCGGCCTGCCAGTTCAGAAACCAGGCAATCCGATGCCGTTTAAACCGCTCCCATTCCAATTTCATGGAGGGGTTGGTGATGCCGTCCATCCTGGGGAACTCCTCCCATGAGTTGATATTCATGCCCCAATAATTGCCGCCCCACTCCTTGTTCAGCTTCTCCAGATCCCCGCCGAACCGCTCCTTTACAAAATTTCTGAAGTCTACAAAGACGGCATGATTGGTTTCGCCATTATAATGGGTCTCATTATCAACCTGGTATCCGATAATGGCGGGATGCGAAGCAAAGTGCTCCATCATCTTACGGATAATCCGCTCGCAATAAAACAGGTAACTGGCATTGGTGATATCCATATTCTGCCGGATTCCATATCCCTGCTTCGAACCATCGGCCCGCACAGCCAGAATCTCCGGATATCTTTCCGCCAGCCAGGCGGGAATAGAATAAGTGGGCGTACCCAAAACCACCTTAATACCGGCAGCGTGCATCTTATCGAGAATCCGGTCCATCCAGGCAAACTGGAAATTGCCCTCCTGAGGCTCGAACAACGCCCAGGTCGATTCACCCACCCGAACCATATTCACCCCCGCCTCCTTCATCAGCCGGATATCCTCATCGAGCCGCTCCGAAGGCATATACTCATGATAATAGGCCGCCCCGTACAACACCGTATCGAACCTATACTGCGCACCCGCCTCAAGCGCACACCCCAACAACACCAAGAGAACCCAAATCTTCTTCATACCCTCAAATATTATTTCGCGCGCGAAGCGCGCATCACATCCCCACCAACCTAAATACCAAATAGATCCCCGCAGCCAACAGCGCGCTTACCGGAATGGTGAGAATCCAGGCCCAGAGCAGATTAATGGTTACACCCCACCGTACGGCCGAGAGCCGCTTTACCGTGCCAACACCCATGATGGCTCCGGTGATGGTGTGCGTGGTACTAACAGGGATCTTCAAAAATTCCGTAATGAAAAGGGTGATGGCGCCGGCTGTTTCGGCACAGACTCCCTCCAGTACAGTAACCTTGGTGATTTTGGTGCCCATGCTTTTCACAATGCGCCATCCGCCACACGTGGTACCCAGCCCGATGGCTGTGAAACAGGCGAGCGGAATCCAGGTTGGCATAGCGTTAACCGACTCTAATTTGCCCGCTGCTATCATAGCCGTGGCAATAATTCCCATTACCTTTTGCGAGTCGTTGAGCCCAAATCCCAGACTAAACAGACCGGAAGAGACCAACTGCAGTTTACCGAACAACCGCTCCGATTTTCGGGCATGTCGGTTTCGGAAGCCCCATAACACCGCCAGCGTAATCAGCGTAGAAATGACCATACCGATGATGGGAGCCAACGCAATAAACGCCGCAATTTTAATGATCACCCCCAGGTGGATCGACCCGAAACCGGCTCCGCAGATGGCTGCCCCGGCAAACCCCCCGATAAGGGTGTGAGAAGAGGAGGATGGGATACCGAACCACCAGGTGAGCAGATTCCAGGAAATGGCCGCAATAATACCGGCCAGAATAATGGGAAGGGTGATAAACTCCTCGAGTACCACTTTCGATACCGTATTGGCAATGCCAAACTCGCCGATGATATATTTGGCTACAAAGAAGGCGATAAAGTTGAAAGAGGCAGCCCAGAGAACAGCCTGCAACGGCGTAAGAACCCGGGTTGAAACGATAGTGGCAATGGAGTTTGCCGCATCATGAAAACCATTGATAAAGTCGAAAACAATGGCCAGAACAACAACAATAACGAGGAGAGTCATGCCCAAACAGATATCAAGCGTACTTAACAATCAGCGTCTTCAGTACCTTGGCAATCGTATTCAGCCTGTTTACCGACCGTTCCAACTCCTGGATAATCTCTTTCAGTTTAATCAGCTCGGCCACCGACGACTCTTCGCGAAACAGGTTCATAATGGCATTTTCATAGACCACGTCGGCCTCCTCTTCCAGCCGTTTTACCTGCTTACAATGGGCGGCCAGCGGAGTGGTGCTTTTTCGGAGGGTAGAGAGGGTATGAATGGCTTTATGCAACTCTATCGACCCCAGATAGACAATCTCCGACAGACGGGCAGTACCGACATGCAGTTTCTTGGGGTCATAGAGCAGCACCTTCTGCGCCGACCGGTTCATGGCATCGATGGCATCGTCAATCGAATCGGAGAGCTCATGAATATCCTCGCGGTCGAATGGAGTGATAAATGTGTCGTTAAGGGCTTTCGAGATTTTTCCCACAATTTTGTCGCCTTTCACCTCTTCGGCTTTTATCAGTTTGCAGAGATTGCGGATCTCTTCGGGATTTTCGCAGGTAAAGAGGTCGCGAAGCAGGGCCGATGCCTGAACCAAAACCACCGAAGCCTCTTCGAGCATCGGTATAAATTTCACATCTTTCGGGGAAAAGATGCTCAGGATATTATTGAACTTCATAGGAACGTTTCGTAAAACAACTGCAACAAATATAGTTTTTCTTTCGGCCCGATGATTCGCCTTTGCCTTCAAATTTGGGTCGATAACCCATTTTTCTCGTAACTTCGGGCCGATTTATCAGCCATTTTACCGCACAGTGTTTAGTTTCGACCATAACGAACGAGCTCTGTGGGCCTTTCGCTATCTTAGAGAGACCCACCAAAATCTCTTTCTCACCGGGAAGGCGGGAACCGGAAAAACCACCTTCCTGGCGCAGCTGCGCACCTCCCTCCCGAAAAGAATCGTGGTGGTGGCGCCTACCGGAGTGGCAGCCGTAAGGGCCGGAGGGGTGACCATTCACTCCTTTTTTCAACTTCCCTTCACCCCCTTTCTGCCGGGATCGACCTATGTTTCGGCCATGGAGGGGAGCGAAAAAAGGTATGCCCGGAAATTTGCTGCCGATAAGATCCGCCTCCTTCGGAGTATAGATATCCTGGTCATTGACGAGGTGAGTATGGTACGGGCCGATCTGCTGGATGCAGTCGACAACGTGCTGAGAAAATTTCGTAACCGGAAACTTCCCTTCGGGGGCGTTCAGCTCCTGTTGGTGGGCGATTTGCAGCAGTTGCCCCCGGTGGTGCAGGAGGCGGAGTGGGACCTGCTGCGCAATGTGTACACTTCGCCTTTTTTTTTCGACAGCAAAGCGTTGCAAGAGGCCGGATTTGTCACCATCGAGTTGGAGACCATCTACCGCCAGAGTCAGGGGCGCTTTATTGCCGCTTTAAACCAGATTCGCGAACAGCGGGTCCTGCCTGAAACCCTCGAACTGTTGAACAGCCGTTTACAGCCCGGATTCAGTTCGGACCACTACATCACACTCACCACCCACAATGCGCAGGCGCAACACATTAACGATTCCAGGCTGGAGGCGCTCGAGGGGCCGCTGCGCAGCTACCGGGCGGTTGTGGAAGGCGATTTTCCTTCGTTCAGCTTTCCCACCGAAGAGCTGTTGGCTCTGAAAGAGGGGGCCAGGGTGATGTTTTTACGAAACGACATCTCGCCCGAAAAGCGCTATTTTAACGGGAAAATCGGTACAATTACCCGTTTTGCCGAACAATACATCGAGGTACTGCCCGATGGCGATACCGAGCCGGTGCAGGTAGAACCGGAGGCGTGGCATAACACCCGCTATCATCTGGAACCCGAAACGGGCATGATTACCGAAACCCTGATTGGCAGTTTTCTCCAGTTTCCGCTGCGTCTGGCCTGGGCCATCACCATTCACAAGAGTCAGGGGCTCACCTTCGAAAAGGTAATTGTAGATGCCGGACGAGCCTTTGCCCACGGGCAGGTGTATGTGGCGCTGAGTAGGTGCCGTTCGCTGGAGGGGCTGGTTTTACGCACCCCCATCACCCGTGATGTGGTACTGGGCGACAGGGAGGTGGCTGCCTTTTTGCAATCGAACGGCCATCGTGATCCCGATCCGCTGGCATTTGCCGAGGCCCGCAGAGAGTACGTTCGCCGGTTGGTGTACGAAATGCTGGATTTTTCGCCCATAGCCTCGATTGCCCGCACTTTGCAGCTGCAACTCCGCGCACACCATCAGATCCTTTTCGGCCCCCTTACCGAGCATCTGCCACGGTTGGCGCACCAATTCGACGAGGAGGTTGTGCGGGTTTTCGAGCGTTTTACCCCCGAGCTCGAAAGACTTTTTCACGGACAAATCGATCCGGAGGCACATCCGGGTCTGCAAGACAGGGTAACCCGGTCGGCCCGTTATTTTCTGGAGAGAATCCGGGCCATTTGGGACGACCGCTCGTTGCTCCGTTTCGAAACCGACAACAAGGCTGTAAAAAAAGTGTGCAAAGAGCTGATCGGACGCCTCGATGAGGCACTGATTCTGAAGAGCGCTCTTCTTTCGGCTTCGACCCAACGCTTTTCGGCTTCCGAACTTCTCGATACACGGGCCAGATTGCTGGCATCGCCCGAAGCGCTAAAGAGCAAGAGCACCGAAGTACGAAAGGGGAGCAGCAAATCCGATACCGATACAGAGGCAATGATGGACGAAGCAGCCGATCTGGCCGAAGCGTTAAAGCGTCTGCGCCGGGAGTTGGCCGTTGCACAGGGGGTACCGGTCTACCGCATCTTTCCCCAAAAGTGCCTGATAGATTTGGTTGCCAAACAGCCGGTTACCCTTAAAGAGCTGGAAAATGTACACGGGATGGGTAAAGTCCGGGCACAGCAGTTCGGAACCCGGATTTTGGAGGTGATTCTCTCATTCCGCGGCCTGCTATGAATATCCTGTGGCTCGATATCAATGCCTCCTACGGCCATGCTTCACTAGCCCTTCCTGCCATACATGCGCAACAGCGGGAAATCACCGACAGCAAGGGTTGTACAATACAAACCGATTGGTTGGTATTGTCAGCAACCACACAAGCCGACCCGGGAGGGCTGGCAGCCGAAGCGGTTGCGGGCAAACCCGATCTGGTGCTCGCAACCTTGTGGCTCTTTACCCACGAAATGGTGCTAAAGGTGCTTTCCAGAGTGAAAGCATTACACCCTCCGGTTAAGATTCTGCTGGGCGGACCTGAATTTTTGGGCACCAACGAACCCTTTTTGCGGAAGCATCGCTATGTTGATTCGGTATTCCGGGGCGAAGGGGAGGAGGCTTTTTGGGCATGGTTGCCTTTCTGGAACCGGCCTGCCCATTGGCATGCGATTACCGGCTTTTGCTTTATCGATGAACTAAACCGTTACCACGACGGCGGCACGGCCAGGGTAGCCGATTTTTCTGCGCTGCTGCCTCCGGAGCACTCGGTTTTCTTTGATACCGACAAACCTTTTGTGCAGGTTGAGAGTGCAAGAGGTTGTCAGAATCATTGTGCTTTTTGTGTAAGCGGAGGGGATTCGCCTCTTCGATATGTTGCGATGGATATACTGGAGAACAGAATCGCCTCCCTTCGCAGTAAAAATATCCGCGAAATCCGTCTTTTAGACCGAACGTTTAATGGCGATCCCGACAGAGCTTGTCAACTTCTCCGCCTCTTTGCAGAGAAGTTTCCCGATATGCGGTTTCATCTGGAAGTACATCCGGCGCGGCTTACTCCCGACATCCGGACGCTTCTGCAGGCGTCACCTCCCGATACTCTCCATATCGAGGCCGGGGTGCAGAGCTTGCAGCCGGAGGTGATACGGGCATGCCGACGTTCGGGAACAGTAGAGGCAACCCTGGAGGGGCTCCGTTTTCTGGCCGGAAATGGCCACTTCGAAACCCATGCCGATCTGATAGCCGGCCTTCCCGGCTATTCGTTCAGTGCGCTCCTTTCGGACATTGCCCGGTTGGCGTCGCTGGGCGTGGCGGAGATTCAGCTGGAGTTGCTCAAGCTGCTCCCGGGAACGCGGATGCGTGCTGAAGCTACCTCGGCGGGAATCCGCTATGCCCCTGATCCTCCTTACGAAGTACTGGCCACGGATGCCATTTCGCCTGATGAATTGCAGATGGCCCGCAAACTCTCCCGTATCCTCGATTTCTTTTACAATACTGCGGCTTTCCGCAACATAACGATCGGTCTGTCCGGATCGTATCCCGGCTTTTTTACGGATTTTCTTGCCTTTCTCAACCCTATGGAGGTGATCGACAAACCGCTCAGTCTGGAGCACAGGGGCCGCCTTTTATATGCCTATTGTGAGCGTTTTGCTCCCTCTTTCTGTTACGATGTAACTGTGGCCTGGCTCAAAGCCGGGTTATCGGTTCAGAAGGAACCCGGGCGAAAGATTGAGGTGTGGCGGGGAGAGCTTCCCCCCGGAGCCGACAAGGATCCTGCCGTAAAATGGTACCGGCTCACGGCCGGAAACCGCCAACTTTTTGTGGGATACAATCGCTCGCGTCAAATGAATGTACCCCTCTATCTGATTGAAGCATGAGTTCCCTTTTATCGCCCCGGGCCTCCAGTGGTCCTGCCCGTTATCATCTTCTGGCGGTGGCAGTATCGGTAATTTGGGGAACCACCCTGATCTCAACCAAAATTTTGCTGCGCAACGGCCTGACCCCTGCCGAAATTATGCTCTACCGGTTTGTGCTGGCCTATGGAGTACTCTGGCTCTTCTATCCTCGTAAGCACAAAGTAAAACGCCTCCTCGACGAACTGATTTTCGTGATTCTGGGGCTCTTTGGCGGGTCGGTCTATTTTCTCACCGAAAACAGTGCGCTTCATATTACCCTGGCTTCGAATGTGGCACTGATTGTGGTCACCGCTCCGCTACTCACTACGCTGCTCACCCATCTTTTTGTGAAAGGCGAACCGGTTGGCCGATCCATCTGGTTTGGGTCGGGTATTGCTCTTCTGGGGGTTGCCCTCGTGGTGTACAATGGCCAGGTGGTGCTGCAGATTCATCCGCTGGGCGATCTCCTCTCGCTAGCTGCAGCCCTCTCGTGGGCCATCTACTCAGTGCTGCTCCGAAAGATTAATGGCAGCTATCCCGTGCTCTTCTATACCCGTAAAATCTTTTTTTACGGAACGCTTACGCTGATTCCCTGGTTTCTGATTACCGATAACCCCATTACTCCTGCACTGCTGTTAAAGGGCGAAGTGGCGGCCCACCTGCTTTTCCTCAGTCTGATTGCCTCTTCGGCCTGTTATGTAGTGTGGAACACGGCAGTGAGCCGGTTGGGAAGCGTCAGGACCAACCACTATATCTATTTGATTCCTATGGTAACCCTCCTGTTTGCCGTGCTGTTTTTACACGAACCGCTTACGTTGCAAGCCTTAACAGGAGCCATTCTGATTCTGACCGGGGTCTGGTTTGGAGGAAATCGCACGTTGGCGGAAGGATCACCGACGGTAGAAAATTTTTCGCTGCCGTATCAGGAAGAAGGCGGCAACGAAGGTGGCAGTGGTGTCGGAGACGGGTCCGGCAATCCAGACCCCTTTGAGGCCGTAGAGATGAGCAAAGAGGAGTAGTGCCGGAATCAAAAAGATAAGTTGTCGGGAGAGACTCATAAACATCGAGATACCGGCTCGTCCGATAGAGAGAAAAAAGTTGGAAATGGTAATCTGGAAACCCACCCGGGGAAGTGCCAGAAGGTAGACAGGCATCCCCTTAACTATCATTTCAATCAATTCCGGATCGTTGGTAAAGGCCCGGGCAATCTGTTTCGAAAAGAACTGTGCCCCCACAAAACCCGTCAGCATCACAAAGAAGGTAAGCCGGATGGTGAGCAGGAGGGCATCTTTCATTCGTTTCAACTTGCCGGCTCCAAAATTATACCCCACAATGGGCTGCATCCCCTGGCAAAATCCCATCACCATCATCACGATCAACATGGCAAAGCTGTTGATGATACCATAGGCCCCCACTGCCAGGTCGCCACCGTGCTTCAGCAGTTCCTGATTCATCACCAGGTTCACACCACTGGCCGTCATGTGCATCATAAAGGGCGAAAGCCCTATGGAGAGAATATCGCGTATGATATGCCATTCCGGTTTGATCAGGCCCATTTCAAGCCGGAGTTCCGACCGCGACGACCGAAAATGGCGAACAGCCAGCACAAAACCAAAGAACATGGAGAGAACCGTGGCTATGGCTGCCCCCCGGATGCCCATATGAAACCCGAAGATAAAGAGCGGTGCCAGAATCAGGTTCAGCAGCACCCCGGAGAGCAAAATCCGCATCGATTTTTGCGGATAGCCCGAGGCCCGCATAATATTGGCCAGGTTGTAGGTAAAGTTGGTGAAGATACTTCCGGGGATAATAATCTCGAGAAAATCCCTGGCATAGGGAAGGGTTTGCGGGCTGCCGCCAAAGAGCAGGAGCAGCTCGTCGAGAAAAAACATGCTGGGGGTGATGACGAGTGCCGAAAGCAGAATGGTGAGGAAAGTGGCATTCCCCAAAATCTGTTTTGCCCGGTTTTTATCTTTCATGCCCAGCACAATGGAGATGCGCGAAGAGGCACCCACTCCCACCAGTGTGCCGATTGCCGTAAAAAGGAGCATCAGAGGCAGAGTCAGCGCAAGTCCCGAGATAGCCAATGCACCTACACCCTGCCCGATAAAGATCCGGTCGGCAATGTTGTACATGGCATTGGCTCCCATTCCCATGATGGCGGGCAGCGCATATTGCCATAACAACTTGCCCATGGGGGTAGTTTCCAAACCGAGCGTACGAGAAGCGTGCGATTGCATAAAGGGGCTATTTTTGAGGGCAGGCAAAGGTATGGAATACTACCTTGTGTTGTTAAACATTTTTCTATATTTGCGCCACCCGGTCATGTAACGAAGAATATACCGGCTATTTTGACGAACACTTAAAACATCAGCAATGGAACAGAAAAATTTGATAGGGGAGCGAATCAGGTCTATCCGCGAAGTCCGCAATTTGAGCATAGAAGCGTTGTCCGAACAGTCGGGCGTAGGTGTGGATATCCTCGATAAGATTGAAAAGGGAACCGAGATTCCTGTGATTTCCATGCTCGTTAAGATCTCCCGCGGTTTGGGTGTTCGTCCCGGAACCCTGCTCGACGACCACGAAGAGTTGGGGCCGGTGGTATGCCGTGCAGCCGACATTGCTTCGTCGACCGACGCCTGCAGAAACGCAAAGGGGAAGAGTTATATGCACCATTACTCCCTCTCCAGAGCCAAGGCCGGCCGTCACATGGAGTCGTTCATGGTGGATATTCTGCCCGGGGCTTACGATGCTTCATTGGCTTCTACCCATGAGGGTGAGGAGTTCATCTATGTGCTGGAAGGTTCGGTTACCATAGAGTACGGCAAACAGAAGTTTGTGCTCGACAAGGGCGACAGCATCTATTACGACTCTATCGTGGCTCACTATGTATTTGCCACTTCGAATACCCCAGCCAAATTGCTGGCTGTGATTTTTGTTCCATTTTAATTGACAAAACACTGGGAAGTTGGCTGGAGAAGTGGGCCATCGAGACCCCCGATCAGGATTTTATCGTCTATGCCGATCGCAACCTGCGCTTTTCGTACAAAGCCTTTAACGAAAGGGTCGATCGTCTGGCTCTGGGCCTTTCGGCCATCGGGGTAAAACGGGGCGACAAGGTAGGTATCTGGGCTCCCAATGTGCCCGACTGGAATACCTTTATGTTTGCTGCAGCCAAGATTGGCGCCATTCTGGTAACCGTTAATACCAACTATAAGCAGGCCGAGCTCGAATATCTGGTAGAAAATGCCGATATCCACACGCTTTGCATCACCGAG
>CAYVJA010000032.1:8054-15681 GCA_964451605.1 uncultured Bacteroidales bacterium | reverse complement strand
GTCACCGAGGGCACCTTCGACAGCGATTACGTGGCCATGACCAACACCATGGTTCCCGAACTGAAAACCTGTTCCAGAGGCAACCTCCACTCCGAAAAACTCCCCTTTCTGAAAAACGTGGTGTTTGTAGGGCAGGAGAAACGGAGAGGAATGTACACCACCGCCGAACTCTTTTTGTTGGGCCAGAATGTAGACCGCTCGTTGCTCGACGAGGCAAGAGCCATTAATCAGGCCGAAGATGTGGTCAATATGCAATATACCTCGGGAACTACCGGATTCCCGAAGGGGGTCATGCTCACGCACAATAACATTGCCAATAACGGTTTCTTTATTGGCGAGAGTATGAAATTCACCCAGGCCGACCGTATCTGTCTGCCGGTTCCGCTTTTTCACTGCTTTGGCACTGTGCTGGGCATGATGGCCATTGTGACACACGGTGCCACAGCTGTCATTCTGGAACGGTTCGATCCGCTGCTGGCGCTGGCTTCGGTACATAAAGAGAAGTGCACTGCTATTTACGGTGTGCCCACCATGTTCATTGCCGAGCTCAACCACCCGATGTTCGACATGTTCGATATGAGTTCGCTTCGAACCGGTATCATGGCCGGTTCGCTCTGTCCCATCTGGCTGATGGAGGATGTGGGCTCTAAGATGAATTTGCGCGAGATTACCAGCGTGTACGGGCTAACCGAAACCTCGCCGGGCATGACCCAAAGTCGTGCCTGGGATTCGTTCGAAGTACGCACCACTACCGTAGGGCCGGCTCTTCCGCACATCGATGTGAAAGTAATCGATCCCGACACCCTCGAAGAGTGCCCCGTAGGCGTTCAGGGCGAAATGTGCTGCAAAGGCTACAACCTCATGAAGGGCTACTACAAAATGCCCGAGGCCACCGCAGCCATCATCGACAAAAACGGCTACCTTCACTCCGGCGACCTGGGCGTGATGGATGCCAACCGCAACTTCCGCATCACCGGCCGCATCAAAGACATGATCATTCGTGGCGGCGAAAACGTGTACCCCGCCGAAATCGAAGAGTTCCTCTACAAAATGCCCGGCATCAAAGATGTACAGGTAGTTGGCGTTCCCTCCAAGAAATATGGCGAAGAGGTAGGTGCCTACATCATCCTGAAAGAGGGCGCCAAATTCTGCGACGGCGACGTCCGCGATTACTGCCGCGGCAAAATCTCCCGCCACAAAATTCCCAAATACATCTTCTTCATCGAGAGCTTCCCCATGACCGGAAGCGGCAAAATCCAGAAATTCAAACTTCGGGAAATGAGTCTGGAACTTCTTTCCAAACAGGGAATTATCCCCGACTAGTCGGGGGATAATCCCCTGTTTGGAAAGAAGAGTGCTCTAATGCTCTAATGCTCTAATGCTGCGCTTCGCGCAAATGCCCTGCCGCGTAAATTTCTTTTTCACCAGAGCACCAGAGCTCTAGAGCACTAGAGCACTAATATCAACCGTATCATGCACCCTCACCCTCTCCCAGGTATGGGAGCAGTTTTCTATGAATTCCAGGTGTTCGGGGTGGATTTGGTAGGCGTCGTGGTCGGCTTTGTTTTTGAAGGTGAGTAGCAGAGAGTATTGGTAGGTGTTCTCTACTACATCGCGGTTTGTGTCGGCCGGTATGCCTAGATGGCGTTGTTTAATGAGATCGATGGTGACCAGTTTTCGCAGGCCGGCTTCCAGCACTTTGCGATGCCCCATGTTCAGGGGCTCTTTCATCCAGAATAGTACATGATGAATAAAGACGCCGCGGGGCAAATCTTTGGGTTTTGCCGAGGCGCTCTGTTGGCTCAAAGCTATAGCGCCGGCACCGGCAATCAGTTTTCCAATCAGGGATCTGCGGTTCATATTTTCTTCAATGGTTAATGGTTAATGCGCTTCGCGCAAGTGCTCTGGTGCTTCGAAGCGCTAATGCGCTTCGAGTGTTGCGCTTCGCGCGGATGCTCTGGTGCTTCGAAGCGCTAATGCGCTTCGAGTGCTCTAGTGATGCGCTTCGCGCGGGTGCACTGTTTCACTGTTTCTCTGTTGCACTGTTTCTCTGTTGCACTGTTTCTCTGTTGCACTGTTTCACTGTTTCTCTTGAAGCGCGAATGCGCTTCGAAGCATTAGAGCTCCAGTATGGCCTGTTTTAGGCGTTCGAGGGCTTCTTTAACAACGCTGCGGGGGCAGCCGATGTTCATTCGGGCCCATTGTTCTCCCCCGGGGCCGAACATGTCGCCGCGGTTGAAGGCTACTTTGGCTTTTTTTACCAGGAAGTTGTGGAGGGTGTCGGGGTCGAGACCCAGTTTTTCGAAGTTGATCCAAAGCAGGAAGGAGGCTTCGGGTTGCATCACGGTGAGTTGTGGCAGGTGGGTGGCGATGTATTCGGTTGCCAGGGCAAAGTTGCCTTCAATGTAGCCAAGGGCCTCTTCGAGCCAGGGTTCGCCCTGGTCGAAGGCGGCCTGTGCGGTGCTGTAGGCCAGCATGTGCCCGTGGGCACACTCAGCCAGTTTAAGCGTTTTTTTGTAACGATCGCGGATGGCAGGGTTTCCGGCTACGAAGAAAGAGCTGTCGAGCCCCGCCATGTTGAAGGTTTTGCTGGGCGCCATTAGGGTGAGGCTGTTATTGCAGGCCTCTTCCGATACTGCGGCAAAGGGGATGTGGGTGTGTCCGTGGAGCGTGAGATCGGCATGGATTTCGTCCGAAATCACCAAAACGCCCGCTTTTGCACAGAGAGAGGCAATTTTTTCCAGTTCGTGCCGAAGCCAGACCCTTCCTCCCGGATTGTGCGGATGACAAAGTATCATAATGCGGCACCCCTGCAGTTGGGCCTCCAGGGCCTCAAAATCGATCTCAAAGCGGGAATCCTTACACAGGAGCCGATTCATTACCACCTCCCGTTCCAGGGCTTCAGGAACCAACCGGAAGGGATGGTACACCGGAGTCTGAATCAGAACCCTGTCGCCAGGCTTGCTGAAGGTGGCCACAGCCTGTGCAATGGCATGAACCACCCCGGCTACAAACCCGATATCTTGAGGTTCAACCTTCCAGCCGTGCCGATGAAGGAGCCAGCGCTGAATGGAAGCAGGAAAACCTTCAGGCATAGCCGTATAACCCAAAATACCGTGATCGACCGTTTTTTGAATAGCATCGAGCACACACTTAGGCGTACGGAAATCCATATCAGCCACCCACATGGGAAGCAAATCATCTGCACCGAAAACCGGTTTCAACAGATCGTACTTGTACGAATTGGTTCCTTTGCGGGGAATCACTTCATCGAAAGAAGAAAACATGGTTAATGGTGAATGGTTAATGGTGAATGCGCTTCGCGCGGGTGCTCTGGTGAAATCATCCGCGCGAAGCGCAGCACTTTAGCTCTTGAAGCGCATTTGCGCTTCGATGCACTAGAGCATTTCACGAAGCGCATTTGCGCTTCGATGCACTAGAGCACTATTTTGTCAGGATTGCTTTTTCATACTTTCCTCTCAATACAACCGATACATATCCGAAGAGCAGGCCGATGGCGCTGTAGATCATTTCGGTGGCGGCGGCTCCGGGAATGGTGGCGTTGGGTACGTAGTTGATGAAGGCGAAGTAGGCTCCGGAGCCGATGAAGATGGCGGGGATCAGGTCGAGCCAGGGTACTCTTTCGAGGCACATTACCGGAATCACCAGCAGGAAGATGGCTGCCGGTACGGTCCAGAAACCTAAAGAGCCGAGCAGACCGGCACATTTGATGATGGAGATGGAGAGGAGGATACCCAGTGCGTACCCGATGAGTGCCTTGAGGCCTCCTTTAGGGGTACAACCTGCAAAGAAGTAGACAGCCCATGCCTGAAAAGAGATCCATGTGAACCCCTGATTCCCTGCGGGTTCCACGTAGCCGCGGATCAGTTGGTCTATTACTTGCAACACCAGCGCCATCACGGCAATTAACAACGGAACGAAAAGGAATTTTTTGAAGCTCATACGGGTAATCGGTTAGGTTAGACATATGCAACGAATATAGCAAAAAAATAATGCCCCGTGCGAAAACCCGGGGCATTTACATCGATCCCGTCAGGGATCGAACATTTCAGAAACGACAGCGATTGTCCTGAACTCCTTATTTCTTTACAGGAGTGGCGGGAACAGCAGCAACAGGAACAACAGCAGGAGCAGCAAGAGCAGGAGCAGCAGAACCAGCGGGAACAGCAGCAGGAGCAGTAACGGTATCGGCAGCAGCCAACATAGCAACAGCTTCTTTCAACAGGTTGATTTTATTGGTATCAGCAGCCAAAAGAGCGTTGAAAGCAGCCAGGGTGATGGTATCGTTTTCTACCTGGGCAGTTTCGATAAAGCCGGGCAGAACTTTGTTAACCATACTGTCAAGACCTACAAGTGCAGCAGCGATATTGGCTTCGGTGGTGTCGACAGCTACCTCTGCAGGAGCAGCGGTGAAATCAACTACGCCTTTTCCAACAAGAATTTGCTGCAGCGATTCAGCTTGCTGAAGCTCTTCCGAAGCAATAGCCTGGAAAAGGGGAGCTACCATAGAATCGCCCAACTCGAGGGCCTTGGTGGAGAACTGTGCAAACATAGCGCCGGTGGTTGCTTTGCTGGCAATGACCACTTTCAGATTTTCCTGTGTTTGTTGAGGAGCTTTGGTGCAAGCGGTAAACATGATACCTACAGAAACACAAGCAATTGCGAATTTTACAAAACCTTTTTTCATAATTTGGTTTGAAAGATAAATTAGTAAAGAAATTTGTTGGTAATGAAACATGTTCTTTGTCTTCGCACAAAAACGGCGCAAATGTATTGCATAATTCAAAGAATTGTTCTAACTACAAGGGGAAAAATGTTAAAATAATATAAATTTTTTTTTGCCTAAGCGCTTGCGTATTTTTAAGTAGTTGATAATTAGAAATATAAGCTATTTGCGGTATTTCCTTGTATTTCTATATATGGAATCACTTTCACGCAGCTAGAAATGAATATCGGAAAAATTTACACGGATTCGGTAAAATGCCTTGATTGCTTGACAAATGACATTTTCTCCCACTTCTTACTCCGCCAACGTTTCAGCATAATTGCCCCCCGAATGGCTTCGTCGGTGGCAAAGGCAATCCACATTCCGGATAGGCCCAATCCGAGATAAATTCCCAGGAACCAGCTTCCTGCAGTGGCAACCAGCCAGATGGGAATCATCCCCGTAAGTACCGGATAGCGGGTATCGCCGGCAGCCCGAAGCGAAAATATTACCACCAGATTCACGGCTCTGCCCGGTTCGAGCAACAGCTCAACCAGAAATATCGCACTGCACATGGCTATGATGGCAGGGTTTTCGGTGAACCAGCCTACCACAAAGGAGCCCGATAGAGCAAAGAAGAGCGCCATACCCAATGAGATCAGGATGGCTCTGCGGGTATTGTGCAGTGCCAGTTTGTAGGCCATTCTGAATCGTTGCTCACCTACCAGGTGCCCCACGCAAATAGCACCGGCATGGGCCATGGCCATAGAGTAGAGAAACGTGAACATAATCAGGTTCATGGCATAGGTTCGGGCAGTAATGGCCTCGTTACCCAACATATTGATAAAGAAAAGGATCACTACCTGCGAAAAACTATACGAAATCTGTTCGCCGGCCGAGGGGATACCCACCGAGAGAATCTGTTTGAGCTTGTGCAAAGGGAAGGGCCATACCGACGAAAGCGAGAAGCCGGGCACCGCTTTCCGGAAGAGATAGTAAAAGAGCAGCCCCATGGCCACAATGCGGCTAAAAGTGGTAGCAATGGCCGCCCCTTTTACCCCCAATTCAGGGCATCCCAGATTACCAAAGATCAGGGCATAGTTTCCCACCACATTGATCACGTTCATCAGTAGGGTCACCCGGAGCGAATAGCCGGCCAGGTGATAGCTGCGCAAGATGGCCGAGAGCGTCATGGCCAACGACTGCACCACCGCGAATCCCCCCACAATCTGCATATAATCGAGCGCATCGGCCATCAGTTCGGGGCGGATCTTCATCAGCTCCAGAATTGACCTGCCGCCCGCCAACAGCGCGATGCCCACCGTCATCCCCACCAGCGCATTAAAAAGCAGCGAAACCCCGATCACCTGCCGCGACGAGGCCTTGTCGGCCGCCCCCAGATATTGCGAGCAAAGTACCGACGTACCGATGGTAGTGACCCCAAAGAGCAGATTCACCATGTTAATCAACTGGTTCACCACACCCACCGAAGCCACCTTATTGTCGGAATACTGGCTTAACATCACCGTATCGGTGATTCCCAGCAACATAATCAGCAAGAGCTCCAGAAAGATGGGAATCATCAGACTCCGCATCCTCTGCTGAATTTTTTCGGGACGACTCATTTACTGCTATCCAACGACGATTTCAGCACCGCAATCAGTTGCTGATAATAAAGGTTTCGCACCGCAGGGGAGGAGAGGGCCAAATCGTGCATACCGTCCGGTATTTCGTAGAGCGTTACCCGACTGCCCAGAGAAGGCGCCAGCCGTTTGATATCCTCCACCCCCAGCACCGCATCGGCCGTCTGAAAGGCAGGGCTCCAAACCGCGCCCGAAACGCTTTTATCGGAATGAAACAGCGCCACCTCCACCCCGATATCTAACTGCCGGCGCACCTTGCGCTGCCCCTGCACAATCCCCGAAAACCAGCATGCCGGAATATGGCTGAAGAGCGGCTTCTTCCACTCCGTGTTATAACTCCATTCACCCCGTTCCGATTGCAGCAGACTCTCCGCGTAGGCCGTACTGCTGCCCTGCGGAATCTGCATTGAAGGAAAAACACGCCCCAGCAGCGCCACCGCCGGAATCAACACCTTCTCAGTAAAAGGCTTCTCATGGAAATCGAGAAAAGGACTGTTCAGCACCAGCACCCGCATCGGAGGCGTTGCCCCCTTCCGGGCCGCATAGAGCGAACCAATTAAACCGCCCTGCGAATGCGCCAGTAGGGCGATCTCCGAATGCCCCTCCTCCCGGACCACCCGAAACGCCGAATCGATCTCCGCAAAGAAATGGTCGATCCTACCCTCCTGAAAAGGCGCCTGACCCGGCAACAGGGAGCGGCCGTATCGATGTAGATCGAGCGCATAAAAATCGAACCCCGCCCCATACAACGAATCGGCCAGTTCCGACTGAAAAAAATAATCATTAAACCCGTGCAGATACAACACCGCCCTCCGGTTACCCGGCCTCACCGCCTTCCGCACCAGCGTAGCCACCAACGGCTCCCCATTTCGCTTACCGGCGGCCTCCTGATCGGAAACCAACACAAACCTCCGCTGCACAAAATCATCGCCCAGAACATCCGGCACAAACCCCGCAACCACCGGCCTGCCCAGCACCGTAACCGCCTCCCCGTTATTTGTTCCGACAGCCGAAGGCCCATCACCGCACCCCGCCGCCGCCAACAACAACGCAAGCCCCCATACCCCAGCAAACCCCAAAGAATCGCAAAACCCCCATCTACCCATATCAAACCTCCACAACACAGCCGCAAATATCTCAAAAAAACCGCAACACCCCCGGCACCATCTTTCAAAACCCAAATACATTCCCTACATTTGCACCCTCAAAAGAGACCCAACCCCGGAGAGATGGCAGAGTGGTCGATTGCGGCGGTCTT
>CAYVJA010000032.1:0-8044 GCA_964451605.1 uncultured Bacteroidales bacterium | reverse complement strand
GTTGTGCCGAAAGGTACCAGGGGTTCGAATCCCTTTCTCTCCGCGAAACAGCAAAATGGAAACAGCGCGAAAGCGCTGTTTTTTTTATTCCCCTGTCCCAACGCCAAGCTTGCTTGAGCGGTGGGACAGGGGAATAAAAACAGAGGTGCTCCGCACCCTGCCCCATTTTGCGTTTCAGCACGCCCGCCGCAGGCGAGAGGGAACGCGTCGCGGCAGCGCGACGCAATCCATTCTCTCCATCACCTGCTTCATCTTGCCATGCCGCAGGCGCCAGGGAACGCGTCGCGGCAGCGCGACGCAATCCCTTCTTTTTCGAATCATCAACGGCCTTAATTCGTACATACCGCTAACGGCCCATATGCATCCTTATCGGTCATTATCAGCCAGATATTCGTTCCAAGCCTGTGTCAACACAGAATACCATCGTATTATTGTTCCTCACATAGTGACTTGTCTATACCCCATCGTTCCGGTGTATAGACCCATCCTGGATAGATTGTTCTGGCAAATCACAAACGCACAATAGAAATCTTCTATCATCACTTGAATATATGTACCTAATTAGATACATTTGCAAATAACGAGTTGTGGTACATGATTGGTTATCAAGCAACTCAGATTATGCTTTGACAGTTTTCTATGAATTAAACCCCGGATTACTATGAGAAAGATAAGAATCCCCAGAATTCTGAAGATTAATTGGCTTAAGGGATTGTCCATATCCGTTGTGTTCAATAATGGTGAATCCCGAATCATTGACTTTAGGATCGTATTTGCAGATCTGAACGTTACATCCGATGCACCTGAGTATATTTTGTTTGATGCAAAGGAATTTGCCAAAGTTAAATTAGAGGAACATACTTTGTCATGGGATAACGTGACGCAATACATTCATTTGCCTAATGGTGAAAAGAAACTAGTTCCCTATGAGATTGGGGCAGATGTCTTATTAAAATATAGCAAGCCCGAAAAACAGTTATCCCTGATTGGAATTGGCAAAATGGTTCGCGATGCAAGAATCAGGCATGGGATGTCTCAACAAGAGTTGGCGGTAGTGAGTGGAACCTCAAGAACGTACATATCCAGAATAGAAAATGAGAGATCTGATATTGAATTAGACACACTTCGAAAGATTGTCGAAACCGGATTAGGCAAGACATTGGAAATAAAGATCAAATAATTCCTTGCCTCCTCTTTTTAGTGTTTCGGCTATACCCCTTCAATCGGGGTCATAGGCGCAACTATTCCGGGTAAAAAGGTATTCGTATGAAGCAGGAAAAGATAGAAATCGAAGTTGCCGGTCGAAGAATATTTATTCGGATGCCCCGGAATGCCACAGACATCCAATTTGTGCGCTCTTTTCACTATGTCCGTTGGGATCCGAAAGGATTCTGTTGGGTGATTCCCCATTATAAAGAGAATCTGGAGCTGTTACAGAGCTATTTTGGGCAGCGGGTTACCCTTTTGCATGCGCATCCCAACATGGAGGTGGCCGTTACTTCCTCTCAGAAACGTTGGCTGCCCAAGGAGCAGCTATTGTTGATCCGAACCCTTTCGGGCCGAGTGCGCGTAATTTTTGCGCCCAATGCGGCGTTAACCGACGTGGTGCGCTCCATACCCTTTTACCAGTGGGACCGCCACAACAAATGGTGGAGCGTTCCCTTCTCCGAGAGCATTCTGCAAAAGCCTCAAAAAGCAGCGACAGAGCTCGCGTTAGAAGTCACGTTCGAAGTCGAACAGCCACCCAATAGCCGTTTGCCGAGAATCACGCCATATGATCTGCCCAATTACAGAGCCTGTCCGGAGGAGTATACCCTGAAGTTACAAGAGTTGCGCTACAGCGATCGGACCCTTGCCATCTACAAAAGCATGTTCGAAGAGTTTATCAACTACTACCATAAATATGACATAAACCGGATTGATGAGCAGATGATTACGGAATTCCTCCGTTACCTGGTTCTTGAGCGGAAAGTATCTACCTCCTATCAGAACCAATCCATCAACGCCATTAAATTTTACTTTGAACGAGTGCTCGGTGGCAAGCGCAAAGTCTACCTGGTAGACAGGCCCCGCAAAGAACGCACCCTGCCGGAAGTGCTTAGCGAAGAGGAGGTTAGCAACTTGTTGAGCGTTACACAAAACCTTAAACACAAGGCCATCTTAATGACCATTTACTCCGCCGGATTGCGTGTTGGCGAAGCCATTGCCCTTAAAATAAAAGACATAGATTCGCAAAGAATGCAAATTCGCGTTGAACAGTCGAAAGGGAAGAAAGATCGGTACACCCTGCTCTCCACCAAGACGCTCGACGTGTTGCGACAATATGTAAAAATCTACAAACCCAAAGTGTGGCTTTTCGAAGGGCAGGATGGCGCCCAATACTCCGAGCGAAGCATTCAGGCCATAGTGAAACAATCGCTTCAAAAAACCGCCATCAAGAAACGAGTCTCCGTTCATACCCTACGGCACAGTTTTGCCACCCATCTGCTGGAACACGGCACAGATCTACGCTACATCCAGGCACTTCTGGGTCACGAAAGCAGCAAAACCACCGAAATCTACACCCACGTAACCACCAAAGGGTTCCAATTGATACAAAGCCCCTTAGACCGGCTAAAAATTTTCTGAAAATAAAACAGATAGAAGCTAATCCTTCTGAAATATTTGTAATTTGGCCTTCAGAAAAGCGCTACAGCCATGCAAGACTATTTACTCCCCTCTGCAATATAACGATTGACGAACCCTGACCCGAACCGCCCAACTGGAACCGCAACTGAATTGGCTTGCCATTGAGTGCTCTGAGAGTGGGGGAGGGAGAGGAAGGATAGAGAGAGTGTGGATTGGGGGGGGGCAAGGGGGGTGCAGACAAGGTGGATGTAACCGCAATTCGTATAGCCACACGTTATAAAACATGCTAAAAACAGCGAATTACTATTTTTGAACACCAAAATATAATATGACAAGATGATAGAGAAAAATAATGAATTATCTCAAATAGTTGAGAATATAAACCTGGGCATATGGGAGTGGAACATCGTAACGGGCGAGACAAAATTTAACGAGAAATGGGCAGAAATTGTTGGATACACCCTTGCAGAGCTTTCCCCAATCAATATAGATACATGGGTTAAATTAACTCACCCTGATGACCTTCAGAAATCAAATGAATTTCTAAATGCTCATTTCGAAGGGAAAACTACGCGATATAGTTGTGAAGTAAGAATGCTGCATAAAAACGGGCAGTGGGTTTGGATGCTTGACACCGGCAAAGTCAATCAGTGGACTGAGGAAGGTAAACCTTTGATTATGTCTGGCATCCATCAGGATATTAGTGAGCATAAGCAAACCGAATTGCAACTTTATCAAAAACTTGAACAAGAAAAGCTAATAAGTGAAATCTCATCTGATTTTATTAACACCTCGAATATAGATAATTCAATAATTGGTGCATTTGCAAAATTGGGTGCTTTTGTTGAAGCTTCTAGAGTTTATTTATTTATGCTTGATGCGAAAAATGAAACCATGAGTAACACGCATGAATGGTGTGCTGAAGGAGTATCAGCAGAAAAGGACGAATTGCAAAACCTGCCTTTAAGTATTTTCCCATGGTGGATGGAAAAACTTTACAACAAAGAGATAATCAACATTTCTGATGTTTCAAAAATGCCCCTTGAAGCAAAAGCGGAGCAAGAAATATTGGAAAGCCAAAATATTAAGTCTGTATTAGTTTTACCTGTGTATTCTGAATTTAAATTAATTGGTTTTGTTGGATTGGATAATGTTATGACCAACAGTTTTTGGTCTGAAAAGGATTGTCAAGCGCTTTTATTGGTTGCAGATATCCTTTCTAATGCCATAATCAGAAAGTTAAACGAAGAAGAATTGAATAGTAGCTCTAATAACTTGCGCAATTACTTTGATTTGAACTCTGATCTTATACTCATTTTAAACGACACAGGAGAAATAATTAAGGTAAACCAACAGGTTACAGAAAAACTAGGATATGGGGAAGATGACATTATCGGTAAGTCGGTACTATTGCTCCATCCTCCTGAAGTGCGCGAAGAAGCAGCTACAATAATAGAAGAGATGCTCAATAATAAGAGAAATTCTTGTCCGTTGCCAATTATGTCAAAAAATGGGAAAAGAATACTTGTTGAAACCATTGCAAAAAAGGGTTTGTGGGATGGTAAACCGGCAGTTTTTGGAATTAGCAAAGATATTACCGAATTAAAATTGTCGGAAGAAAAATTCTCAAAAATATTCCACAACATTCCTGAAATTACAGGATTAAGTAGCCTGGACACCGGGGAGTATATCGAAGTTAATTCGGCATTCTATTCAAAACTGGGATTTTCACCTGATGAAGTAATTGGAAAGCAAGCCTATTCGCTGCTTAAAATAGAGAAAAAATTTCGTGATAAAATAATAGAAGAACTCAAAAAAAAAGGTTCTCTGCAAAATATGGAAACGGTAATTTACACTAAACACGGTAAACCTTTGAATGTGCTTCTTTCTGCTTCTCTTATTGAAATACTTGATAGTAAATACAATCTTACTATTGCCAGCGACATAACAGATAGTGTGAAAAACAAAAGAGAATTAATTCACGCTAAAGAAAAGGCTGAAGAAAGTGACCGTCTAAAATCAGCGTTTCTGGCCACCATGAGCCATGAACTTCGCACACCTTTAAACCATGTTATCGGATTCAGCGCTATGATTCCCGACATGACAGATGATGAAACAATAACGGAGTTCTCAAAACTAATAAATCAAAGTGGTTCAAACTTACTGAACATTATTGAAGATATCTTTGACCTTGCCATGATAGAACAATCTACAATAAAAATACGTCAACAAGAAGTCTTTATCCGTGATATTTACCTTGAATTAAAAAATCAATTACAGGATGTTATATCGGAATCACATAAAAACGAAAGTATTCAATTAGATTACAAGTTTGACAGCAATCTTGCAACAAAAAAGATTATCACTGACAAGCCTAAGGTAATGCAGGTAATGACGAATATTATAAAAAATGCTGTCAAGTTTACTAATAAAGGACGAATAGCCTTGTCTCTCACACTTGAGAAAAATTCGTATTTATCCCTAATTATAAAGGATACAGGAATTGGTATTCCCAAAGATAAAATAGAAATAATATTTGATTTTTTTAGACAAGTTGATGATTCTCACACTCGAAAACATGATGGCATAGGTATAGGATTAGCTATCGCACAAAAAATAGCTATTGCTATGGGCGGCGAAATTAAAGTGAAGTCAGAGCCTAACGTTGGTTCGGAGTTTTCTTATTCTTTCCCTATAAACTTCTGTGAAAATGAAATTGTAGATTCTAACCAAAATCCGGGCATTTTTATCACGCCCGATTTTTCTGGTATTAAAGTGCTTATCGTTGAGGATGATACCGTTGGATTAAAAATGATAATTAACATGCTCAAATCTTCAGAATGTATTACAATAAATGCTTCAAATGGAGTAGAAGCACTTGAAGCGATAAAAGCTAATCCAGATATTGACGTTATCCTTATGGACTTGAAAATGCCAATAATGGATGGTTTTGAGGCAACCATGGCAATTCGTAAAGATTTTCCCAACTTGCCCATTATTGCCTTAACTGCTTATAGCTTAATAAAAGATAAAAAGAGAGCCTTCGCGGCTGGTTGCAATGATATAATTACTAAACCTGTTAATAAAGAAATGGTATTTATGAAATTGAAAAAAAATTTGGGGAGGTAATAACAAAGCACGTTTTATAACATTTTGTATAAGTAATGGCAGGGCAAGTGCTAAATATCAAGGTTTGTAACCCGCTCATACTGCGTAGCGGTTTGACAGGGAATTACCACGCAATCTGCCACTACTCATACAATTTACCGTTACCTGCTATGTTACGAGCGACCGTCCAACAACGACACGTTTTGACCGACTGACAATCGACATTTGCAGAAATAACGGGAAAGCTGAAAACCGAATAGAGTAAGCAAAACAAAAAATAATTTTAAAAATGGCTTTAAGTTGGTATCAATGCAAAAATTGCGGAACAGCAATTAAAAAAGACAGTAGCCCAAGCAACTCAGGTTGTTCAGCTAAAACATTTCACTCGTGGACAAAACTTGCAGAAGTTGGCGACACTAATTACAGTTGTAAAAAGTGTGGGACAACAATTCAAGCTAAATCTTCACCAAGTAATTCAGGATGTCCTGACTCAACTTTTCACTCGTGGACAAAACTCTAAAACCGATAAAATAAAGGTGGCGAAGCCACCTTTATTTTATTTTTAATTCAAAGAAATGGAAGCAATTCAAACAGAAAATAAAACAGCCGAAAGCATTCAACAACTTTTTAAAAGTTCGGACTGTGTTAGAATACCAGCATATCAACGAGCCTACAGTTGGGGCGACAAACAATGTTCTCAATTTCTTGAAGACCTTTTAGAACAAAAAGGAAAGAAATATTATTTAGGGCAATTCCTTTTTGAAAAAGATGGAAACACACTTTTTATAATTGACGGACAGCAAAGACTTACAACAACAATTCTTTTTCTTTCTGCAATCGCCAAAATCAAACGTCTAAAAGACGAAAACATTGACAGCATTAGAGAAATCTATTTGACAGACGTTTTCAAGACTATTGATGACGACCAAGTGATTTTCAAAAAAGTAACTCAAAAACATTTGGTTTCAGCAATTGACGACACCGAAACAATTTCACAAAAGAGAATTATTGAAGCGTTTAACTTCTTTGAAACAGAGTTGAGCAAACTTGACAACGAGAATTTAAACTTAATTCAACAGACATTAGAAAATGCTGTAATCAGCACATTTTATATTACCAACAAAGTTGAAGCGACACAGGTTTTTGAATATCAAAACAATCGTGGTAAAGAACTTTCAAGATTTGAAGTAATCAAAGCATATTTAATGCACCAGATTTACATTCATAGCACAAACAACAACCAAGCAAACAATGACATTGCGGAAATTCAAAGCATTATTTCCAAAACATACCGATACATTGAAGCAGTTGAAGGCTACTTCACGGAAAACGAACTTTTAGACAATTACTGCAATTTGTTTTTCAACATTGGCGGTAACATTGAAGCGATAAAAGAAAAGCTAAACAAAGAAGAAAATAAAACGCAATGGATAAAGTTGTTCTTTGAAAACTTCGTTGAACTAACGCATAGTGCTAAAAGTATTGTGAGCAACAAAAACCAATCAGACATAACAAACCTGTTTTTTGTTGGCAATGAGGCAAATTGGAAACTTGTTTTACTGACAATTTTCTACAAAGGAGAAGTAACAGGTGACACATTTAAAAAGATTTTAAAATTATTAGAAGTGCTTTGCTTCAAACTTAAACTTGGGGACTATCGGACTGACTATTTACCTCACTATTCAAAGCAGTATTTCAATCCAAAAGTTGCTTACAATATTGACAATTTATATCAAGACATTAAGAGCGCAACCGAGACAGGTTTTAAGTGGTATTGGAATGATGGCGATAGGTTTAAAAACATTATTACAACCTACTTTGACAATGAGAAGTGGCATTACAACCGCAATACAATCAAGTTTGTTTTGTGGCAATACGAGAACAGTTTAAGACTTAAAAACCGTTCGGGTGCATTGCTGGACAAAGACCTTTACAACAGTTACACTATTGAACACATCAAACCGCAAAATCCAACAGACGAAGAATACAGCGAAGAGTTTAGAAAGAACTTTTTACAACTTGCAGGTAACTTGGCTTTATTGACACAGAGCCAAAACAGTAAATTCGGTAACAAATCGTTTGACAAGAAAAGTGAATTGTTTCAAGACACAGCTTTATCAAGCTACACAGAAATTAGAGAAAAAACTCAATGGACAGAAACCGAAATTACCGAGCGACACAAACGCATTTCGAACTTTGCTAAACTGTATTTTGACACGACCAACATATGACGACCGAAAGAAACACAGCAGGTAACAGCGGTTTGGCGTAATGGCGGGTTCAGTGCTTCGTATGACAGTTTTGTGGT
>CAYVJA010000031.1:7602-32089 GCA_964451605.1 uncultured Bacteroidales bacterium | reverse complement strand
AGGGAACCAAACCCGCTAAGAGCTGCTCACGCCCCCCGTTTTCCATTCGCTTCAGGGTAAGCGAAGGCGCAAAACGCTCTGCCTCGGCCATCCAGTTAGGAACAACCGAGACCGGACACACCACCAATGCAGGCCCCTCCGAAGCCCTGTGTAACAAAAGTGCCAACGACTGAAGCGTCTTACCCAACCCCATGTCGTCGGCCAGGCATGCCCCGGCCTCCCACGATGCCAGGCGCGCCAACCAGACAAAGCCCTCCTCCTGATAGGGTCGCAATTCGGCCTGCAATCCGGCGGGCAGACTCACCGGCATGGATGCGCTTTGGTTCACCCGTTTCCGGAACTCTTTCCAGCCCTTATCTACGGTTACATCCTCCCACTCATCCAGCGTATCGCCAAATGCAACAGAGGCCAACTTGTGAATCTGTACCTGATCATTGTGCATAGTGCCAATGCCCCTTACCTCTTCCAGCCGTTTTCGCAGTTGTTCGCTCAGCGCAAAAAATTCGCCCTTCCTGAGTTCGACAAAGCGTCCATGACCTTTTTGACTCATCGCCAACAACTCAACCAACCTCACCACCGTATCCTCATCGACACTCACCTCCCCTTCGAGCGCAAACCAATTTGTTTTCGACCTAATCCGCAACTTTAGATTTTCGAACCCGAGAGAGCCCTTTAACGAATATCTAACCCCCTCCGGCCACTCAACCACGTACTCATCGATATGCAGCTGCAACAACTCGAGCAACGATAAACACGCTTCCGGCTGTTCCAGCACCATTAAATCGGCTCCCATTTCGAGGTCTTCCAACAACTGCATTTCACTCAACAATGCCGACTCCCGTTCGGATTCCAATGTCAAATTGCGTACTACCTGAAGCTGCCCCTCTTTGTCGGAGGTAAAGAGGGTCTTCCCCCCCTTTCCCGGTTTACAATAGGGCGGCATCGACCCAAAAGGTTTAGCAAAAAGCTCAACCTTCAGGCCATCGCCCAACGGCAACAATTGTACCCGCAAACGCGAATCGGCAGTCACCGTCCGGATGTTACTCTGCTTCCCGTCAACCGACAGTGCATCGGAATGGACAGTCATCCGCGAACTAAAGACATTCAGCACCTGCAATAACTTCTCCTTACCCCTTTCGGGAACAACCACATTCTGTTCATTCACCCGCGCAATTAAGGCCCGTTGCTCAAGGGTTAAATCATAGACCAAAAAACGGGTATTGGTCTCTTTAACAAGCTGAACCCGATCCGGTTCCTGAATCGATGTGGATAATGTATAGCCTCCGGCACATTTTTTTACCTCAATGGCCGGTTGCGAAGCCACCAACTCTATAGGAATAAAATCCGAATCTTCCAGATAGATGAATGGATGGCCGGCCATATCCTTGAACACCGAATCGGAAAAATCGTAGGTTACTGTGTATCCCCATCCTCCTTCTCGACGCTTCACATGCGTAGCAATCTTGCGATCCTGATCGGTCATGCCCTCAACCTGACCCTCCTGAAAGGTTTTTAATGCAATATTTCGCCCTTTCGTCCAGTTTCCCCTGGCGGTGCGGGATAAGAGAACGGGCCTTATCCCCTTGCAAGAGGGATTAAACCAGTATACTATCCGGTTCTTATCCTCGCCCGGCACCGTTGCCCTGGCACTTCCCTTTCCCACTCCCAAGGCCAGAAAAGCATTAAGCGAGGTCTCCCACTCCTCCGCGACATGAAAATGCGACAGAATCGGCTCATACCCTCTCTCACCCGACAAAGCCTGCAGTACAGCCTGCACCTCTGCATTGTCGAACCACCGATTAACCACATAAGCAGCCTCATAAGCCAGCAAAGCAAAACCGCCGGCATAAGCCCGTACAACCAGTTTCACCAAAGCGGGCCAGAGCTTCTTATTGGCTTTCTTCCCAACCATATGCATTACAAGCAATCCGTACAGCATCAGGCAATCGGGTTGATCCCACTCTAACACCTCCTCAAGCCGACTGAGACCATTGGCAAAACGCGACTTCTCGTCTAAAGCATGGAGCGCAATGAGCGACAGAATGGTATCAGAGAAGTAGACTCGCTTCAGCTTACCTAACTCTTTCAGGTACTTATGGAATACAGGGGCAGAAGAATCCGGCGGCAAACAGGCCAGGGAAAAGGGATAAAAACATGCCGGCCGACAGGTAAAGGGCACCGACACACCGCGCAACAGCTGTTTTTGCACCTTTATACCCTTACCAAACAGGAGGTATGCCTCTTCGATCTCTCCCCGCGAAAGGCTTTCGATGGCCCGAACAAACAGCGCCTCGTGATAGCCTGCCCCTTCAAGGAGCTGAGGAGCCTTATGCAAATCGCCCTTCTGAAAAGCCAGAAGACCAAGGATATGGCTCTTCATGGCCGAATAGGTTTCGTTAAGTGCCGCGCAGCTCAACACCCGATCCATCCTAACAGACAACTGGTCTAAAGAGCCCAGTTCCATCACGGTACGATTGAGCATCGTTCTGAGTTGGATAAATAACAGACTGGGATTTATACGCTGCCATAACTTTTCGTATGCTTCAAGCCAGAACAGGCCGCTCACATCGGGCAATGACTCTGTTCCCACACGCTCCAGCCATTTTTTCTCCGTAAGCTGTAACAACGCATTATCAAACCACAACCCGAACAGAAAGTCGGCTATCTGTTCTAATTGGCCCTCCCGGATGTAAAAGCGTTGTTTCCTAATGGCTCGGAATTCGGCGGCATACCCACCAAAACGGGGATAGATTTCCATCATGATATCCGGATCGGCCTCGAGTTTCCCTCCTACGTACGAGTCGGACGACCGATGAAGCAGATTGAACTTGACTGCCCCGCTTAATACCTTCTTAACCTGCTTGACGGTTATCTCATTTCGAAAAGCAAGACTCTGAAAATCAAAATCATCAATTCGTTCAGCCTTTAGCAAGGCCATATCCAGCACATACCGATCGTTTTCGTGTAATCCGTTATAAAAGTCTAATTGTTGTTTATTCATGATCATCATTGCATATACATCAGTCGGAAATCACCTCTACCCCGTTAAACATATAGGCGTTGTCACTGAGGCGAAGGGGCTTGCCGCTGGCGGTGGTTACGCCGCGCAGAATCACCTGGCGGGTTTTTACGTAGGGGTACCTCTCGGTGTAGGCGTCGCTGGTCATTTGGGGGTTGAAGTTGCCAAAGATGGCGGCTCCCTGATAGGAATCGGGATGTTTCGAGTCGTCGATGCGGAGCTTTTTCAGGGTGATCCGCTCGGGCATGTAACAGGTGTAGCCAAAATCGTGTTGACCCGAATTGGAGCCGCCAAACAGGGCAGCACTCACCGGACGGCCGTTGGCGGGCACAAAGGTGCAGTTGCGGATCAGAAACTCTCCCTGCCAGGTACTGCCGTAGTCGGAACGGAGGTTAATCAGGTTCCGGCCGTAAATGGTGCTATTCTCTACCGTGAAGGTGCCGCAGCCAATGGCGTTGATTCCCATATGCCCCAAAGTAGAACGGCGAATAGTGGCATTGGCAACCCCCATGTGGGCGTCGAAACGCGAAAAAGTACAACCCTCGAGCAGCAGATTCTTACAGTAGTTGGAGCCCATAATGCCCCAATAGGTTGCGTTGTTGATGTCGTTGCTCTGGCTACAGTTTACAAACGACACATTCAGAGCCCTGCCCAGCGAAATATCGTACGAACCCATAGAGACCGCTTCGCCGGCCGACCCGATGGTGCGATAGGTTTTGTGGCCGGTAAGGATGCAGTTCTGCACCGTTACATAGGCACACTCGGAGATATTGAGGAAACCGCCGTAGGGAGCCCCCTGCTCGCCCTCGCCGGTAATATAGTGCTCCAGGCCGTCGACAACCACCCGTGAGCGCTTAATCGAAATATTGCGGCTGTAATAGTTGTACTTCGACTCCTCGGCATTGGCAATCGTGGTAAAGCGGCCTCCGGTAATGCGCAGGGGCTTGCTGTCGATGGGCAGCGCAGTGATGGCGGTGATTTGGTCGAAATCCCAGATAATAGGCGCATCCTTGTCGATGTTACCCTTCTTGTCTGCCACAAAGATATCGGTTTGCGAAGAACCGCTATTTTGGTTGGGTCCAAACCGGATATACCGTTTAACGTTCGAATTGGTGACAGTAATCAGACAGGTTGCGGGCAGTGTGAGATTGAGCTTTTCCTGGTTCTTCTTCAGCGAGACAATACCCTCGGGCGTAAAGGGGGTAAGCGTGGAACTAACCAAAAAAACCGCAGCATTCCGATTCTCCACATTTGTATCGTCGATGATAAATGCAGCCGAACCAAAGTCGGTATCGGTCTGGATGACCGCCGTACGATTCTTGC
The DNA here is from genome assembly GCA_964451605.1 of uncultured Bacteroidales bacterium. Lineage (GTDB taxonomy): Bacteria > Bacteroidota > Bacteroidia > Bacteroidales > UBA4181 > JAQVSH01. The sequence goes on along the minus strand of CAYVJA010000031.1, from coordinate 27,747 downwards.
CACCTATATAGTAGGTAGCTCCCTCGTCGGCTTGTACTTTTATGCCGTGCGCATTCGCAAAAGCATGGGTTGCGGCAATCGCCTCCATATCGTCGGTCGTCCCGTCGCCCTTGGCACCAAAATCGCTGTAGCGAACCTGCCGCGCCTTGCTCAAATCTTTTTCGGGCGCACCTTTGGCCTGCCCGGGCGTTGCCATTACAAAAGCCCACAAAAGGGCAAAAAAGAGCGAATACCTCATCATATTACCAATTATTAGCCTGTGATTATCTGTTTGCAAAGCGAACCTCCGCCGACAAAGCCAAATTACACTATTATTTCCTATCCGGGAGCTCTGAAAAGAGATTTTTGATTGGTTACCTTTATCATTCAATTACGAACCCATGACCCAACGAAGAGATTTTATACGAAAGATGGCCCTGGGAGCGGCGGTGCTCTCGCCCCTTCACAACGTATCCGATTTGCATGCCGGAGCCATCGCATCAGAATCAAAAGTGTCAGAACCAGCACATAAGATCCTGACATCTAGCCGGGAAACCCTTCGAAACGGTGCGCAGCCCGATGCCTGGAGCCTCATTTTTTCGGACGAAAAGGGAGAACTTACTCTGCAGAACGGAGCCATAAAACTACAAGGTGTACTCCGCTTTACATCGGAGGGAACCGAATGGAAAGTCGGCAGTTCGCGCGACGGAGTGCCTCATCGGAATACCCTGGTAGATCCTCGTGGCGATGTACAAGGCTATTGGATAGCCAATTGCGATGGCACACGGCTCGAGCTGCTTTTCTATCACCGAACCGCCCAACGCTTTGCGGGCAGAATCTCGTTTGAGGGAACCCTCACCTTTGCAGAAGATGGCTTTGCCTGCCGAACCCGGCCCAATGCCGGAGAGCGGGTGCTGCATATGCGTTGCGGCCCGGCCGATTCGCTCCAAAACGATTCGCTCTTCTCGCCCGAAAACGACCTTCTACTTCAGGTAGATGCCGCACAATGTGCGATTGAGACCCTTCGAAACGGCTCCTTTGCTCTGCGGATGAGCGGCAGGATTGAGGAGGCTTCCGAATCGCGCATGATTGTGCGGCTCGAAGAGGGCTATTTTCGGAAACGGTATGTACCCTATTATGCGCCCCTCAACCGGAAACGGTGTCCGGTGGCACCCACCGGATGGATGTCGTGGAACACCTATTTCGACAAAGCCACTGCCGAAGATAACCTGGCCGAAGCCCGGATTGGGAAAGAGTACCTGCAGCCCTTTGGTTGTGAGTTTTGGTCTATCGAGTCGTGGCAGGGCAATTCCGATCAACTGCCCGTAAGCGGCTTCTATAACATGAACCTGGAGGTGAACGAGAAGCAGTTTCCCAAAGGGATGAAGGCGTTGGCCGACGAGATCCGAAAACTGGGTTTCAGGCCGGGACTCTGGACAGCGCCCTTTGGAACGGGAAACGAAGTGTTCTATCAGGCACACCGCAACTGGTTTCTCCACGACAAAGAGGGAAAACCCGTAAGCTCGTGGAATGGCAAATACACCCTCGATCCCACCGTTACAGAGGCAAGAGAGCACCTCAAAGAGATTCACCGGATAGCTTCGCGCGAATGGGGATTCGAGTATTTCAAAATTGATGGTATGTCGGGCCGAAACTCCGGTTACTGTGCCCACCTTTACGAACGGCCTGAAATCAGAGCCTGTTTTAGCGATCCTGCCTGCCCGAACCCGTTTGATCTTTGCGTGAAGGCATTCCGCGAAGGGATTGGCGACGACAGGGTATTTCTGGCCTGCCAGGGACACACCTCGGGCCCCGAGGCGCTCTACGCCGACGCCTCACGCATCGGAGCCGACATTGTACAACCCAACCAACCGGTTCGATGGAGTGGCGTAATGAACCAGGCCGGCTGTCTGGCCAACCAACTCTTCACCCACAACATCGTGATGATTGCCGACCCCGACACCCTGCTCGTGCGCGATCTGCCCTTAGAAGAGGCCCGAACCTCGGCAACCCTTGTTGCCCTGCCGGGACAACTCACCTTCTTTGGCGATAAACTGACAGGGTTAGACCCTTTGCGAATGAAAATCCTGCAACAGACCCTTCCTGTGGCAGAGGTTTTGCCCGGAAACCTCTACCCCATTTTCTCGATGGTACCGGTATGGAACCTCCGGGTACGCAACCGATGGATTGGCCCTTACAACGTAGTGGCCTTTTTCAACTGGGACGATCAGGAGCAAACCCTTTCGGTAACCCCCGAGGAGCTGGGGATTTCGAGGATTGATTACACCGGATTTGAGTTCTGGGAGCAACATCCGGTCAATTTCGGCGCCACCGATCCAAACCTCTCGATGAGCGTTCCGCCCCACGCCGTCCGGTTGGTGGCTCTCCATCCGGTGCAGACCATTCCCCAATGGCTCAGCAGCGATCGGCATATCGCACAGCATGGTCCGGAGATTCTAGAAATGGCATGGGATGCAGAAAAGTCTGAAACAACCGGAACCCTCGAACTCATCGGACAGTTTAGCCTCACCCTCCGATTCAGGATACCCCCGCCCTACCGTTATGCAAAAATCAGCTGCAAAGAAGCCACGTGTCAGGCCACGCAAAACGGTGAAATTCTAACGGTTACAATGCAAAATAAGAAGCAGAAGGCCGGACGAACCGAAGCCCGTTTCACCTTGCAGTGTATCAAGGAAAGTAACCAGGTTTCGTCGCTTTTGCCATAGTAAGTGGGAGAGCGGGATCGGAGGTGGAGCCGATTTTGGCGGCATAACAGTTTCCGTTTTGGATATCCTGATCGGTAACTATGTGCACATCGAGCAAGGCATCGGTTTTCGAACCGGTGCGGAGAAAGTTGATTCGGCTCAGACAGAGACTCCACCCTTCGAGCCATAGCAACAAATCGGCGCGTTGGTGTTCCGTTCCGCGAAAATGGATCAGGAGATCAATGTCGCTGGCAGCTCCTGAAGTGGCATTATTCACGCTCCCAATGACATATAAGCCCGCAACTCCGAATCGGTCGGGATCCAGTTTCGAGGCCACATGTTCGGCATAACTCATTCGCCAGCGCCAATGGAAATCAGGAGAATCGCAACAGGGAAATTGCGTGGTCCTGAAAATATTGAAATCCTGCGATTGCAGGGGTTCGGAAAGGACGCCAAAAGCTTTCTCCTCGTTGGCATTCATCAACACATGCAACACATCGCCCTTCGAACAGGCAGGAACGTCAATCACCTTTACCACCTCCGAAAAAGAGGCATAGTCGGGAAGTAAACGGCTTAAAGCGTTTGGCAAATGGTGAAAGAAACCCTCATTAAAAAAGATACCGGCTTCGTCGGGGTACAAAGGCAGATAATGAATATTCGACTCTACCAGATCCTGGAAGAAATGGGTTCCGAGCGACAACTCCGGCACATAGTTCTTATGTTTCCGGGCAATCTCAATCAACATGGCCGTATTATTGATGTCGGAATAGACCACATTCACGCCCAGTTTAATGTCGCCCCTGCTCCCCCATCTGCCTGGCCCCATTAACACAAACTGACGACGGGGCAGCAGCTTGTTCAGGCTGCTGATAATGGAACCAATCGTCTTAAGCTGGTCATAGCTTTTCAGCTCGCCATATTTCAGCGGATCGACATAGACCACATGCGAGATATTCGAAACCGTTCCGTTAGAGACAAACCGATTGGCAGTAAATATCAACTTCTCTTCGGAAATATGGTAAGGAATGGCAGCGGGAACACTTATCATCCCCTGACTCTGCGGCCTGCACTGCAACAGAAAGAAGTCGTCGCCATCGTGTGCAAATTCAATATCTACCGGGCATCCGTACGCTTGCTCCAATTGCTGCAGAACCGATTGAATCTGACCGGGAAATTCGGTATCGTGAATCAACCCGTCGAAAGTTACCACGTAATGATGCGACGTAAAATTCAACGTGAGTTTTCCCGGCTGCTGAATGTAATCTTCCGAAATCCGCGATACAATCCTGTGAATTTCGGGGAACTCCTGGCCGGCTTCGCGCAGAAGATGCTGCAGATGAATGGTCTCGAAAACCCCCTTTTTCAGATTGATTACATCTATCTTCTTGGGCGAATAGCGCAGTATCTCGTCGATTGAAACATTGACCCGCAGGTGAGGCTGACCGGGGGCCAACAGAATGGGATAATCGTCGCTTAAACGGTCGACGGCACGCGTGCCCAAACCGGGAACCATCCGGATCAGGCCATCCTCCTTTTTCAGACGGTTCGACCAGCGAAAATCGTTATGACTGAACGCCACACCTGCAAAGGCAGGCAAGAAATAGTTGCCGACCCGCTTACCCACTACCTCCTGGATGAGAATCCCCATCTCCTCGTGATAGTCGAGCAGACCGCGCTCCTTTCGGTATTCAATGGGGTCGGGCCCGAAAACCGAAGCGTAGATCTCTGCAATGGCATCCATAATGGAGGCTAATCGCTCGGCCTTCGTGCCCTGATTGGCAATAAACAAACTTTTGTATTTGCCGGCAAAGGCGGTGGCGGTTCTGTCTTCGAGCAGACTGGAGCTTCTAATAATCAAAGGATTATCACCAAGATCATCGAGTGCAAGCGATAACTCCTTACTCATCTCCGGCCCAAAAGGCGAATTCTTAAAGACATGCACCACGTAAGGATACTCCTTTTTCACCTGGTCGATATTCTTATAGATCTGCTCCATAATATCTTCCAGATCGTTTCGCTTCATAAAGTTGAGAATCCCGTCGGAGGTGATGTACCAGGTTTTAGGCACCTTGACCCGGCCGAAAAAGGGGTTCGAAGCGGTCGATTTCCACAGAATGTGGCTCGACAAAAAGAGGCCCGAACTCTTTCCCCCCAGTTTCCCGTAACTCCCTACCGGCGAAATAATCCGCTTGAGCAACTGGTGAAAATCGCTGACCTCTATATACTTCTTGGCAATCTCGATAAAATCGGGTTGATCTATCAGCAATCGACGAATCAGAGAGATCTTCACATTCTTCTCGCGCGAAGGGGAGATTTCGAGTCCGTGAGGCGAAAGGTGGTGAAACCGTTCGATGGCGCTGCTGATTTCGGCCAGCGACGAACCGCTGTTTTCGAGAATATTCACCAGGAAGCCCGATCGGTCTTCTTTTATCCATTTGTGAATGCTGTCGACAATCTCCTTTTCGGCAAGATGTTTCCCGGCCAACTCAAAAATGGCATAACCGGCCGAGACCATATCGGTAGTTTTGCTCTCCTGACAGGGACGGTTCTCGCCCTCCTGTAAGAGCCCCATTTTATCGTAATAGACCGGGCTGAAGAGTTCGAACAGCCCTTCGGCCTCCTTAATTCCGCTCATGCACAGAAAGTTGATCATCTTTCTGGAAATGCTGACAAGCAGTTTGGGGTTGGTAGCCTTGAGCATCTCGAAAATGGTAAACCACTCCGCCTTCAACTCTTTAATCACCGGTTCGTTCTCTTCGAACACCGATTTTAGCTGTTGGTGCAAAAGGAAGGCAGAAATCTGACCCGCAATGGAGGCAATCAGTTTCTGCTCTTCCTGCAAGAAGGGGCCAAAAAATTCTGTGGGTCGCTTTTCGGTGTAGTAGATACTTATGGTTCCTACCACCTCATCCTGGACGGTAATATTCTCCTGGAGCGCCCACTTCGATTTTTTGAAATTTTTAGTTTGATACAGATTTCCCCTGTACACCAACTGCGCCTTACAAATATCCGGATACTGGCAGCCATGGGGAAGAATCCCGACAATCTCCTGAAAGATCTCGTCGGTCTTCTTCTTGCTGTTGTTTAGCCGCTCTTGCACCTCATACAGGCAACTGAGCTCTTTAGCACGCTCTTTCAGCTCGTCCGAAAGTCTGTTTATCTGTCGCTGAGGGCTCATACACTATACCATAAAAGGTGCCGATCCGAAGGACTAGACCCATCCGCGGTCGCGGCAAGCCTGCGCAACCCGGTTTACTGCAATCACATAGGCAGCATCGCGCATACCCAGCGAATTGGTCCGGGCAAAGTCGCTCACAGCCAGATAGGCAGAGGTCATTTTGTGGTCGAGCTTCCCGAGCACTTCGTCTTTCTCCCAGAAAAAGTTCATATTACACTGAACCTGTTCGAAATAACTGCATACCACACCTCCTGCATTGGCAAGAAAATCGGGAATAATATGAATATTACGCTGATTGATTACCGCATCCGCATCACGGGCAGTAGGGCCATTGGCACCCTCCACCAAAATCCGGACACTCTTATGTATCTTGTTTACGTTGTCGGGCCGAATCTGATTTTCTAAAGCGGCCGGGAGTAAAATATCTACCTCCTGTTCAATCCAGGCATCGCCGGGTAAAATATCATACCCCAAATCACGCGCCCTGGCTTTGTCGATACCGCCAAACGAGTCGGTTATTGAGAGCAGTTCTTTGTGATCGACACCCGTTTTTTTGCGGAAGGTATAACTGGTTTTATCGGCCTCATCCCAAGAGGAGACACACAATACCTTTCCACCCATCAATTGGAACGCCTCAACCGCCGAACGGGCCACATTGCCAAAGCCCTGCACGCTGAGGGTAGTGTTATCGGGTTTAATAGGCAACTCCTTCAAGGCTTCGCGCAAGGTATACATCACCCCGTAACCCGTGGCTTCGGAACGGCCTTTCGAACCGCCCATACCTACCGGTTTGCCCGTGATGAAGCCAGGGAGCCTTTCACCCATAATCAACTCGTATTCATCGAGCATCCATAGCATATGTTGGGGATTGGTCATCACATCGGGAGCAGGCACATCGATATTCGGGCCCACATTCTTCGCAATCTGGCGAATCCATCCCCGACAAATCTGCTCTTGCTCTGTTTTGCTCAAATGGTGCGGATCGCAAATGACTCCCCCTTTTGCACCCCCTAAAGGAATGTCGGCTACCGAGGTTTTCCATGTCATCCACATCGAAAGGGCTTTTACCGTATCGATGGTCTCCATCGGGTGAAATCGGATACCGCCTTTGGCAGGACCCCGCGCATCATTATGATGAACCCTGAATCCTTTAAAAATCTTTCTACTTCCATCGTCCATTCGCACAGGAATCAGAAAATGGTACTCTCGCAGAGGATTGCGTAACAGTTCGCGCGTTGTCTGGTTGAGTTGTAATAAATCGGCGGCGTGGTCGAATTGTTTTTGGGCTGTTTCGAAAGGATTGTACGTGGGATCACTCATGACAGGTGTAATTTGAAATAAGAAATTAGGTTAATAATCAGTATAATAAGCCCGAAAGAAAAAATCGGACAAACTTAAAATTACTCCAATTTTCTCTTTTATATTACCCTGACCCGCTTTTTTCTACCAATGGGGCCAAAAAAAATAAAAAATAGGCCTTTATGACCCCCCGGAAGCACGAAAATTATCGGCAAACCTTTCAATCGAAGCCGAGATATCCTTTCCCGAAGGTTGCTGAAAAATCTCCAGACCAAAGAAGCTGGCGGCCGCCAACAGGTGATCGAAGACATCGGCCTGAATGTCTTCGTACGCTACCCATGAGGTAGTGGTAGTAAAACAGTACACCTCTATGGGTACCCCCTTATCTTCAATACCCAGCTGTCTTACCAGGATGGTCATATCCTTGCGGATAAAGGGGTGATTGCGCAAATAGTATTCAATATATTTCCGAAACACACCCAGATTGGTCATTCGTCTGCCGTTAATCAGCACCGAAGTGTCTATCTGCTGTTCGGCATTAAAATCCTCAATCTCCTTTTGCCTGGCATCGATGTAGTCAGAGATCAACTGGTATTGTTTGTATCGGTTCCGTGACTCTTTGTCGACAAATCGAATGGTTTGCGAATTCAGAAGAATGGAGCGCTTAATGCGTCGCCCGCCCGATTCCACCATTCCCCGCCAGTTCTTAAAACTGTCGGTAATAAAATAGTAGGTGGGTATCGTGGTGATGGTCTTATCCCAGTTCTGCACCTTTACCGTATTCAGATTTATAGCCAGGACATCGCCGTCGGCATTGAATTTGGGCATCTCCACCCAATCGCCCACCCGCACCATGTCGTTGGCCGAGATCTGCACACTGGCCACAAGGCCCAGAATGGTATCTTTGAAGATCAACAAGAGAATGGCTGTCATCGTACCAAAAGCGCCCAAAAAATAGATCGGATCCTTATCGAGCAAAATAGACAGCAGCAATATAAAAATCACAATATAAAGAATGAGCCGAATCAGCTGGAAGTAGCTCATCATGGGCTTGTCCTTAAAAGCCGGCTGCCTGGACAGGGCATATTCTACCACCTTAAGGAGTCCTAAGACAATGGTAAAGATGGCAAGGGTAAAATAGCAGTCGGTGAGTTTCGTCACAAGGGTATGCCATTGCGGAAAATCGACAAATAGTGTGGGAGCCACCATTCTGACAATAAAGGCAGGAGCAATGTGTGCCAGATTGTTCAACACACGACGATCGGCCAGTGCATCGTCCCAGGTAAACGACGATTTTTTTACCCATTTGTACACATAGGTGGTGAGAAACCTTTTAAAAAGAAAAAACGACAGCCACGCCAGGGGCAGAATGAGCAGCGACAAAACGAACAGACGAACGTAGATAGCCGCCTCGTCCGAAATAGCTGTTCTGGTCAAAAACGCTTCAATCGGATTCTCAATCAACTTCATCATAATGGAGTATTTTACGGTGGAGAAAGGGATTTGCTGTAAAATACGAAATTCCGGTGAGTTGAGGAGCACTTTACTTATCTATCCATCTCTTAAACTCCGACACCTTGTCTTTGCTGACTATCAAATCGGGAACAGGCTTGTTCCCTTTCAGGGTAATCTTTAACCGACTGGAAGAGTAGTGCAGGATATCGGAAATCTCATTGATATTCACCATGCAATTTCGGTTAATCCTGAAAAACCTGCCGGGATCGAGGCTCTTTTGGAGGGCCTCGAGGGTGTAATCGATGGGGTAATCTTTCTCGGACGAAGTCCGGAGAAAAGTGGCTCGCTCCAGGATATAGATACAGGCAATTTCGGTGTCGGGAACCGATTTATAGTGTTCGCCCACCTTAATCAGGAATCGGTTCTTATACCCTTTATTAAGGCTTTGCAACAGTTGTTTGAACACCTCGCTTTTCTCGGATGGGTGATAATGGATAGAGCGGAACTTTTCGATGGCTCTGCGCAGACTCTCCTCGCCGATGGGTTTTAACAGATAGTCGACACTATTCACCTTAAAGGCAGAGAGCATATACTCATCGTAAGCCGTGGTAAAAATGACGGGTATCTCAATTTTAACGATTTCGAACAGCTCAAAGCAGAGTCCGTCGTCCAGTTGGATGTCCATCAACAGCAGATCGGGCTGCCGGTGTGTCTGTAACCAGTTCATGGTAGACTCTACCGAATCGGTAACGCCTACGATATGAATGGCCGGGTCGATGGCCTTTAACAAACGCACCAGACCATCGACCGCAGGCTTCTCATTCTCAGTAATTAATACATTCATATTCTCTTCTCATTTGCAGCCGTTCGGGGCTATCAAAGGCACCTTGACACAAAAACTGCCCTCCTGCTCAAGAATTACAATCTCGTTACCGGTAACCAATCGTACCCTCTCGTTGAGATTTTTCAGCCCGATTCCGGTAGAAACCACCTGTGTAGCCAATTTTTGTCTGTTGTTCTTTACCACCACATAATTTCCCTCCCTGTAGACCTCGATGCGCAACGGTTTGTCAAGGGTGGCCCTATTGTGTTTAATGGCATTCTCAATTAACAATTGCAGCGATACAGGCAAGATCTCCAAGCCCCTCTCCTCTTGCGGTATTTCGACGGTGAGTTCTATCTTCCCCTCGTTGCGTATCTGGTGAAGGTAAAAATAGTCGGCAAGAAACGCAAGTTCATCCTGTAACGGTACCTTGATCTTTGTTGAGTTATCGAGTATATAGCGATAGATGGCCGACAATTTTTCGATAAACCGACCGGCAACCTCCGATTGGGTGTTTACCAGCGACGACAAGGTGTTGAAGCAATTAAACAAAAAGTGCGGATTGATCTGGCTTTTCAGGGTCTCATTCTGGAATATCAGATTTTGCTCACGCAGTTCGAACTCCCTCTTCATGGCTTGCTGCCAGGGGATATAGAAAAACATAGGGGTGGTAAAAAAGAGCGCAATGGCTACCGTTCTAAAGACATAGGCCGATTGGTAAAAAAGTGCGGGCAGATCGGGGAATCCATACCCTCCCGCCAGATTGAACGAGACCGCGAACAGCACATAAAGAATCACGGCCATAATCATAATCAGGAAGAAAAAGAGCAACAACCGGACAAGATACTGTACCGTAATGTCCTTTCGGGTATAGACCCCTTTGAGTTCGAATAGCCTCCTCGAGATGGGGAAGAGTATCTCCATCATGATAAACATCATGACGAAAGTGGCCAGCAAAAACGACGGAGTCAGCTCTGCTCCGATGATAAGCCCCCATAAGGGGGTAAAAGCGGCACAAAAGAGGAAAAACCTGATGTGTAGTACCCACTTAGCGGGCAAAAACTTCGACTTACTTTGGTTCGGTTTCATAAGGGTATGGGTTAACGAAGAGTTTTACGGCTACAAAAGAATAGCCGCAGACCTCCCTGTCAAAGAAAAAATTGCCGAATCGCCTAATCAGCCGGCCGAACCGGCAGAAAACGCTACCGGACTTCCCACTCCGAATGGGTGTGGAGAGGCAGGGTAAAATAGAAGGTCGAACCTCTTTCCTCCTCGCTCTCGAGCCAGATTTTTCCGCCAAGCATCGCTACATACCCCTTCGAAATGGCTAAGCCCAGCCCGGCACCCTGTCGTGCCATTTTATCGGAGATATCGGCCTGAATAAAACGTTCGAAAATAGTCTCCTGCTTCTCTTTCGGAATCCCAACGCCAGTGTCTTTAACATAAAACTCAATCTCTTTCCCTTTGCGGGTATACCCAAACTCTACGGCTCCCTCATCCGTAAACTTAATGGCATTTTTCACCAGATTGGAGATAATCCCGTACAGTTTCTCCCCATCGGTGATAAGCACAGCTTCCTGATCCGTTAATCCACAACGATAGATCAGATTGAGGCTCTTGTTATTGGCATCAATCCTGAGAAGATCGTAGACAAACTGCAACTGACTGTTTATATTTACCTCTTCCGGATGGATATCGACAATCCCCGACTCTATCTTCGAAATGCTGATCAAATCGTTGATCATACTCAGCATCCGGGCGCCGCTTTTTTGAATAATCTGAATATACTTACTCTGCTGTTCGCCGGTCAATTCAGGCTCTTGCAGCAGTTCGGCAAAGCCGAGGATGCCGTTCATCGGCGTGCGGATTTCGTGCGACATATTGGCCAGGAAAGCCGATTTAAGCCGGTCGCTCTCCTCTGCTTTTTCTTTAGCCACCACTAACTCTTCGAACATTCTTTTCCGTTCGGTCATGTCTTCGCTGATGGAAACAATGTGCGTCAACTTGCCTGTACTGCTCATGATGGGCGAAACAACCGACTTCTCCCAGTAAAACTCTCCGTTCTTCCTCCAATTCCGGTATTCGCCGGTCCACTCTTTACCGGAGAGAATGGCTTTCCAAAGCCCTTCGCTATCCACATCCGATAATTTTCCCGGGCTCAGAATGCGCAACTTTTTCCCGAACACCTCATCCGGCATACGCTGCGTAAGTTCCGAAAAGTAAGGATTCACGTAACTAATAAATCCCTCCGCATCGGTGATAACCACCGATACCGAACTCGCTTCGACGGCACGGTTAAGCAGCTTGAGTTTCTCTTCGGCCAACTTGCGCTCAGTGATGTCCTGCATGTATCCGTAACAGACAATACTTCCATCTTCTAGTTTCATCGGTGTGGAGTTCCCCTCTACCCACAGCGTATTGCCTTCGCGATTGATTACCCGGAAAATATCGTGCCAGGGGATTAGATTTTGGACAGAACGGGCAATTGAGGCATTTAGCCGGGCCAGATCGTCGGGGTGCACGGTTTTTAATGCCTCGGAGTCGTCCTGCTCCACAGCAGAGGGTTCGATGCCGAAAATTCTCACCATACCGGGACTGGTATAGGGAAAATGCGACGAACCATCGGGACGAAGCCGATATTGGAAGATTACCCCCGGCAGATGCTGACTGATCAGCTCAAACCGTTGCAGTAGCTCTTTCTGGGCATCCTCTGCCAATTTACGCTGTGTGATATCGCGTGCATTGCCCACCAACCCTACAATTTTTCCGGAGTCGTCGTAGAGCGGCTGCTTGGAAGAGAGCAACCATCTGATACTTCCATCCGAGAGGGTAAGCCGTTCCACTCTGTCCAGCACAGGTATCCCCTCAATCATCACCTTTTGGTCGTCGGCAAGATATCGTTCTGCATCCTCAACAGGGAAACAATCGAAATCGTCTTTACCCAGAAGATCCTCCTCCTTTTCCACGCCGCAATTCTGGCAATCGGCCCTGTTGGCAATGACCTTACGCGAAGCCAAATCTTTTACATAGATGGCATCGGGAATGCTGTCGACAATGGTGCGGAGCAGGATGCGCTCCTGTGTCAGCTTCTCGGATAGTTTGCGTTGCTCTGCCTCCTTTTGTTCGGCCTCTTCTTTGGCTATGATCAGCGCCTTTTCGAGCGCCTTCTGTTCGGTGACATTTTTAAAGGCACAATAGGTTTGCCTGAATTTCCCCTCGGGGGTATAGCCAACAAGCCCTTCGAACGAAACATGAATGTAGGCGTTGTCCTTTTTCCGAAAAGTGAATTGGACGTCCGAAGTGTAGCCGCGTTTTTTAAATGCGGGGAAATTGGTTCGAAACTGTTCTACCGAATCGGGATGCAAAAAGTCGCCAAACCATTTCCCTATGATCTCCTCCCGTTGATAACCCAGCGTTTTTAACCAGGTGGGGTTCACATCGAGAAAGCAGCCGTTTTCGTCGAGCGATTGAAAAGGCAGTGGGGCGTTGTTGTAAAAGGCACCATATTTCTCCTCGCTTTCCTGAATTTTCTCTTTCGCGGCAGAAAGCTCTTGTTCTCTCACTTTCCACTCCGTTACATCCTGATGCACGCCGAGCATTCGCAGGGGCTTCCCCTCTTTATCGCGAATGGCCAATCCATGAGCCCGTATCCATTTTGTAGAGCCATCCTTGTGGGTATATCTCACAATTTGATCGAACCGCGAATTAGGATCTTCGAAGTGTCTGGCCAGACTTTCGTTGGCAAGTTTCAGATCGTCCTGGTTTATGATTTTATTCAACGCATTGGCATCATTCGGCATCTCATCGGGATTGTAGCCCAATACGGTCCAAAACCGGGCATTCATCCATGCTTGTTCAGGATTTTCGAGATCCCAATACCATAAGCCGTCTAACAAATTATTTTGAATATAATCGAAAATACGTTCATCAGACCGCACCAGGTTGTATAGTTCATTTTTCAAATCCATGTCCTTTCCTCCCGATAAAGAACCATCAACAAATAGAATGAAAGATAAGGAAAGTTTGCGCAAATTACAATGCTCTGGTGCTCTGGTGCTCTGGTGCTCTGGTGCTGCGCTTCGCGCATTAACCATTGACCCTTGATTTCGGCCTAATTGGAGGTAACTGCCAGAGTCCTGCGTCATCTGAAATACTGGGTCATCGCGCGCCAGCGCAGCACTTGAAGCGCGTTCGCGCTTCGATGCATTAGAGCACTAGAGCACTTGCGCGCAGCGCATTAACCATTGACCCTTGATTACCTGATATTCTTTAGGTTGTCGATTTTGGCTTCGCGTTCGAAGGAGTAGGTTTTGCTTTTGGCATTACAAAGTGCGTAGAGTTGGAGTGCTTTTTCGCGGCATTGGGTTGCAGTGTTCGATTCTGTATCCGAACCCAGTTGTGCCAAACAATCGGCCAGTTGCTCTATGTTATCGACATTGAATCCTTCGAACAGATCGAAATATTGATTTGTTGCCTGGCTGTCTAAAGTCAGAAAATGGTCGAGATCGAACTGCATCTCCTGCATCAACATCTCCTTAACCTCTGCCATCTGCGTTTCAGCATGGATTGCAGTGTCATCGGCGCCCCCAAAAAGCCTTTGCCGGATAGCGCGAATAATCAAACCAATCTTCTCAATCTCCCTCAACAAATAATCCTTCTGCTCCATTATTATTTCCGTTTATCTAATCAGCACATCACTGTTCCACTAGCGCGCAGCGCATTAACCATTCACCATTAACTTCTAGCGCTTTAGCGCAGCAATAGAGCAATAGAGCATTAGAGCATTAGAGCATTATCATTCCTCAACTTACTATACACCGCCACATCCGTGTAGATGCCTCCGGTTAGCAGCTCGCCCTGCCGTTCAATGCCTTCGAAGGTGAAGCCTAATCGTTTGGGTATGGCGATACTCGCATGGTTTTCGACGGCACATTTTATCTGGATTCTGTTCAGGTCTAATTCGTGGAAGGCATAGTCGCACAGTCTGGCAACGGATCGGGTCATTATGCCCTGCTTTTGGAAGGGTTCGGAAAGCCAATAGCCTATTTCGGTCTTTCGGTTTAGCCGGTCGGTATCTTTATAGCCCGCCAGCCCCACAAAGGTGTTGCCTTTCCGGATGGTGAAAACATAATCAAACCGGGTGGCCGGGGCGTTTACCACCGAATCGACATACATTTCGGAATCGGCCACTCCTCGGGTGAGAGCCACAAAGGGCAGAAATTTTCCCAGATAGGCCCTCTGGCTGTCGATTGTCCTGAAAATATCCACCGCATCGGCCGGCTCCATCTGTCTGAGCACAAAATCTGAATCTACACGAAGTTCCATCTCAAATTCTATAGGGTTACCTCCGCCACAGGATTACCATCGGAGGATGCAAGTTCTGAGAACGAAGATAGCGTGTTGAGTATGATTTTATACACAAAATGTATATAATCGCAAATGAAACGTAATCAACATCCGGCGTGATTGTGCCGCCAAAATCGTATCACAGACAGCGAAACGCAAAAACTGCCACTTCGAACACATGGGAATTGCTAAAACAATCAATGCGCTTGGCGAGTACAACTTTTATTCGGCCGACTACAGCTCTTTTTGCCAGAAAGTATCCCGGCTTTTCGGGGTCAATTTAACGGTGTATCATTGGTCATGTATTGAGGATGATACAACATACGATAAAGATGAGGAGTATCTGGACATTGGGGCGACTGAAACATACAAGATAACTATATGCTATCATGTGGATAATGACGGCCTGCCACAGCAACCCGGGAATCTTTATTGCGACTACGAGTTGCATATTCCGGTACACTTTGAAAATGAGGACGAACTGCTTCTGGAGTTTTTTGCAAATGGTATTTTTCAACTCAATTTCATTCCGTTCAATAACGCGTGGAAACAATTTATCCAGGACATCATTGGCGAAAATGATCACTATTATAATTCTCACCGGGAGATTGTCGAAGAGATAATCAAGATTAGAGAGGTTTATATCGACATTCTGCAGAAGTTTGATTGTAAGCAAGTGATCCTGTGGACATATGCATACTACAAAACGCTGGAAAAAATTGAATATCGCTCATCCGAACCCATTCTTACATTACAAGAGATAATGTCATATATGCAGGAAGTTGACAATATGCGCTTCTACAACTTTTATGATGCATTAAAGGGAAAGGTTACTATCGTAAGCGAGATCAATGATCGATATGTAGACATAGCGCTCATCGACAACCTTGGAGCTATCTTCCTCTTCGACGAGACAGGTCTGTTGTATCGCGCGAAGCGCAGCACTTGAAGCGCGCAAGCGCTTCGATGCACCAGAGCACCAGAGCACCAGAGCACTAATTACCCATTTTTTACCGTAAGGTGACTTTGTAGACAACGGCAATGGGGTTGGGTACGGTGGCGGGAGCCTCTATTTGGAGGTGTTGGGAGGTTTGCTGCCATTGTACCTTCTCTTTGCTGCCAAGCAGTTCTATCCTGGAGATGCCTGCCTGCTGATTCAGGTTTTTTACCTGAATGGGTTCGGTGGGCGAACCCATGACGGTTACGTACAGGACGCGTCCCTTTTGGTTGAACCGAATGTCTTTGGACGAAAATTTGATACGCCCTTCGTTGAAGCCTTGTGCATTGATGGGGTTCGCGGCTTCGGCTGCCGGGCCTTCGCCGAACACTTTCCAGGGACGGGTGCCGAAAAGGCTCTCCTGGTTGATTTCCATCCAGGCGGCAATCCCCTCTAATACAGCCACCTCCAGCTCATCGATGGTGCCGTCGCCACGCACGGGGATGCTCAGAAGCATATTGCCGTTTTTGCTCACCACGTCAATCAACGATTGAATCACCGATTGGGCCGATTTATACCGCTTTTGGTTATACACCGCTTCGTTATAGTGCCAGTCGCCGATGCAGGTGCAGGTTTGCCAGGGCTCCGGCTGAATCTTGTCGGGGGCTCCCCGCTCCACGTCCCATACCAGACATTTTCGCTGTTCCGGGGTCAGGATTTTACCCAACAGCACAGCTTCGAGCTTGCCTTTGTTCTGCTTCATGCTGCTGTTGTAGAGATGGGCGGCAATTTTCAAACCCGCATCGCTCACCGGATAGAGCGGTAGAGCCGTATCGTCGAAATAGAGCAGATCGGGTTGAAATTGATTGATCATATCGATTGTGCGGTTATAAAACTTATCGCAATAGGCCTGCGACGGCATGGCCACGCCATTTCCCCACCCCCACTGGCTGTGAATCCGGCCAATATCTTCGCTCCCCTGGCTCAGCGGATGGTTCTGGGCATACAACTCCTGCGGGTCTAACCCCTCCCACCAGGTGCCCTTTCCGTCGTCCTTGGTCAGTTTTCCATCGTAAGGGACTCCGGCCAACGGGCCATTCTTGTCGGCACGCTGTGCAACCTCCATCCACGACCAGGCATGGGCTGCATGCGAGCTGAGACCAAAGGGCAGCCCGTTGCGTTTGGCCGCTTTGGCCCAACCGGCAAGAACATCCTGTTTGGGCCCCACATTCACCGTATTCCACTCCTGGTATTTGCTGTTCCACATATCCATGTTGTCGTGGTGGTTGGCCATAGCCACAAAGTATTGCGCACCGGCCCGTTTGTACAGGGCCACCAGCTTTTCAGGATCCCACTTATCGGCCTTCCAGGAGTTAATTACCTCTTTAAACCCGAATTGCGAAGGATGTCCGTAGTTGGCCACATGCCATCTGTATTCGCGGCCCCCTTCGTTGTACATGAACCGGGCGTACCAGTCGCCCTGGCCGGGTTGACACTGCGGCCCCCAATGAGCCCAAATACCAAACTTGGCATTCCGAAACCACTCGGGCACCTGATATTGGCTGAGCGACTCCCAGTTGGGTTGAAACTTACCCGGCGTCACCGGCTCCTTATCGGTGTTTACCACCACCTCGTATGGGGGCTTCGGCCCCTTTTTTTCGTCGTAGCGGAAACCTTGAATCTGGAGCATCTTCACCGCGTATCGCCGGCCCAGTTCGCGCATGCCGGCGGTAGTGAAATGGAACTGATCGGTTGAGCCTTTCACCCCTGCCGAAGAGATGATGTGCGAATTGGGCAGGCTCTTTTTCAGGTTAGGCAGTATATCGGTATTAAAGCGATAACAGACCCCGTTCTCCTCCTTACTCTTTAACTCGCCGGCCAATAAAGGCACATCCTTGGGGTTCAGATTCAAATCCTTCATCAGATCATCGTAGATCCCCTTCACCTTTTCGGGCCATGCGGGATCGGACGAATTCGATTCGCCCTGATGGATCAATATGCCTTTGATTACGCCCCTCTTTTGGGCAATTTTAGCCATATCCACCAGCCGCTGGTAAGGATTTCCGTTGTATTGCTTACACATATTCTGCATCCAGGTTGCGGCACTGTCGAGGTAGGTTGTATAGTTCTCCTTTTGCCACAACTCAATCGTGGCTCCTGCCACCGACACATTGATTACGCCCACCCGGAAGGCATCGGGAAGATTGGCCACCATAGTGCGTCCAAACCAATCGACCGGCCCCATATTGTTTTCGGGGCGGTTAATAGGCGGTTCGGCCACATACCAATTCCCCATTGTGCGGCCCAGTTTCGGGTTATCGACCGCAGCCAGCATCTGGAACCGCTTATCGACCCTGCCCGAATCCTGCGGCTCGGGACGCGCTCCCGCCTCCATATTCGACTGTCCGAAACAGAGATAGACAAAAAACTTAGGGTCGGGCTTTTGCGTTTGGGCAAAAAGATTCGTTGCCGCCATCATCCACACCACAAAAACCCAACTCATCTTCTTCCTTATCTTCATATCTTATTATTTATAATGAGAACAGATATAATGAGAACAGATCTTACTCCATTTTAAGTCGTTGATAATAGGGAATATGCATCCTGTTTCCTTTTACCGTTGCACTTTTTAACGTAGGTTCACGATACATTACTGCTTCAGGATAAACCCAAAAGAATTTGGCATTCCCATTTCCTTCCTCATACTCATACAGATATTGTATGTCTTCATCGTCCGTTGCGGTCAGCAAATAACCATTGCTGTTATAGGTGTAAAACGTAGAATTATCGAAATCCCATTCACTTTGCTCACTATCCCAATAAGAAACTACACGCTGCGAAATTAGATTGCCCTCATAAGAGAGTTCCGCTTTTCTATATTCCTCCCAATTTTCAGTTTCATCGAACTCGTATTGAATATAGCCGGTCAATTGGTCGGCAGAATACGAAAAGAGGATTTTATTATCCTGCATCCAATCCTCCGATTCGTCGGACGAAGAGTACTCTTTATACTCGGTAACTTTGCCATTCTGGTATACATTTTCGCCCTTATCGACATCAAGGGTTGCACCCGATTCAGCATCATAGTGTTCGGATTGCCACGAAGTAAGCCTTTTATTCGAATAGTGATAGGTCCATTTCGAAAGATTTATCCATACATCATTTAGGAGCGTAAAATGAAGCTCCTCCATCATCAATCCATTTTGGATAACGAATTCATATTTGTTTGTCATCTCCCAAACTCCGGCCTCTTTTTGGTGGCAGATTAACGTGGCTTTATCGCCCGTGTAGGATACTACATCTTTATGTTGTTCAATCCAATTCTCACTATCATCCTTTTCGTACAACATGACTTGTACTAATTTATCGCCCTGATACGAAAAAACATATCTCCCGACATCACCTTCACCGGAGCTCATTGTCACTTGCGAAACTCTGTGCGTGTTGCGCGAGGACCCATCCGGGTCATTATCGTCTTTGCTGCAGGCTCCGATACATCCCAGAGCGAAGAATGCAAGTATAATCTGTAGTAAGTGCCTCATTTTGTGAGAAATTTCGGGTAAATAGTTTGCGTTAAATCACACTTCAATGTACAAATATTTCAGGATCGGTCAGGCTATTTCATAGATATATTACAGACAATAATAACAAGCTGGCAGAATCAAGCTCATGCCTTCCGATGCACTAAGTGAATAATTTGCCCTACCTTTAAGGCAGACTACCCTGAAAAAAGGGGGCGAACCCAACACCTTAAAATGGAGAAGCATGAACCGTCGTAATTTTTTGAAGAAGACCGGCCTGGGAATCACGGCCCTGTCGATGGCCCCTGATGGCCTGTTTGCCGAAACCGAACCCGATAAAAAGGTGCGGATAGGCATTGTGGGCGGGAGATTTGGGCTGAGCTTTTACTTCCATCTGCACCCCCAATGCATTGTCGAAGCGGTGAGCGATCTTATTCCCGCGCGAAAAGAGGCGCTGATGCAAACCTATCAATGTGCAAAAAGTTACGACTCTCTGGAACAATTGATTAAGGATCCGAAGGTGGATGCCGTGTTTATCGCTACCGGAGCACCCGACCATGCCAAACATGTGATAGCCGCACTGCAAGCGGGAAAACATGTGCTCTGTGCCGTGCCGGCAGCCATGACCCTCGACGAATGCAACGACATACGCAACATGGTGAAGAGAAGCGGTCTCACCTACATGATGGCCGAAACCAGCGTATGGCGTCAAAGTATGATTTCGGTAAAAGCCTACTACAAAAAAGGCGACTTCGGCAACTTTATGAGCTATGCCGCACAATACAACCACCCCGGCCTGGAGTCGCTCTATGTAGAAGAGGGAAAAAAGACCTGGCGCTACGGCCTCCCACCCATGCTATACCCCACCCACTGCACCAGTTTTGTGGTGGGCCTTACCCTCG